>JAICME010000100.1 GCA_025929425.1 Thermoleophilia bacterium | reverse complement strand
TCCTCAAGTGCTCGTACGCGCCGTACGCGCGGATCATGAAGAAGATCTGCTGGGAGGAGTCGTTCCACATCCTGCACGGACGCGACGTCATCCTCGCGATGGTCACGGGCACGCCCGAGCAGTTCGAGCTCGTGCAGGAGGCGCTCAACCGCTGGTGGGGCCCGCTGATGCAGTTCCACGGCAACCCGATCCCGCGCGAGGAGGACCCGATGTTCCTCTGGCGGATCAAGTCACAGGGGAACGAGGAGGCACGGCAGCAGTTCCTCGACGGCTACGTGCCGCAGATCCGCGAGCTCGGCCTCGAGGTCCCGGACCCGAAGCTCCGCAAGCGTGACGAGGGCGTCTGGGAGTACACGGAGCCCGACTGGGACGAGCTCAAGCACGTCGTCACGGGTCACGGCCCGAAGACCGAGGAGCGACTCGGCCTCCGACGCCGTTTCCTCGAGCAGGAGCAGTGGGTGCGCGACGCCGTGCTCGCCGCGTGAGCCACCCGGTCTGGGAGGTCTTCCGCAAGGAACGGCGCGGCCAGCCCTTCGAGCATGCGGGCTCGGTCGTCGCCCCCGACGCCGACTTCGCCGAGGCCTGGGCGCGCGAGCAGTACGGCCGCCGCGGCGAGTCCGTCGCTCTCTGGCTCGTCCCGCGCGAGGCGATCCGCGACGTCGAGGACTGGGCGGACGAGTTCGACCTCAAGTACCGCCGCGTCGACGGCTACTCGATCAAGGCACGGCTGAAGGAGGCACGTGAACGAGCAGGCACTGCTGGGCCTGGCTGACGACGAGCTCGTCCTCGGCTGGCGCGACTCGGAGTGGACCGGGATCGCACCGATGCTCGAAGAGGACGTGGCCTTCTCCTCGATCGCGCAGAACGAGATCGGGCACGCGCGCGCCGTCTACGAGCTGCTCGTCGGGCCCGAAGGCGACGCCGACGCGCTCGCGTTCGACCGCAAGGCGGAGGAGTACCACTGCTCGCCGCTCGTCGAGCTCCACCTCCTCGAGTGGGCGCACACGATCGCGCGCCGCTGGCTCTACGAAGTCGCCGACGAGATCCGGATCACCGCATTGAAGGACGACTCGGACCCCGCGGTCGCAGGGCTTGCGGCGAAGATCGACCGCGAGGAGGCGTACCACCGCATGCACGCCGAGATGTGGCACGACCGCCTGCGCGGCGAGCCGCGCTTCCAGGCAGCGGTCGAGGAGCTGTGGCCGTACGCGCTGGGCGTCCTCCCCACCGAGCTGCGCGGCGAGCTCGTGACGCGCGTCGGCCTCCCCGAGGTCGAGGCGATCGAGCGCGGCACGCACACCGACGAGCTCGCCCCCATGTGGAAGGAGATGACGGAGGTGCGACGCTCGGCTCCGGCGGGAGCGCGGTGGTAGCCGAGGCTCGGGTCTGGGAGGCGCTGCAGGAGATCCCCGATCCCGAGATTCCGGTCGTCTCGCTCGTCGACCTCGGCGTCATCCGCTCGGTCGATGTCCAGAACGGCCATGTCCACATCGAGTTCACGCCGACCTTCCTCGGCTGCCCGGCGCTCGAGGTGATGAAGCGCGCGATGGAGGAGAAGGTCCGCGAGCTCGGAGCCGAGCCGAAGGTCTCCGTGATCAACGACGACTCCTGGGGGACCGACAAGATCACCGCGGCCGGCCGCGAAAAGCTGCGGGCGGCGGGATTCGCCCCGCCCGCGCCGAGACCGCTGGCCGCCGGTGCGTCCAGCCTCGTCCAGCTCAAGTCTCAGGTGCACAAGTGCCCGTACTGCGGCTCGATGAAGACGAAGCTCGAGAACATCTTCGGCCCCACCCCGTGCCGCTCGCTCCGCTACTGCGAGAGTTGCCACCAGCCGTTCGAGCAGTTCAAGACGATCTGAGAGAGATCGACCCAGGAGGCAGTCGCAGTCGCGCTCGGTTCCCGATATGCCGCCTGATGTCGCGGCCTTCGGTGTCGCGAGTTCGGGGATACTGCTGGCGGCAACGGGCCGGAGGCCATGGAGAGAGGAGGCATCGTGGGTTCGCATCAGGTGGTTCACGCGAGTGAAGTGGAGGCGCAGCATGGGGTCTTTCGCGCGCTGACCGATCGACTCGGGGTTGCGGGTTTTCGGGTCAATCAGCTCGAGCTGGACGCCGGTGCCGAAGGGCCGGAGCACGATCACACCTCGAACGGTCAGGAAGAGGTCTACGCAGTGATCGCTGGGAGCGGTGTGCTGCGTGCGGACGGGCAGGAGATTCCGCTACGGCCGGGCCACTTCGTTTTCTGTCCACCGAGCGTCCGGAGGCAGATGGTGGCTGGCGAGGACGGCCTGAGCTGGATCGGGATCGGCTCCGCTCCCGGCGACGCAGACGCGGCGTGAGTGCTGCGAGCGTCGTTGGGCAGGTAATGGTGCGCGGCCGGGATCCGCTCTGGTTTCTGGGCACGCTCGCCCGGCTGAAGCTCGACGGTCAGGAGACAGGCGGCCGCTTCGCACTTTGGGAGGGCGTCCTTCCTCATGGCGCTGCCCCGCCCCTGCATTCCCACCCGCAGGACGAGACCTTCTACGTGCTCGAAGGGGAAGTCACGGCTTGGATCGTCGATTCTGAGCTGGCGAATGACCAGAGTGAGCCGCCCGGCTGGGTGGCCGAGTGCGGGCAGCGAGGTGGAGTTGGCATGGTCGCGTTCGCCCCAGGCGGCACACCGCACACCTTCCGCGTCGAGTCGGACACGGCGAAGATGCTGTTCCTCAGCACTCCAGCGGGGGTCGAGGAATACGTGAAGGCACTGGCAGAGCCCGCAGCTTGGCCTTGGCTTCAACCGCCTCCGGACGGTCCTCGCGTTTCTCCGGAGCGGATCAAAGCCGTTGAGGAATCGCTGGGGATGATCCGTCACGGGCCATCCCCACCGCCCTCGAACTGAGCCGTTGCGCGCGTGGCGCGTGCATACGAAAGGCGCACGCCGCCCGGCACGCGCTTCGCGAACCACGCCGCGAACCAGACCTATGCGAGGCGGGGCCTAGGGGCGAACGCGTCCGGCGAGCAGGCGGGCGAGCCGCACCGCGGTGGAGTGCAGCTCGGCCTTCGCCGCTGCCGGCCCGCTGAGCGTGACGGCGAGCTCGTTGCGGCCGCTTCCCAGCGCGATGAAGTCGATCTCGACCGGCACCGCCCCGATCTGCGTCTTGACGTTGAACACTGCTCGAAAGGCGCGCGTGAGCTTCGCCGCCCGAGGAAAAGCGATCCGGCCGAACGAAACGAGCTTGGCGGTCGAGCCGAGGGCCTTCGCGAAGCCCTGTCGCAGGCACGGGATCACCCGAGAGTCCAGGATCGTCCGCTGCCAGTCGCGCTGCACCATCGACGCCGTCCGGAGCACCTGGGCCTCGCTGTCGACGGCGAAGGGCAGTTTGGAGAACGTCGTCTCGGCGACGCCGATCAGCACGAGGTCGGACTGCTTCGGGAGGTAGCTCGTACACGGCATCGACGAGGAGAGATCCGGCTTCTTGAAGCCGCCTTTCCACCCGGAGCCCAGGTCGGCCCCCCGCACCACCTCGGCCTTCGCCTGCGCGTTGCCGGCAGCCGTGCGCGCGATCTTCTCCTTCGTCGGATTCCCCGCCGACACGACGCCGGCCGTCACCAACGCGGCGGCCACGACTGCTCCCATTCCAAGAACGCGCATCGACACCCAACCCGCAGTGTAGGCGCGTTTCCGCCGTAGGGACATGCCCCGTGCGTACGATCCCGTCGTGGCCGTCGAGATCCTGTACTGCCCCGTCTGAAGCGGCTATGACGAACGGGCTGCGAGTCTCGCGGCCGAGCTGACCAGCATCGGGCTCGACGCCTCGATCCGCGAGGGAGCGAAGTCGCAGTTCGACATCTTCGCCGCCGGCGACCTCGTCTACTCGAAGCAGGCGGAGGGCCGCTGGCCGGAGGAAGGCGAAGTGCAGCGCCTCCTCAGCGCCCGCTGAAGCGCGCCTCCCGCTTCTCGCGGAACGCGGCGACGCCTTCGCGAAAATCGTTCGTCTGCGCCGCCTCGGCCTGCGCCTCCGCCTCGCGCTCGAGCTGCTCCTCGAGGGTCGAGGTCGCCGCCTCGTCGTAGAGCCGCTTCGTCAGCGCAATCGCACGCGTCGGCGCGGCCGCAAGCTCTGCCGCACGCGCCGAGACACGCCCCGCGAACGAATCCGCCTCGATCACCTCGGAGACGAGCCCCCACGCGTGCGCCTCGGCCGCGGTCAGCCGCCGGTTCGACGTCATCCACTCGAACGCGCGCGCCGTCCCGAGCAGGCGCTGCAGGAAGAACGTCCCGCCGGAGTCGGGGATCAACCCGATCCCGACGAAGCCGGGGACGAAGAAGGCCGCGTCGGAGGCGAGCCGGATGTCACAAGCACAGGCGAGGGAGAGACCGGCTCCCGCGCAGACGCCGTTCACCGCCGCGATGACCGGCTTCTCGAGCGAGCGGATCGCGAGCACGTTCACGTGGTAGGTCGCGCGCAGCATCGCGGCGACGTCACCCGCCTCGCCGAAGGCGCCGAGGTCCTGTCCGGCCGAGAAACCGCGACCGGCGCCGGTGATCACGACCGCGCGCACCGCCGGGTCGCGGGCTTCCTCGAGCGCCGCGTGCAATTCCTCGTGCACGCCGCGCGTGAGGGCGTTGAGCTTGTCCGGCCGGTCCAGCGTGATCGTCTGGACGTCGCCGTCGCGGCCGACCTCGACTTCCGCCACGACTAGGAGAGCTCGACGAACTCGACGGTCGGCTGCGGGAAGCCGCGCTTGTACGCGTCCTTTCCGGTCGCCATGAACTCCTCGCTGCGAATCGCGCTCTGGAACGACGGCTCGTCGGCCCACTCCCACTCGGCGTAGTACGCGTGCGGCGCCTCGCCCATGGGGGCACCCGTCACCTTGCCGTGCCGGAAGACGCCGTTCGGTACCTGCGCACAGATCGCGGCATGCTCGGCGTACGACTCCGCGTCAGGTTCCTGCTCGTAGAGGACGACGACCCTGAACATAGACTCCTTTCGCAGGTGGCGGGGGGACGATAGCCGGGTCGAGAGGAGCGGTGATGGCAGGCAAGCTCGTACACGTCGAGATCGGCGCGGAAAACGCTGACCGCGCGCAGGACTTCTACAGCGGCGTCTTCGGCTGGCAGGTCGGCCCGCCCATGTCGCCCGAGATGGACTACCGCATGTTCCAGACCGCCGAGGATCAGGGCGGCGCGATCTTCCCGTCGGACGAGCGCGGCACCCTGCGCGTCTACTTCGACACCGACGACATCGACGCCACACGCGCCAAGATCCAGGAGCTCGGCGGCCGGGCAGAGGACAGGATGCCGGTGCCGGGCTACGGCTGGTTCGCCGCCTGCACGGATACCGAGGGGAACGCCTTCAGTCTCTGGCAGAGCGACGAAGCGGCCAGCTAGCGGCAGGGTCCGACTCCGGCCAAACGAGCTCGGGCGGCTCGAGCTCACGCAAGACGTCACTCGACGGCACCGGCCACCCGGCTGCGTCGCTCGCTTTGTCCTCGCTCAGCTCGCTCATCCGACGGGTTGAACGAGAAATCGACCGCCGCGGTTACGTCGGATGGCCGCCGGAGCTCGCACTAGGGTTCGGCTGTGTCCGGGAGCGCGCTCGCAACGGTGTTGGCGGTTGCGGCCGGTCTCGCAGGCTCGATTCAGGTCGCCCTGATGTCGCGGCTCGGCGAGCGCATCGGAGTGCTCGAGGCGCTGGCGTTCTCGACCGTGCTCACGGCGGCGGGCGCGTTCGCGGTCCTCGTCCTCGCACGCCGTAGCGTGGCCGGTTTCGAACGCGCGCTCCACCAGCCGTGGTGGATGCTGCTCGGCGGCGTGATGGGCCTCCTCATCGTGTTCACCGTGACCTATTCAGGCCCCCGCATCGGCGTTGCGGCGACCGTCGGGATCCTGATCGCCGGCCAGCTCGTGATGGGAGCCGCAATCGACCGGTGGGGACTGTTCCGCTCGGAGCCGATCCCGCTTCACTGGCCGCGGCTGCTCGGCATCGCCCTCCTCGCCGTGGGCGCCGCGCTCTCGCTGCGGAAGTAAGTCGCTGCCGGCGGCGGCCGGTGTGCCGCAAGTCCGTTTGTCGCACGCCAGATGCGGTAGGTTTCGGATCCGAAACCGATGGAGGGAGACGACATGTCGAGCACAGTCCGCGTGGAGGCAGCACGCATCCCCGATCGCGACCGGCTACTCGCGGCGCTGAAGGAAGAGGGGCTCGACGCGAAGCCGCAGGACGAGGTCGGCATCGTCGTCCCCGTCGGCGAAGGCGGCACCGAGCTCATCCACCAGGTCGAAGGCGTCGTCTTCAGCGTGGGAGCACCCTTCGTGCCGATCCAGCACGAGGGCGTGATCTACATCCGGCCGCCCGTCGGTTAGGCGCGTTCGAACAGAGCCGCCTGGCCCTGGCCGACACCGACGCACAGCGTCGCGAGGCCGTAGCGGCCGCCGCGGCGACCCAGCTCGTGCAGGAGTGAGACGACGAGACGTGCGCCGCTCATCCCGAGCGGGTGGCCGAGCGCGATCGCTCCGCCGTTCACGTTGACCTTCTCGGGGTCGAAGCCGAGTTCGCGGATCACGACCAGGCTCTGGGAGGCAAATGCCTCGTTGAGCTCGACGAGGTCGATCTGATCGAGGGAGACATCGGTGCGCTCGAGCAGCTTTCGCACGGCCGGGATGGGGCCGACGCCCATCACCCGAGGGTCGACGCCGGCGACCGCGCTGCCGACGAACGCGCCCAGCGGATCCACGCCGAGATCGCGCGCCTTCTCCTCCGAGGCGATCACGAGCGCAGCAGCGCCGTCGTTGATCCCGGAGGAGTTGCCGGCCGTGACGGTGCCTCCCTCGCGGAAGGCGGGCCTGAGCGCCGCGAGCTTCTCGGCCGTCGTGTCCGGGCGCGGGTGCTCGTCACGCGTGACGTCGCCGACCGGGACGAGTTCGTCGGCGAAGCGGCCGGCCTCGTCCGCCGCTGACCAGCGTCGCTGCGACTCGAGCGCGAACTCGTCCTGCTCTTCGCGCGTCACCGCCCAGCGCTCCGCGACGTTCTCGCCCGTCTCCCCCATCGACTCCGGTGGAAACAGCTCCTCGAGCTGCGGGTTCGTGAAACGCCAGCCGAGCGTCGTGTCGTAGAGAGGACGATCGGCGCGCTCGAACGGCTTCGCGGCCTTAGGTGTGACGAAGGGAGCGCGGGTCATCGATTCCACACCGCCCGCGACGAAGAGGTCGCCGTCGCCCGCGATGACGGCGTGGCAGGCGCCGACGACGGCCGCGAGCCCCGAAGCGCAGAGGCGATTGACGGTGACGCCGGCCACCGCCTCGGGAAGCCCGGCGAGCAGCGCGGCCATCCTCGCGACGTTGCGATTGTCCTCCCCCGCCTGATTGGCGGCGCCGAACCAGACGTCCTCGATCTTCTCCGGCGGAACGCCTGCTCGGGCGACCGCCTCGCGGATCACGAGCGCTGCGAGGTCGTCCGGCCGCACGCCTGCGAGCGCGCCGCCGTAGCGTCCGATCGGAGTGCGGACGGCGGAAAGGATGACGGCCCGGTTCATGCGGCTGAGTCTAGGCAGCGGCTGCGGCCCGACCGAGCAGGCGATCGATCGCCGTAAGGCCCTCGTCGCCGATGTCGACGCTGTGCTCGTTCACGTAGAGCGCGATGTGTGCGGCGCAGACCTCGTCCGAGAGCTCGTGCGACAGCGACCGAACGTAGTCGCGACTCGCTTCCGGGTGCGCGAATGCGTACTCGACCGACGCGCGGATCACAGCCTCCGCCTCTTCGACGAGGCCAGGGTCGAGATCGGTCCGCGCGAAGATCCCCGCGAGCGGCACGGGCAGCCCCGTCTCACCCTCCCACCACTCGCCCAGATCGGCTACCGAGACGAGCCCGTGCTCGGCGTACGTGAAGCGGCTCTCGTGGATGATCAGTCCGGCGTCCACATCGCCCGCGACGACCGCGGGAAGGATCTCGTCGTAGCGAAGCTCGACCACGTCGCCGAGCGCGGGGGCCGCGAGCCGGAGGAGGAGGAAGGCCGTGGTCTCGCGCCCCGGCACGGCAATTCGCCCGGCCGCCGCCTCTTCGAGCGAGCCGGCCCGGCGCGCGACCACGAGGGGACCGACGCCGCGCCCGAGCGCTGCTCCGCTCCGGAGCAGCCGATACCGATCACCGGAGGCCGCCGCCGCACCGAAGCTGAGCTTCGTGAGCTGCAGCTCGCCGCCGGCCGACCGCCGGTTCAGCTCCTCGATGTCCAAGAGGACGGGCTCGACCTCGAACGATGCCCGAACGAGCCCGTGCACGAGCGCGTGGAACGCAAAAGCGTCGTTCGGGCACGGTGTGAAGCCGAAGGTCAGCGTCACGAGCGGCCGAAGAACCACTTCTCGAGCGGCTTGAGCAGCTCCTCGCGGGTGAAGGGCCGGACCGACTCGCCATGGCCGTCTTGCTCCGACACGGTGAAGTCGTCCTCGAGCGTCTCGTTCGCTTCCTGGAGAGCGTCGCCGAGCTCGTAGCCCTCGAAGACGTAGTCCTCGGGGCGCGTCTCCTTCGAGGGACGGCGATCGGGGTTGACAGCGCGTCCGACCGCCCAGATCCCGCCCTCCTTGCGCTCGATCCAGATCACGACCGTCTCGGAGTCGCCGGTGGAGTCGACGCCGTGGAGCACCCGCTCCGCGAACCGTCCGCGGTCGGTGTCCGCCTTCACGCCGGGACTATTGCAACTCTTGCCCGGCGCCCGCGGCGTGCGCGCGCTCGACGACCGCCGCGGCGACGGCGACGTCCCACGCGGCGAGGCCGTTGGACTTGAAGACGACGATGTCCGCGTCCGTCTGGCGTCCTGCGACCTCGCCCGCGACGACCTCCTGGAGCTCGTGCACCTCGAGCCAGTCGAGCACGCCGGACCCGACGGGCTCGATCAGGTCGGCGGACTCGAGCCTCGCGTCTTCGCGCGCGTCGCAACAGACGAACGCCGCCCGCTCGAGGACGACGTTGTCGAGCTCGCGCCGACGGCCGTCGTTGGCGCCCACTGCACACACGAGAGCGCCCGGCTGGAGCCACTCGCCGCGCAGGACCGGATCTCGCGAGCCGGTGACGGTGACGACGACGTCGCAGGCGGCGGGATCCTGGTGGCTCTCGCCCGGCTCGGCGCCGTGCTCCTCGCAGAACGCGCGCAGGCTCTCTTCCGTTCGGCAGTACGCGACCACCCGCTCCAGATCGGGGAGTGCGGCTCGGATCGACGCGACCTGCGACTCCGCCTGCCAACCGCAGCCGATGATGCCGAGGCTGCGCGCGCCGCTCTTAGCGAGGTGCCTCGCGGCGACGCCGCTCGCCGCGCCCGTCCGCAACTGGCCGAGCTTGTC
>JAICME010000131.1 GCA_025929425.1 Thermoleophilia bacterium | reverse complement strand
TCTTCCGGCGACGCGGCTCCCTGCCCCAGCTCTCGGCGGCGGAGCTCGACGAGCTCGCCGAGCAGGCAGCCGACGAGGCAGTCGTCCTGGTGCTGCGGCGACTCGGCGACTTCCGCGGCGAGAGCAGCTTCCGCACCTGGGCGTACAAGTTCGCGCTGCTCGAAGCGGCCGTGAAGGTGCGACGCCGCGCCTGGCGCGACCGCGAGGTCACGCTCGAGCCGGAGCACTGGGAGAGCCTCGCCCACGTCGGGCCGGGGCCCGAGGACGACGCCGAGAACGAAGCGCTGCTCGCAGTCGTGCGCGACGGGATCAAGACGGCACTGACGCCGCGACAGCGTCAGGTACTCGTTGCCGCGGTGCTGGAAGGCATCCCGATCGACGTTCTCGCCGAGCGTATGGGCTCGAACCGCAACGCGCTCTACAAGGTGCTTCACGATGCACGTCGCCGTCTGCGCGAGCACGTCGCCGCGGCGGGATTCCCGGAGGTGAGCGAATGACCGGACGCGATCTCGACCCGACCCTCCAGCGTCTGCTCGGCACCAACGAGCCGGAGGTCGGCTGCGACGAATGCTTCGAGCAGCTGGGCCGCTACGTCGAGCTCGAGCTCGCCGGAGCGCCTGCCGACGCGCTCGTACCCGGCTTGCGCGCCCATCTCGTCGGCTGCCCGGCCTGTGCCGAGGAGCACGAGAGCCTCCGGGCATTGCTGGAACTCGACGCCGTCTCCTGAAAAGAGGCCCAGATGAACACGACCAAGTACCTCATCGTCGGCGCCGGCATGACCGGCGACATGGCCGCGAAGGGCATTCGCGAAAACGACACCGGCGGCCCGATCACGATGGTCGGCGCCGACCCGAACCCGCCGTACAAGCGGCCGCTGCTCACGAAGGGGCTGTGGCAAGGAGCACCGGAGGAGAAGGTCTGGCGGGAGCCGGCAGAGAGCGTCGAGCTCGTCACCGGGCGGCGCATCGTCTCTCTCGATCTCGGAGCAGGAACCGCGACGGACGACACCGGCGAGGAGTACGCCTGGGAGAAGCTCCTGCTCGCGACCGGGGCGAAGCCACGCCAGATCCCGGGCGCGGAGGGAGTCATCTGGTTCCGGACGCTCGACGACTACCGCCGGCTGCGCTCGATCGCCGGCGACGGCGCGCATGTGGCGGTGATCGGCGGCGGCTTCATCGGCTCGGAGCTCGCGGCCGGTCTCATCGGCAACGGCTGCCGGGTCACGATGCTCTTTCCGGAGCCGGGAATCGGGCATCGCCTCTTCCCCACCGGCCTCTCGGCCTCCGTCACCGACTACTACCGCGAGAAGGGTGTCGAGATACTCGCAGGCGAGACGGTCGACGCGGCGTCCGGCGATCGCGTGACGACCGGTTCGGGCCGAACGATCGAGGCCGACGCCGTCGTCGCGGGGCTCGGCGTGATCCCCGACACCGAGCTCGCCGAAGCCGCGGGCCTGCAGGTCGAGGACGGGATCGTCGTGGACGAATACGGACGCGTGCCGGGGCACGAGAACGTCTTCGCCGCAGGCGACGTCGCCCGCTTCCCCGTCCGCGCCCTCGGAACCTCGCTGCGGATCGAGCACGAGGATCACGCCAACAGCCACGGCAAGTCGGTCGGCGCGAACATGGCCGGCGCAGACACGCCCTACGACCACCTGCCGTTCTTCTACTCCGATCTCTTCGACCTCGGGTACGAGGCCGTCGGGATCGTCGATTCGCGGCTCGAGGCGGTCGAGGACTGGCAGGAGCCGTACCGCAAGGGCATCGTCACGTACGTCGAGGACGGGCGGCCGCGCGGCGTCCTGCTCTGGAACGTCTGGGACAAGCTCGACGCGGCCCGCGACCTGCTCCGTGCCGGCGAGGGGGCCCTCGCTGTCTAGCTCGGCCCTCGCCCGCTCGCGCAAGCCGCGCCGCGGCACCGAGCTCGTGTGCGAATGGCTCTTCCGGCCGCTCGCGCATCCACTCGTTCTCGTGCTCGCACGTCTGCGCGTGCCGCCGCCGCTCGTCGTCGCGTCCGCCGGCGCAGCCGGAGTCGCGGCTGCGGTCGAGCTCGGGCGGGGATCGCTGCTCGCCGCAGCGCTGCTCGTCCAGCTCAAGACGCTGCTCGACAACGCGGACGGCCAGCTCGCGCGGCTCACCGGCCGCACGAGCACCTTCGGGCGGTACCTCGACTCCGAGGTCGATCTGCTGGTGAATGCCGCGCTGTTCGCCGCGCTCGGGTGGGCCTCCGGTCGGCCGGCGCTCGCCCTAGCCGGCTTCCTCGCGCTCACGAGCGTCCTCAGCCTGAACTTCAACGCCGAGCGCCTCGCGCGGCGTGGCGCAGCGGAACCGGAAGCCGAAGGCGGCGCCACCGCACTTCTCCGGCGTGTCTACGGCGTCGTCTACGCTCCCCAGGATCGGCTTGCGGAGGCGCTCGTGACGCGCTGGCCGGTGCTCACGGGCTCAGCCGCGGTCTCCGTCCTCGCGAACCTCGGCATGTCGACGCAGCTCGCCGCGTTCGGGGTGCTGCTTGCGCTCGGTCATCCGCTCGCGTTCGCCTGGCTGGCGCTCGCGGAGGTCGTAGCAATCGCGTTCGTGGTCTTGTCTCGCGCACCAGGTCGACAGGAGGAGGTCGCATGAGCACCGGGCGTAGGCTCGACGGAGCTCGGCAAGTAGCGGAGGTGCCGGCTCTGCCGGTGCCGGAGCGGAGAAACGTTTTCGAGCTTCCCGCCCACGAGGAGGCGGCGCGCGATCTCAGCTCCGCAGATTGGGCTCGGCTGGAGCAGAACGCGGCGGAGATCCTCGAGGCTCTCGGGCTGGACCTCGATACGCCGGGTACCCGCGACACGCCGCGCCGCTTCCTGCGGGCTCTCTACGACTCGACGGCGGGCTACGACGGCGACCCGAAGCTGCGGACACTCTTTCCGTCCGAGCGGCCGGACGGCGTCGAGGGACGCCACGCGCAGATCGTCGAGGGCCCGGTGGGGTTCTACGCGCTCTGCGAGCACCATGCGCTGCCGTTCCACGGGCGGGCGCACATCGGGTACGTCGCAGGCGACGAGATCCTCGGCATCTCGAAGCTGACGCGCCTCGTACGTCTCTACGCGCGTCGCTTCACGGTGCAGGAGCGGCTCGCGGAGGAGATTGCCGACGGCCTGCGCGAGCTCGCCGGAGCGCGCGGCGTGGCGGTCAAGCTCGAAGCCGCCCACATGTGCACCGCGATGCGTGGCGTCGAGGAGGACGGCTCGCTCACGGTGACGACGGTCTGGCGCGGCCTCTACGACGAGGACGAGTCGCTGCGCTCCGAGTTCCTTACGCTGACGAGGTGATTCGCCCGGTACTGCCGCCGCGTTCCCGGGTCGCGAGCAGCAAGCGATGCAAGGACGCAGGGAGCGTCGATAGTGCTGACTATCGGCGCGACCGAGGACGCAGCAGCGCGCAGCGTGATCGCGGGCCGGGGCGAGGCATGTAGTGCCGGGCGAATCACCACTGATCGAACCCTTCACGGTCCTCGCGGAAGACGAGGACCTGCCGCGCTGGGACGTCCCCGCGCAGCTTTCGGAGCTCTACGGAGGGGCGATCGGCCTCCGTGAGCCGTGCGTCGTCGCGAACTTCGTGGAGTCGCTCGACGGCGTGGTCGCGGTGCCGAGGCTCTCGCGGTCGCACGCGATCCTGGGAGACGAGAGCGAGGCGGACAGATTCATGCTCGCACTCGTCCGAGCTTGCTCCGACGTCGTCGTGGTGGGCTCCGGGACGCTGCTCGCCTCACCCACGGGCACGTGGCGCATCGACCGCGCCCATCCTCCGGCGGCCGGCGCGCTCGCCGAGCTGCGAGCGAGCCGGGGTCGTGCGGCGCAGCCGCTCGTCGCCGTGATCACGACGGGAGCGTCGCTCGATCCGGCTCACCCCGTGCTTGAGTCGGGGGCGCTCGTCCTCACGACGGTGGGCGCAGCGGCCGAGCTGCGCCGGCGCGTGCCTGCTGCGACGGAGGTCGTCGCGGTCAACGACGGGGAGACCGTCGATCTTGCGACCGCTGTCGCAGTTCTGCGCAAGCGTGGTTGTGCGGTGGTCCTGTCGGAGGCCGGGCCGTCGATGTTCGGCTCGCTGGTGGCCTCGCGGCTCGTGGACGAGCTGTTCCTGACGGTGTCGCCGGTCCTCGCAGGACGCGCCGCCACCGCGCGTCTGGGCCTCGTCGAGGGCGTCGAGCTAGTACCCCAGACGCGGGTCGCCGGCAGGCTCCGCTCCGTGCGAACGAACGGCTCGCACCTCTTCCTCCGCTACGCGCTGCGCTAGCTTCGCCGGCTGAGTTGCCGGTAGAGGCGGTCGATCAACGCCGGCATCGCCTCGAGACGCTCCGTGATCATCCGGAGGCGGTATTCGCGGAAGTGCTCCGGCTCGACGTCGAGCGCTTTCGCGAGCGTCACCACGACGTCGTTGGACGGAACAGGCCGGTTGCCGTGGACGAGATGGTTGAGATAGCCGGCGGACAGCCCGGTGCGTGCGGCGAGCTGGCGGTACGTGACCCCCAGCTCGTCCATGAGCCGCTGCACGGTCTCGCCGAACCCCTCTTCACTGAACCGTCTGCGCTTCGCCATGGCTAGGCCTCCTTGCCGAGCTCGGCAACATCTAACCGCTTCTCGTCGCCGCTCGCGCGGTCGCGGACGTCGACCTTGCCGTCCTCGAGACTCCTCTTCCCGGCGGTGATACGCACCGGGCAGCCGATCAGGTCGGCGTCCGCGAACTTCTCCCCCGCCCGCTGGTCGCGATCGTCGAGGAGGACGTCGAGACCGGTCGCAGAAAGCGCCTCGGCCGCCTGCAGGGCGATCTCCCCGGCGCCGGGGAGCGCGACGACGTGCACGTCGTACGGCGCCACCGACCTGGGCCAGACGATTCCGTGCTCGTCGTGGCACTGCTCGACGATCGCCGCCATCGTCCGCGCGAGACCGATGCCATAGGAGCCCATGACCAGGGGTTTCTCCCTCCCGTCCTCGTCCAGAAACGTCGCGCCGAACGCCTGGGAGTGGAAGGTGCCGAGCTTGAAGATGTGACCGACCTCGATCGCCGTCTGGATTCGCAGCGTGCCGCCGCACTCGGGGCACGCGTCACCGTCCTTCGCCTGCCGGATGTCCGCGAAGGTCGGTTCGTAGTCGCGGCCTGCCTGGACGCCGCGCAGATGCTTGCCGTCCTCGTTCGCGCCGGCCACGAACTGGCCCTCGCGGAGAGCCTCGTCCGCGATCACCTCGATACCGACGCCGACCGGGCCGAGCGAGCCTCCACCGGCCCCGAAGGAAGCGCGGATCTCCTCGTCGGTCGCGGGCCGGAACGCGCCTTCGAAGAACGTCTCGAGCTTTTCCGGGCTGAGCCGGTCGTCGCCGCGCACGAGCGCGAGCACGACGCGGTCGCCGGTCACCACCGGAAGCGCCTTCGACGTCGCGGACTCTGCGATCCCGAGGAATTCGGCGAGCCCCTCGATCGTGCCCACTCCCGGTGTGTCGACGAGCTCGGGCGCGTCGAGCGGCGACGGTAGCTCGGGCGGCTGCGGCGCTCCGCGCGCAGCTTCGGCGTCGGCGAAGTAGTCCCCGTTCTCGCAGCGCATCAGCTCGTTCTCCCCCGAGCCCGTGGGCGCGAGGAAGCCGAGCGAGCTCTTGCCTCCCATGACTCCGGACTCCGCCTCGACCAGGTACGCGTCGAGACCGACGCGTTCGAAGATCCGGGTGTACGCCTTCTCGTGACGGTCGAACGCCGCGTCGAGCCCGGCCATGTCGGCATCGAACGTGTACGAGTCCTTCATGACGAACTCGCGGAGCCGAAGGAGGCCGCCGCGGGGGCGCGGCTCGTCGCGGTCCTTCGTCGAGAAGTGGTACCAGACCTGTGGCAACTCCTTGTAGGACTGGAGTTCGCGGGCGAGAAACGTCATCGACTCCTCGTGCGTCCACGAGAGCACGAACGGGCGGCCGCCGCTGTCGGACAGGTGGAAGAGGATCGGGACGTCGATCCGGCCGGTCGTCTCCCAGAGCTCGGCAGGCGTGAGCGTCGGACAGCGCATCTCCTGGCCGCCGATCGCGTCGATCTCCTCGCGGATGATCTGCTCGATCTTCTCGTGCACCCGCCAGCCGAGCGGCAGGAAGCTCCAGAGCCCCGCCCCCATCTGGCGGATGAAGCCCCCACGCATGAGGAGCTGGTGCGACGCTGCGTCCGCATCTGCGGGTGCGTCGCGCAGGGTCGGCAGGAAGAGCTGAGAGGCCCGGGCAATCATCGCACGGACACTAAAGAAAGTCTCCCGATGACCCGGCCGGCTGCCCGCGTGCTGCGGCGCGCCGCTGGCGCCGCGAGCCGCGGAGACACAGTGCTCTCTGCACGGGTCGGAGCGGCTCGCCATGCCAGCGGTGCGAGGCCGCCGCGGAGCCGGGCTTCGCTCGGCGGGAACGGTGGCCGGCCGCTGCGCGCGGGGAGGCTATTCGAGCGGGATCATCGAGGCTTCCGCCATCGCGAGCGCGGCGGGCTTCGCCATCTTGAGGCGCTTCGGCCGGTTCATCCCGTCGGCGATCCACTTGTCGACCTCGGCGAAGAGCTCGTCGACGAGGATGTCGGAGGAGACCTTCTTCAGCACCCGGCCGTGGGCGTAGATGAAGCCGACGTCGCGGCCGCCTGCGATTCCGAAGTCGGCGTCGCCACTCTCCCCCGGCCCGTTCACCGCGCAGCCGAGAACCGCGACCTCGAAATGCTGCGGGTACTGCGCGAGGCGCTCCTCCACCTGCTCGGCGAGCGTGTGGACGCCGACGTTGTCGCGGCCGCACGAGGGGCAGGCGATCATCATCGGGCCGCGCTCGCGCAGGCCGAGCGCCTTGAGGATCTCGTACGCCGCCTTCGGCTCCTCGACGGGATCCGCGGAGAGCGAGACACGAATCGTGTCGCCGATGCCGTCGACGAGCAGCGCACCCATGCCGACGGCGCTCTTGATCGAGCCCGAGTAGACGGTCCCCGCCTC
>JAICME010000155.1 GCA_025929425.1 Thermoleophilia bacterium | reverse complement strand
TGCTTCGGCGGATCGGTCGGGTCGACTCCCGCCGAGCCGTGTCCCGACGGGATCATCACCGGCGCAACGCTGGTGATCAGGAGACGGGAGCCGAACTTCTCGGCGAGGTCCGCGGCGCGCTCGAGCGCCCTCTTCGACGGTTCGGTGTCGTCGTAGCCAACCACGATCGTGTTCATGGCTCCTCCTTCGACCCCGGTCGATGGGCCGATCCTAATTCCATGGATACGGAGAGTGCGAGGCGGCGTGCGTCACGCCCTGCTCGTACCTCGAAAGCCTGAATCCGTCGAGCCTGCTCTCGCCCCCGCCGACGATGTCGCGGGCGACGAGCTTGCCCATCCCGATCATCTTGAAGCCGTGGTTCGAGTCCATGACCATGTACGCGTTCGGCAGGGCCCAGTCGACGACGGGATAGTTGTCGGGCGTGAATGCGCCGATGCCGCCGTGGGGATCGGTGTGCCACTCGCCGGATCTGCCGCGGAACCGCCCGTGCGCCCACGCGAGCCCGGCCGTGAAGTAGTCGGTGAACTCGTCGCCGACGACGTGATCGGGATTGCCGTGTCCGTAGGGCTCGAGCTCGAACTCCGGCCCGAGCTTGATGGGCACGCCGCCGCCCTGCACGCCGTAGCCGCGCTTGCCGATCTTGTAGTAGATCCCCCACGGCCCCTCGTCGATCACGCGGCCGTCACGGTCCGACACGAGCGGGACGACGTGGTCGAGATGCACGACCGGCGCCTCGCCGTTCGTCGTGGTGAGCTCGACGTCGTCGAGCCAGTAGTCGCCTTCCTGGAGCTTCCAGTACGTGACGATCGGCTTCGTCTCGTAGGCGGCGCCGTTGCCGTCGCCCTCGATCCGCGGCGCGGCGCCGATCGGCGAGGTCGGCCTGTCCTTGCGCGCGACCTTGACCTCGGGCGGCAGGCCGAGCATGCGCCAGACGTGTCCGCTCCACGGGCCCGCGCCGGCGATGAGCAGCTCGGTCTCGATCGGGCCCTCGTTCGTCTCGACGGAGTGGACGAGCCCGTCGTGGAGGTCGATCCCGGTCACCTCCACGCCCTCGAAGATCCGGACGCCCTGCGAGCGCGCCAGCCGGGCGAGGTTCTCGACGGTCTTCATCGTCTCGGCCCAGCCGCCCTGCCGCTCGTGGAGGACGGCCTCGATCCCCGCGCCGTTCCAGTCGGGGAAGATCGCGCGCATGTGCTCCGTGCACGCCTGCTCGCCGAGGACGACGTCGGAGCGATAGCCGATCTCCGCCTGGCGCTTCTGGATCGCGACGCAGTCCTCGGCCTGTACCTCGGGCACCGCGGCGATGTAGCCGACCGGGTGGTAGCCGAAGCCCTCGGGATCGGTCTCGAAGAGCTCGACCGAGACGCGAATCACCTCCGCCATCGGCGGCGAGAAGTAGAAGTTGCGCACGACGCCGCAGGCGATGCCCGATGCGCCGGCGCCGATGTGGCTCTTCTCGAGGACGACGATGTCCTCACCGGAGCCGAGCTCGAGGGCCAGGTGGTACGCGGTCGAGAGCCCGTGGACTCCCCCACCGATGACGACGTACTTTGACTTGCTCGGCAGATCCGGCATATCATCCTCTCCTGTATTGCCTCACGGGCAATGCCATTTCCAAATCTGGAAACGAGAGTACCACGGTGCCCCGGACAGGACAACCAGCCGTACGCCACGTCGCCGCAGTCGAGCGGGCCGTCGCCGTGCTCGATGCGCTCTCCAACGGCAGCGCGGAGCTCGGGACGAACGAGATCGCGCGCCGCACCGGGATCAACCCGAGCACGGTCTCGCGGCTCCTCGCGACTCTTGCCCACGCGCGCCTCGTCGAGCACGTCCCCGCGAGCGGCCGCTACCGGCTCGGCCCGCGCCTCCTCCAGCTCGGGAGCCTCGTGCTCGGCCGCCTCGATCTCCGCGACGTCGCGCGGCCGCACCTGCAGGACCTCGTCCGCGCCACCGGGATGACGGCCACGCTCTCCGCGCCCGGCGAGCACGACGCGGTTACGGTCGACTTCGTGCAGAGCGATGCGACGGTGCAGAGCGTGGCGCGGGTCGGCCGGCCGAGCATCGGCCACGCGACGGCGGCGGGCAAGGTGCTCCTCGCCTTCGGTGACGCCGAGCCCGGCGACCTGAAGACGTACACGCCGCGGACGATCACCGACCCCGAACGCCTCCAGACCGAGCTGGCTCGCGTCGCGCGACAGGGCTACGCCGAGGCCGTCGGCGAGCGCGAGGAAGACCTCAACGCGATCGCAGCGCCCGTCTTCGACGCCGACGGCGCGCTCGCCGGGATCATCGGTCTCCAGGGGCCCGCGTCCCGCTTCGGCCGCACTGCGATGCGGTCCGCCGTCGACCCGCTCCTCACGGCGTCGCGCGCCACCTCGATCGGTCTGGGCTGGGGATGATCGAAGCCTGGACCGACGAGCAGCACGAGCAATTCGAGCGCGACGGCTTCATCGTGGTCGACGAGCTCGTCGACATGGAGACCGTCGAGCGCCTCCGCGAACGCTTCGAGCCGCTCTTCCGCGGCGAGTGGGCGACCGGGATCAAGCCGGACGAGGTCAACTGGCTCGCCGGACGCGACCCCGAGGACCGCACCCGCCAGATCTGCAACGGCTGGAAGGCGGACCCGGTGATCGCCGCCCAGGTCCTGTCCGAACGCAGCGGACGCCTCGCCGGCGAGATCGCCGGCTGGAACGGAGTCCGGCTCGGCCAGGACAACTGCCTCTGGAAGCCGCCCGGCGCGAAGTCCCTCGGCATGCACCAGGACGGGAGCTACCTCGACTACCTCGTGCCGCCCGAGATGCTCACCTGCTGGATCCCGCTCGACGACACCTCGGCGGACGCGGGAACCATCACGTACGCCGCCGGCTCGCACCACTGGCCGCGCTCGCCCGAGAACCGCGGCGAGTTCCACGCGCCGGACGACTGGCTCGCGCCCGTGCACCGCGCGGCGCCCGACGACGAGGAGCTCCGGCTCGTCCCGGTCGAGGTGAAGGCGCGGCGTTCCACCACCATCTCACCTTCCACGGCTCCGGCCCTAACACGGCCGACGTCCACCGGCGCGCCGTCGTCTCGCACTTCATCCGCGCCGAGACGACCTTCCACCCCACGCACACGGACCCGAACTACTCGCGATATCGGCGCGTCGGCGACCTGTCGCTCGACGACTCGTTCTTCCCGATCGTCTGGACTCGCGACTAAGCCGTCCAGATCAGGCAGGACGTCCGCTCGCGGACTGCCCGCTCGACCTTGCGGTAGCGGCGGCGCGAGAGCCGCGCTCGATCGGGCCCGAGCACGAGCAGCGCCGGCTCGCGCTCGGCGACGACCTCGAGCAGCGCGTCGACCGGGTGCGGACTGCAGATGCGCAACCGCTCGACCTCCACGGCCAGCGAGCTCGCAAGCCGCACCGGCTCGAACAGCGCCTCCTGCAGATCCTCCCTCTCGACGTAGCCGTAGCCGAGCAGGGAGTACGCCGTCGGAAGGACCTCGGCGACGTTGACGAGGACGAGCGGCTGTCCGTTCTCGACCGCCGAATCGACGGCGAAGGCGATCGCCTCCTCCGCGTACGGAACGTCGAGTGTCACGAGGAGCACGGGGCGGCCGCTGGCACCGACCGCGGCGGAGTCCTCATGCGACACCCGGCGCCGGAGCGTCTGCATCGCTACTCCGGGTAGAGCTGCCAGCGCGGCGCCGACCGTGCGGTTCGCCGGTACCGCCGCCGCCAGCGCGGAAGGAACCCGACGAGCCACCCGACCATCGCCAGCGGGACGAGGGCGATGAACGAGGCACTGACGAAGATGATCAGCGGCGCCAGGATCGCGGCCGAGACGCCCGCCGCGACGAGCGCCTCGAGCTTGTGGCGCCTCACGCTTCGAAGCAGCTGCTCGTACTCCTCGGCCGGGATCTGCGCCGTGTTCCAGGAGCGCCCGCACTTCTCGCATTGCCAGCGCTCGCCGTATGCGACGTCTCGCTTCTCCCCGCACTCGCAACTGATCGTGATCGGCGGCTTCGCCACTGCGCCGATTGTACGACCGGTGCATTGAATCCTCTAGCAGTAGGTGTTACGTTCGCCGCTCGGATCGCGACTAGGGGTTTTTCGATGAGGAGGTGGGACTGTGGCTGAGGCAGTCGTCGAGGAACGTCAGCTCCTTAAGACGCTTCGGTGGTACGACGGGTTTGTCATCTGCCTCGCGAACCCCGGCTTCCTGCTGGGCTCGCTCGGCTTCTCGGTCGTCGACCTCGGAGGTTGGGGCTCGGCGATGGTCTGGGGGATCACCGCGGCAATCGTGTTCCCGGTGACGATCATCTACTCGGAGCTCGCCTCGATGTTCCCGGACAAGTCGGGCGGAGTGTCGGTCTACGCGAACGAGGCGTGGCGGAAGTACACGACGCTCGTCGGCCCGGTGGCGACGTTCGGGTACTGGATCGGCTGGTCGGTCGTGCTCTCGTTCCTCGGCCTCTTCACCGGCTACATCATCCAGGCCGCCTGGTTCCCGCACGAGCCGTACGGGACGTATGCGTTCGGCGGCGCGAAGCTCGACAACGGCTACTTCAGCACCGGCTCCGTCCACATCGGGCTTCAGCACCTGATCGCGATCGGCCTGATCATCGCGGTGTGGGCCTTCAACGTGTTCGGAACGCGGATCGCCGTCTCGTACAACTACATCGCCGGCGGCCTCTTGATGTTCCCGCTCTTCTGCTTCACGGTCTTGCCGTTCCTGAACGGCGACTTCCACTCCGCGAACCTCCAGTACACGGTGAGCGCGCCCGGACACGCTTGGGGCGGCGCGCAAATTGTGCTCGTCTGGATCTGGATCATCATCTGGTCCACGGCGCCGGAGGCCGCCGCCACCTTTGCCCCTGAATACAAGGACACGGTCCCGGACACGCGAAAAGCCCTCATCTCGTCGGCCGCGTTCATCCTGCTCATCAACACGGTCGTGCCCATCTCCCTGACCGGTGGCGTGGGGGCCAAGACCGTCGGCCTGTACGACTACGTCGGGGCTCTCAAGCACCTCGTGGGCTCGGGCGCGACGAACTTCTTCGTCGTCGTCATGGCCATGAGCTTCCTCATGTCGATGAACACGGCGACGGCCGACGGCAGCCGCGCCCTCTTCGGGATCTCGAGGGACGGCCTGACGATCAAGGAGCTGGGACGCCTGAACCGGTTCAACGTCCCCGGCAACGCGATGTCGCTGGACATGGGCATCAACATCCTCTTCGTCCTCTTCGTCGGCAACCTGTTCGGGATCCTCGTCGCGAGCAACATCGGCTACGTGCTCGCGAACATGTTCGCGATCTCTGCGTTCGTGCTCCTGCGCAAGGACCGCCCGAACTGGCCGCGACCGATCAGGCTCCCGAACATCTGGGTGCCGATCGCAGGGTTCCTGGCCGGGGCGTTCGCGCTCTTCAGCGTCGTCGGCATCGGGTGGTTCCAGGAAGCGGGAGGCGGCGCCGTCTACGGCGGGACGAAGAACAAGATCATCGGCTTCTCGGTCCTCGCGATCTCACTGTTGCTGTTCCTCTTCCGGCGCATCGTCCAGGACGGCGAGCGGCCGCACTGGCGCGAGGTGACGCCGACGATGCCCGACGAGGAGCCGAGCGCCGTCGTCGAGGCGCCGGGCGTTCCCGCGACCTAGTCAGTTCTTCGGAGCGAGGGGCCGCCGCCGGCGGCTCCTCGCTCCGGCTCGTGCGCGAGAGCTACGCCCGCGCCGTCGTCGTGGCTCGAGTGGGATCTGCAGGACGCCCGTCGGCGGCCAGCTCGGTCACGTCGAGCCGATGAAG
>JAICME010000043.1 GCA_025929425.1 Thermoleophilia bacterium | reverse complement strand
CTAGGAGCAGCCGGTGTTCGTGCCGCAGTCGCGGCACGTGTAACAGCTGCCGGTCCGCACCATCCTGCCGCCGCAGCGGGCGCACTCGACGGCGTCCTCCCAGCTGTTGAAGAGCGCCGTCTGGCCGGGCGGCGGCGCCTCGGCCGGCTCTGCCGGCGCGGAGGCCTCGCCGCTCGCGTAGCGCTCCGCCATGCGCTGCTTCACCTCGGGCGAGAGGATCCCCGCCTCCTCCTGCTGCTCGGGCGTCAGGAACCGCTTGCCGAACCAGCGGAAGATGTAGTCGACGATCGACTTCGCCGTCCGGATGTCCGCGTCGTTCGTCAGGCCGCTCGGCTCGAAGCGCATGTGACTGAGCTTCGAGACGTAGACCTCCGGCGGCACGCCGTACTGGAGGCCCATCGAAACGGCGAGGCAGAGCGAGTTCATCAGGCCGGCCATCGTGGTGCCGTCCTTGGCGATGTCGACGAAGATGTCGCCGGGGCTGCCGTCGTCGTAGAGGCCGACGTGGATATAGCCCTCGTGGTCGCCCACCTGGAACTTCCGGCCGACCTCGGTGCGGTCGAGCGGGAGGCGCTTCCGCTCGTGCACCTGCACCGGCGGGAGCGCGACCGCGCCCTGGCTGCCCGAGCTCGAGAGCGGCTGAGCCACCTTGCAGTTGTCGCGATAGATCGCGATCGCCTTGACGCCGAGCTTCCACGCGTCGACATAGAGGTCCATCACGTCCTCCACCGTGACCTCCTCCGGCATGTTGACCGTCTTCGAGATCGCACCGGAGATGAACGGCTGGACGGCGCCCATCATCTTCACGTGACCGCTGTAGTGGATCGCCCGCTCGCCCACCGCACAGTCGAAGACCGGGTAGTGCTCGGTCTTCACGTACGGCGCGCCGACGACGCCGTTCCGCTCGTCGATGAAGGCGACGGTCTCCTCGATCTCGCGCGGCGCGTAGCCGAGCCGCTCGAGCGCCATCGGGACGGTCTTGTTGACGATCGTGATCTCGCCGCCGCCAACGAGCTTCTTCGACTTGACGAGCGAGAAGTCGGGCTCGACGCCGGTCGTGTCGCAATCCATCATGAAGCTGATCGTCCCGGTTGGTGCGAGCACGGTCGCCTGCGCGTTTCGGAAGCCGTGGATCTCGCCGAGGTCGAGCGCGTCGTCCCATGCCTTGCGGCAGTGGCCGAGCAGATCGGCCGGAACGGAGTCGGCGTGCTCGATGTTGCCCACGGCTGCGCGGTGCTTCGCGATCACGCCGATCATCGGTGCGCGATTGACCTGGTAGCCGTCGAACGGCCCCATCCGCGCCGCTATCTCCGCCGACTTGCGATAGGCGCGTCCGGTCATCAGGCCGGTGATCGCCGCTGCGTAGGCGCGTCCCTCGTCGGAGTCGTACGGGAGGCCGCGCGCCATGAGGAGCGCGCCGAGATTCGCGTAGCCGAGACCGAGCTGCCGGAACCGCTTGGCGTTCCGCCCGATCTCGGGCGTCGGATAGGACGAGTAGCCGACGAGGATCTCCTGGGCGAGGAAGACGACGTCTACGGCATGTTCGAACGCCTCGACGTCGAGCTCGCCTTCCTCGCGCCGGAACTTCATGAGGTTGAGCGAGGCGAGGTTGCAGGCCGAGTCGTCGATCGACATGTACTCGGAGCACGGGTTAGAGGCGTTGATGCGACCCGTGTTCGGGAGCGTGTGCCACGAGTTGATCGTCGTGTCGTACTGGACGCCCGGGTCCGCGCACTCCCACGCCGCCGCGGCGATCTGGCGCAGCAGGTCGCGCCCGTCGAGCGTCGTGAGGACGGTGCCGTCCGTGCGGGCGGTGAGGTTGAACTCCTCGCCCTTCGTCGCGGCCTCCATGAACACGTCGCTCACGCGAACCGAGTTGTTCGCGTTCTGGTACTGGATCGACGCCCAGTCGGGCGAGTCGAGGGACATGTCGTAGCCGGCCGACTCGAGGACGCGCGCCTTCCGCTCCTCCTTGGCTTTGCACCAGATGAACTCCTCGACGTCCGGATGGTCGACGTCGAGGACGACCATCTTCGCGGCGCGCCGCGTCTTGCCGCCCGACTTGATCGTGCCGGCCGAAGCGTCGGCGCCGCGCATGAAGGACACCGGGCCGGACGCATAGCCGCCCTTCGACAGTTGCTCCTTCGATGAGCGCAGGTGCGAGAGGTTGACGCCCGAGCCGGAGCCGCCTCGGAAGATGACGCCCTCACGTCTGATCCAGTCGAGGATCGACTCCATCGAGTCGTCGATCGAGAGGATGAAGCAGGCCGAGCACTGCGGAGCCGGCTCGAAGCCGACGTTGAACCAGACGGGACTGTTGAACGAGGCGTACTGGTTGACGAGGATCGCCTTGAGCTCGGCCTCGAAGGTGTCGGCCTCGTCCGTGTCGGCGAAGTACCCGCCCTCCTTGCCCCAGGCGACGGCCGTGTCGACGACGCGGCCGATCATCTGCTTGACGCTCGCCTCGCGCTCCGGGGACGAGAGGCGGCCGCGGAAGTACTTCTGGGCGACGATGTTCGTCGCGGTCTGCGACCAGAACTTCGGGAACTCGACGCCACGCTGCTCGAACGCGGGGCCGTCGCGGCCGGGGATGAGTGCGTCGCGGGTCTCCCAGTCGATCTCGTCGAACGGGTCGCGACCGGGGATCGTGAAGAAGCGCTTCACGCCGAGACGAGCGCCCTCCTCGACGACGGTGTTGACGACCTCTTCTGCCGTCGCTTCGGTGCTCGTTACCTGCTCGACGCTCGCCATCTTCCCTCCCAGAATTTTAGTCTCAGACCGCTTCTCGACCGCGCCGCCTGCACGCGATTCCTCCGACGGGGAACGGGACCGTAGACCCCGCGTCGGACGGAAGCGAAAGGGGCTTTCCGAGGCTAGTTCGCGCCGAGGATGAGCACGACTTGATAGCCGCGCTCGGAGGCCGGCAGCCGGACGTCGAGCGGAGTTGCCGCGCCGATTCCTGCGTCCCGGGCGAGGCGCTGGGCTTCTCGCTGCCAGCCGGGCCGGAAGAGGACGACCGACCGCGCGTACGTGCTGGGCGCGTCGGATGGTACGGCGTGGCGGTAGCCCTGCCTGAGCAGCTGAGTCGCTTCCGAGCCGGCGGCGCCGGAGACGCCGTTGCCGTTGAGGACGAGGACGGAGATGCCCGAGCGCGGCCGAAGCGGCTGGACATGTTCTCTCGAGACACGGCCGGTACCTGGTGCCGGCCGTGTCTGCACGGCCGCGTGATGCACGTGGAAGAGGCGGGCTCCCGCGAGCGCGAGCAGCGCGGTGAGCTCGAAGAGCGCAACGGCGGCGGCCGCGAGGGCTGCTGCGCGCCAGGGGAAGGGGCGAT
Source organism: Thermoleophilia bacterium (assembly GCA_025929425.1). Taxonomy (GTDB): domain Bacteria; phylum Actinomycetota; class Thermoleophilia; order Gaiellales; family Gaiellaceae; genus Palsa-739. The sequence continues at coordinate 15,714 of JAICME010000043.1, read as the reverse complement.
CGAGTGGATGGACGTGCTCCACGGACCATCACGGTTCGTCCTGCGGGCTGCCGCTCCTCCCTTGTCGGGCCCGCGTATCGTGGCGGCGCGTGTTCGTGACCTTCGAGGGAGCCGACGGCTCGGGCAAGTCCACCCAGGCGGAGTTGCTGCGCGCCGCGCTGGCCGCCGAGGGGCGCGATGTCGTCCTCACGCGCGAGCCGGGAGGCACAGAGCTCGGCGAGGCCGTGCGGACGCTTGTGCTCAACGGTCCGGGCATGGGCGCGTGGGCAGAAGCTGTGCTCTTCGCTGCATCGCGTGCCGAGCACGTCGAGAAGGTGATCCGGCCCGCGCTCGAGCGTGGCGCGGACGTCGTCTGTGACCGCTACGTCGACTCCTCCTTTGCGTATCAGGGGATCGCGCGCGGCCTCGGCGTCGATGCTGTCGTCCAGCTCAACCTCGCCGTCACCGGCGGGTTACTCCCCGACGTGACCTTCTTGCTTCTCCTCGATCCCGATGTCGCGACCGGCCGCCAGGTCGACCCGGACCGCCTCGAGCGAGAGGGAACGGAGCTGCAGGCGAAGGTCGACGCGGCCTACCGCGAGCTGGCCAAGCGCTTTCCGGAGAGAATCGTCACGATCGACGCCACCGGAGAGCCCGAGGCGATTGCAAGGGAGGTGCGTGAGCGGCTTCGAGACCGTTCCTGAGCAGCACGAGGCGAAGCGGCTCCTCGCAGCTGCGTTGCAAGAGGGGCCGGCGCACGCCTACCTCTTCCACGGCCCGGCAGGCGTGGGCAAGAGGGAGCTCGCGCGCCGTTTCGCCGCCGAGCTCCTCGGCGACCACGCACGCGTCGAGCGGGGCAGTCATCCGGACCTCTATGTCCTCGAGCCCCTCGGCGAGCAGATCCGCATCGACGACGTCCGCGAACTCCGCCGCGACCTGCACATGCGCCCGTTCGAAGCCGAACGGCGCGTGTATCTCGTCTTCGGCGCCGACTCGCTGAACGAGGACGCCGCCGACGCGCTCCTCAAGGACCTCGAGGAGCCACCGCCGTACGCCGTGGTCGTCCTCGTCGCCGAGCGGATCGGTCCCCTGCCCGAGACGATTCGGTCCCGCTGCCAGCTCGTGCCGTTCCGGCGTCTGTCCGAGCCCGCCGTTCGGGAGGCGATCCGGGCGCGGGCGCCCGAGCTCGGGGAGGAAGAGATCACGACGCTCGCGCGTGTCGCCGGGGGGCGTCTCGGCCGGGCCCTCCAGCTTCTCGATCCAGCTGCGGCCCGCCGCCGTGACGCCTCGATCGGCGTCGCGCGGGCGGTGTATTCCGATCCTGGCTTCGAGCCCGCGGACGGTGTCGAGGAGCTCCTTGCCGGCATCGCCGAGCGAGGCGCTGAGGCCAAGGACGCTGCCGAGGTGCAGGTCGAAAGTCTCGAGCTGACGGCACGAGAGGCCGAGCAGCGGGTCCGTCGGGCCCAGCGTGGGGCGGAGCGCGAGGAGTTGCTCGCCCTCCTCGAGGAGCTCGAGTCCTGGTACCGCGACCTCGTCGTCGTCGCCGCGGGCGCCGCGGCGGCTGCGGTGCACGTCGACCGCCTCGGGGAGCTGCAAGCGGATGCGACTCTCGAGCGCATGCACGCCGCCGAAGAGGCGTGTGAGCTCGTGCGGGCGGCGTGGAGGGACGCAGAGGAACTACAAGTCTCGACCTCGCTCGCCCTCGAGGCTCTGCTGATCAGGCTGCGCACAGAGCTCGGACCGACCGCCGCCCTCGCATAACCATCGTATCGCGAAGGTAAAGCAGGTGCTCGAACCTGCCGATATGCCGCACAGCTCATGGAAGCTGCGGCTCACCACCGCGCCCGTGCACTGCTGCGGGTCTGGCAGGCAATCCTTCTCCTCGGCCTGATTCCTCTCGGGATGGCCTACATCGGCCATTTCTCGCCCGGCGGCACGCGGCTGTACCAGACGTGGGTCTACGAGGGCCTCGAGCTTCTGGCGTCGCTCAGCACCCTTGCTCGGGCGCTCTTCGTCCGAGCCGAGCGCTCAGCCTGGTTCTTCGTCGGCGCCGGACTCCTGGCCACCACCTGCGGAGACATCGTCTACGACTTCTGGTTCCACGGGAATCCGCCCTTCCCGTCCGCAGCCGACGTCGGGTACCTCGCCTTCTACCCGCTGCTCTACGTCGGGATCGTTCTCTTGCTCCGCACGCGCGTTTCGAGGTTCAGCGCGAGCCCGTGGCTCGACGGCTTTCTCGCGGCGACCGCGGCGGGCGCACTCGGCACGTCGGTGTTGCTCGAGGTCGTGATCCGCTCGACGCAAGGAAGCCCGCTGGTGGTCCTCACGAACATGGCCTATCCACTCGGCGACGTGCTTCTGCTCGCTCTTCTCGTGTTTGTCTTCTCGGTCACCCGTTGGCGTCCCGGACGTGCCTGGGCGCTGATCGCGACAGGGCTGATCCTCAACACCGTCGGCGATGCGGTCTACCTCTACCAGTCGGCAGTGGGCACCTATGTCGAGGGAAGGTTCCTCGATCTGGTGTGGCCGCTCTCGCTCGTCCTCATCGGCCTCTCCGCCTGGCAGCGACCTGGTCGCGTCCCCCGCATCGAGCTCCAGACCCGCTCGCTGCTCGGCACGCCCCTCGTGTGCGGTCTCGTCGCGACCGGAGTTCTCGTCGCGGCGACCCAGTTCCGCGTGCACGCGTTGGCGCTCGTTCTCGCCTGCGGGACGATCGTGCTCGTTCTCGCGCGGATGATGCTCAGCTTCCGCGAGAACGCCCAGCTCCTCGAGACCAGCCGCCACGAAGCGCTGACGGATGCGCTCACGGGCCTCCCCAACCGGCGCAAGCTCCTCCTGGATCTCCAGGACGAACTCGATCGCGCGCGCTCCGGCGAGCGGCGGATGCTTGCTCTCTTCGATCTCAACGGGTTCAAGGACTACAACGACACGTTCGGCCATCCCGCCGGCGACGCGCTGCTTTCCCGACTCGCGGCAAAGCTCGTCGCTGCCGCCGCTCCCTTCGGTGTCGCCTACCGCATGGGCGGGGACGAGTTCTGCGTTCTTTCGACGGCGCCGGAGCCCGAGTTGCGTCGCGTCGGCGACGCGCTCTGCGAAGGCGGCGAGGGCTTCTCGGTCACGAGCGCCTACGGCGTGGCGGTGATTCCGGACGACGCCTCGACCGTGTCGGCGGCTCTGAGCGTTGCCGACGAGCGCCTGTACGCCCACAAGGAGATGCTCGCCGAGATCCGGCGCGGCATGGCTCACGAGCCCCTCCTCCGCACGCTCGCCGAACGCGAGCCCGAGCTTCGCGCGCATGTCGCGGATGTCTCCTCGCTGGCCGTGCGGGTCGGCGAGCAGCTCGGCCTCCTGCGCGACGAGCTGGAGGAGCTCAGGCTCGCCGCTGAGCTCCACGACGTCGGCAAGCTCGCCATCCCGGACGTCGTGCTGCAGAAGGCCGCGGCCCTGGACGCGACCGAGTGGAGCTTCATCCACTCGCATACGCTGATCGGCCAGCGGATTCTCAGCGCCGCTCCTGCGCTCCGGTCCGTGGGCGCGATCGTGCGCTCGACGCACGAGAACTGGGATGGGATGGGGTATCCGGAGGGTCTCGCGGGCGAGGCAATTCCGCTCTCGGCGCGGATCATCTCGGCGTGTGACGCCTATTCCGCGATGACGAGCGATCGGCCCTATCGAGCTGCCCGCACGCAGGAAGAAGCGATCCGCGAGCTTCGGCGTTGCGCGGGCCAGCAGTTCGACCCGCAGGTCGTCGATCTGCTGTGTGACGCGCTCGCCGCCGAGAACCAACCCGAGGCGAACTTCGCCGCGCACGGCTAGAGGGCCGACCCTGCAGCCAAAGCGAAGGGCCGGGATCGCTCCCGGCCCTTCGAGTGTCTCTCTCCTCGACCCCCTGCCCGCCTAGGCGGCGAAGACGAGCTCGTCCCCGAGCGCGAGCTGTAGCCGTGCGAGGGCGTCGCTCTCGAGCTGGCGGACGCGTTCCCGCGTCAGTCCGAGCTCCTTGCCGATCGTCTCGAGCGAGGCCGGCTCGGAGTCGAAGCCGAATCGCAGCTCGATGATCCGGCGCTGCCGCTCCGGCAGGTCGGCAACCGCGCGCTGCACGCGCTGTCGGCGGACCGACTCCACAGCCTCCTCGGCCGGGTCGACGCTCGACTCGTCGGCGAACAGGTCGCCGAGCTCCGAGTCGCCGTCCGAGCCGAGCCCCTGGTTCAGGGAAACGGAGTCGACGGCATCGAGAGCCTCCTCGACGTGCTCGAGCTTGAGCCGTGTCGCCTGGGCGAGCTCCTCCGCAGTTGCCTCGCGACCGAGCTTTGCCTGCAGCTCGGCCGAGGCGCGGTTGAGCTTGATCCGGCGCTCCTGGACGTGAACCGGGATGCGGATCGTCTTGGACTGATTCGCGACCGCGCGCTGGCAGGCCTGGCGGATCCACCAGGTCGCGTAGGTCGAGAACTTGTAGCCCTTGCGCCAGTCGAACTTCTCCGCTGCGCGGTTGAGGCCGATGACGCCCTCCTGGATGAGGTCCAGCAGAGGCACGTCGTGGCCCTGGTAGCGCTTCGCGATCGAGACGACCAGCCGGAGGTTGGAGTTGATCATCTTCTCCTTGGCCGCGAGGTCGCCCTTCTCAATGCGCTTCGCGAGCGCAACCTCGTCGGCGGCCGTGAGCAGCTTGTGCCGGCCGGCTGCATCCATGAAGAGCTGCAGCGGGTCGAGCGTGCCCGTGACCGGCGCGGTTGCGACCGGGCGAGTCTCTTCGGGCGTCTCGTCGCGCACGACGACATCGCGCTCCTCGAGCGCGGTGCGGAGGCCGGCGAGATCGTCCTCGGTCAGCTCATGCTCGTCGGCGAGCGACTGGATGTCCTTCTCCTCGACGAAGCCGCGCTCGGCAGCCTCCTCGAGCAGGCGCTCGACAGGCGAGAGGTCATGCAGATGAATCGTGTCGCTCAGTGTCATTCCTTTCGTTCGTGGTGGGCTGCCGGTTTGGCGCCCCGGCGGCGTAACGCAGCTTCACTGGGGCGACGCCGCCACCCGACCGAGTTATAGAACGGCGTTGCACGAAAGTCCATTCCCAAACCGGGTGTTTTTCTATTTCCGAACAAAGTCTCATTCCCTGCTCATGCAGGGAAAATCATCGCTCGACTGCGCGACCGGAAATGTCGTCGAGCGTAATCTGGAGGACGACGACGTCCGGGCCGAGTGGTCGCGGCTCCGCTGCGCGCCCTGCGGTGCGTGCAAACCGGTCTCTCAAGAGGGTTAGCGCGTGCTCGACGGCGGCGCCGGCCAGCTCGGCGAACGTTCCGTAGGCGATCACGCTCCGCCAGCTTCCCCGACCGTCCAGATCGTATTCGTCCACCTCGACGCAGACTCGCGGATTTTCGCGCAACATCGCGGTCTTTCGCCCTTCGGTCGTGACGGCGACGATCGCGCCGTCGTCGTACGCGTAGATCAATGGAACGACGTACGCCTCGCCGCGGGCGCTGCAGCCGAGCCGCGCGATTCGCTGTCCGCGCAGAAAATCGTCGATCTCGGCGCGTGAAAGCTCACGCGGAACCCCTCTGCCGCGGTCGGGACCGGTCATCTCCTTGTGAGCGTAGGCAATACTGAAATGGCCGTGTTGCGTGTGTGGGTGCTAACGACGTTCGCCGTCGTGCTGCTCGCGGCCTGCGCCGCGGGGGTGGCGTTGCTCGCGTGGCCGACCGTCGGGATCGCTGCTTCGACGAGTGGGCTCGCGAAGGTTTCCCTGCCCGGCTTCTCAGGAGACATCGAGCGAGTCGCCGTGACGAACGCTGCCGGGAAGGCGGTGTCGGTCGGCGTCAAGCGCGGCATCGTCTGGCCGCACGTCAGACTCGCTGCCGGCGAGCATCTGACCGTGCGCGTCGAGGTGCGCCGACCGAGTTGGATCGGCTGGCTCGTGGGAGGCCAGGTCCAGCGGGCGGCCACGGTCGTGACGCCGACGGCACGCATCCGCTCGACGCTGCTCCGGCCGAAGACCGGCAGCGTCGTGACGGTGCGCTTCGCCGAGCCCGTGAGTCGTGTTGTGGTTGGGCACCGGCGGTTGCGGGGCCTGGAATCCGGGCGCGCGGTCGTTCCGCTCGGCATCCACGCCTCGCGTGCGGCGAGCGCGGGGACGGTGGCCGTGTCCGCTGCTGCGCGTCGGTGGGAGACGCTGTCCGAGCCGGTTCGGGTCTCGTGGTTCGTCGCCGGCGCCAAGACGACGCTCGTCTCCGATCCGGCGCCGGGAAGCCGGTTGCGGCCGAACAGCACGTTGACGCTGACCTTCGCCCGGCCGGTAGCCGACGTTCTCGGGTCGCGACTGCCGCACCTCGAACCTGCGACGCGGGGCCGCTGGAAGCAACTCGACGCCAACACGCTCTCCTTCCAGCCGGCCGGCTTCGGCTTCGGGCTCGGGAACACCGTGCGGGTGCGTCTCCCGGGAAGCTCGCTCGCGTGGCATGTGCCCGCCGGATCGACGCTGCGGCTGCAAGAGTTGCTTGCGCGGGCCGGCTACCTCCCGCTGCGCTGGCGTGCAGCGGCCGATCCACCCTCGACGCCGGCCGAGGAGATCTCGGCTGCCGTCTCGGCCCCGAAAGGGACCTTCGCCTGGCGCTTTGCGCAGACGCCTTCCTCGCTTCGCACTCTCTGGAAGCCCGGCGCGTGGAACGTGGTCACCCAGGGCGCCGTGATGCGCTTTCAGCTGGAACATGGTCTTGCCACGGATGGGGTTCCGGGCCCGCAGGTCTGGCGCGCTCTGCTCCGTGACGATCTCGCCGGCCGGCGATTGGGATCCGGCTACAGCTACGTCTTCGTGCACGAGACCGTTCCTCAGTCCCTGAGTCTCTGGCACAACGGCCGTGTGATCCTCACCTCGCCGGGCAACACCGGGATCCCGCAATCGCCGACTGCGCCCGGGACGTGGCCGGTCTTCGAGCACATCCCGGTCGGGACCATGAGCGGCACGAATCCCGACGGCTCCCATTACCACGACCCGGGGATCCGCTGGATCAGCTACTTCCACGGCGGCGATGCGCTCCACGAGTTCCCACGAGCGTCGTTCGGCACGCCGCAGAGCCTCGGCTGCGTCGAGCTTCCCGACGCAGCCGCCGCGCAGGTCTGGCCGTATACGCCGATCGGCACGCTCGTGACGATCGAGTCCTGACTGTGTGGGCCGCGTAAAGGTCGGAGGCAGCCGTGGCCGGAGTCCGGCACAATCGGTCGGCGTGGTGAGTTTGAGGGGTCTCACCGGGCTCGGTTTCGCCCTTGCAGGCCTGCTGGTCGTGACGGGTGCTGGTGCGGCGCCTCCGCCCGTGGCCGGCGAGCGAGCTGCGCTGGCGGCGCTGAAGCATGCCGTGGCTGCGGGCCGGCTGAGCCCCGCCGACGCCAAGACGGACCGAGCCGAGGTCGGACGGGCCGTGCATCTCGTGCGAACGTTGCCGCAGGCGCGACGAGTGCACGTGGAGGTCGCGCTCGAGCAGATCGGCGCGCTGGGCGACCGTCTGACCAACCCGCGCGCGCTGGCGGTGTTCGGGCAATTGCGTGCGAACGACGACTGGTTTGCGCAGCGCGCCGCTCCCAAGAACGGAACGGACATCACCGATGCGGACGGGATCGTCTACCGGTACTTCCCGGGCCGCTGCTTCGAGTTTCACCCGCTGGCGAACGTCTCCGCGCTCAACGCGCGCGTCGCGGCGAAAGACGTCGCAGGCACGCAGCGACTGGCCGCTGCGCTCGAGGCACGCGCCGTGTCGCGGGGAAGTGGCGGGATCGTCTGGGAGTACTACTTCCCGTTCGGTGGCCGCCCGCCGTGGGTGTCCGGTATGGCCCAAGCGGTCGGCGCGCAGGCGTTCGCGCGGGCTGCTTCGCTCCTCACCGACGACTCGGCCGACTTGCTTCACGAGGCCACGGCGTCGTTCCGCTCGGTCCCCGGGTTGACGATGAACCTCGCTGCCGGCCCATGGATCCGCCTCTACTCCTTCAGCACGAATCCGGTGCTGAACGCCCAGCTGCAGTCGGTGGTCTCGCTCCAGACGTATGCGCAGGCGACGGGAGACAGTACGGCTTCGTCCCTCGCCACCCGGATGGAGCAGGCTGCGGCGGCGACGGTGTCGCGGTTCGATACCGGCTACTGGACGTACTACTCGCTCGCCGGCAACCCCTCTCCGCTCTCGTACCAGAAGTTCGTCGTCCAGCTCCTGCACAAGCTAGCGCCGTCCGATTCGCGGTTCGCCCAGGCAGCTGACCGCTTCGCCACCTATCTGCGGCAGCCACCCGCCTTCAAGCTCGCGACCGCCCCTGCCGGCTCGCTTCGGTTCTGGATCTCGAAGCCGGCGTCGGTGAGCGCGTGGACGCCCGCAGGTCGCTCGGTGCGGCTCTCGCTCGACGACGGCTGGCACACGATCCACTGGGGCGAGCCGAAACACCCGGGCTTCTACGCCGTTCACCTCACCGCGACCGACTACGCGGGCAACCACGCGACCTTCGAGGCTCTTCCGATCGTCAAGGTTCCTGGAACCGCGCACAGGGCGAAGGTTGCGCGGCGAGTCTCGGGAGCCGCGCCCGCAGCGGCCGCGGTCCCGTTCGCGGTCGGTGCGGGGATCGACGACGCCGGGCAGGCCACGCTTGCCGGCCCGCTCGGGATGCAGCTCGTCCGACTTACGGTTCCCTGGCAGTCCGGGCAGACGGCTCCGGATCCGGCGCTCGTCTCATCGCTGGCGTCTCTTCCCGCGAGCATCGGAGTAGTGGTCGATCTGAACGCCGGCCAGTTGCCTGTCGACGCAGCGGGTCGAGCCGCACTGGCGCAGTACGCCGCGTCCGTCGCTCGGCAAGCTCCCTCGCTCCGCGATCTCGTTCTCGCCCCGGCTCCCACGGTCACCACCGTGGGCGCTTACGCAGATGCGTTCGCCGCCGTCCGGGCGGCGGTCGTCGCGGCGCGGGCGGGCGTCGCGGTCGGGCCGAGCTTCGACGGTTCGACTCCACAACCGCAGCCGACCGCCCAGGCATTGGCGCGCGAACTCGCACGCGACGGCACTTCAGCCGATCTGGTCTCCTTTCAGCCTGCAGCTACGCCCGGCGTGGGAGTCTGGGCCGTCGGTGATATCCAGAAGCTCGAGTCAACCCTGGCGAAAGGGCTGGGGACAGCGCCGTCCGTACTGCTTCGCGCCGGATCCGGTTCGACCGACTACGCCGCCGCCGTCGGGTCCGCGTTCTGCGTGCCGAACGTGAGCGCAGTGCTTCTCGACCGCCTCGTGGACGGCACCACTCCCGAGCAGACAACCGGCCTCTACGACGCGAACGGCAATCCGAAGCCGGCGGCTGCCGACGTGAAGCAGGCCATTCGAGCCGTCGCGCGCGGCGCCGTCGTCTGCCCTGGGCAAGCAACGCGGGTCATGCCGACGACGCTCACCTTCCCGGATCGGCTCTCGCTTTCGTCGGCTGCGACGATCGTCCTCGGTTGCGATCGCGACTGCCTCTACCTCGTCGCGCTCGACCGCGCAGACGGACAGCCCGTCGTCGCGCGGCGCGGCTCCCTCGACGGCGGCGATCCGGCGAGGACGATCACGTTGCCGGAGCGGAGCCTTAGCGCGGGCGGCTATCGCCTCGACGTCCGGCTCGTCAGCCGGGTCGGGCCGGGCACGGTCACGAGGCGGCGCAGCGCGCTGCTGTCGGTCGGCTGACGCCGTGAGAACTGCCGGGCGACCCGGCTAGACTTCGAATCCCGCCGACGTAGCTCAGCTGGTAGAGCACATCACTCGTAATGATGGGGTCCCCGGTTCGAGTCCGGGCGTCGGCTTTCCGGATTTGCAGGGATTTCTTCTCGGAGCGGCTCTCCTCGGAGGGCCGCTTTTGTGTCGAGGGGTCTACGCGGGGTCTACGGGCGGCGGCGGTTCGTGCCGTCCGGATCGCCTGCGCGATCGGGACGCGGCGGCGGCGTGAGGCGTCGCGCATGACGTGTGCGTAGGTGCGGGCGGTGAAGCCTGGGTCGGAGTGGCCGAGGTGCTCGGCGACCTCGTTCAGCGTGCGGCCCTCGTAGAGGAGCAGGGTCGCGCAGGTGTGGCGGAGGTCGTAGCTGCGGAAGTAGGGGACGCCGGCGCGCTCGAGCGCGGGAATCCAGACGCGGCGACGCCAGTTCTGGCGGCGCAGGTGGCCGCCGGCCGCGTCGGGGAAGACGAGCGCGTCCACGGGCGGCCGGCCCTGGGCGAGGTGGAGGGCGACGAGCTCGCGCGCGACCGGCGTGAAGAGCTCGGGCTCTCGCGCCCGCTGCGACTTCGGCGTCGTCACCTCGCCGTCCGAGAGGGCCGTACGCACGACGAGGCGCTTGCGGGCGCGACCGCGGTCGTCGAGCACGTCCCCCCAGGTGAGCGTGTACGCCTCGCCCGGGCGCAGGCCCTCGTAGGCGAGGACGCTGATGAGGGCGGCGTTCCGCTGGTCGAGCTGCCTGCGGACCGCCTCAACGATCTCCGGCGTCCTAGCGTCGATCGTCGTGGCGCGGCTGTGGCTGAGCCTGCGGGTGCCGAGGACCGGGTTCCAGGCGAGGCGGCGCCACTCGACGGCGCGGTGGAAGACGCCCTGCAGCAGGCCGAGCGCGCGGTTGACGGTGGGGACGCCAGCGCCGTCGAGTCGCAGCTGGGCGCAGTAGCCGTCGATCGTCTCGCGGGTGATCTCGCGCAGGCGCTTGCGGCCGAGGTAGGGGACGATCCAGCGGTCGAGCAGCGTCGTGTAGCCGGCAAGCGTGTTCGGGCGGAGGTGCGTGACGGCGTAGGTGTCCCACCACTCGACGAGGAACTCCTCGAGCGTCGCGTTGGAGCCGATCACCTCGGAGGCGAGCTGGCCCAGCTGGCGCGCCCGCCGCAGCGATGCCTCGAAAAGCTCGGCGTCGCGGCGCCGGTCGAAGGTCCGCTTGCGGCGTCTGCTACCGCGGCCGCTCTCGTACCAGCGGACGACGTAGACGCTCTTGCCGTCCTTACGCCTGAGCCGCTCGATGCTCATGCTGGCGTGAGCGTAGGCGCTCGGCGAACGAGACGCGGGCGCCGCGCGAGGCGCGGACGCGGTCCGCGAGCACGGTAGGGGCTGTTGCCGCCCGCTGCTTTTCCCGCTCGGTCAGCGCGGCGACGTCGCCGGGGTCGAAGCGGACGGCGGTGCCGAGGTGGATCGCCTCGAGCTGGCCGCGCTCGACGAGGCGTTGAACCGTCCGCGGGTGGACGTGCAGTAGGGCGGCTGTCTCGCTCGTTGTCAGCAGTCCGGGTGCGACGTGCAACTCGTCGACGGCCGGCGGTTCGACCCGCGCCGGATGTGCGTTCTCGGTGGTGGCTGCACGCTTCGGGAGAGGCTCGACCGGCGACGAGTCGAAGAGCGGGAGCGAGAGCTGCTGCTCCGAGGCCGACATAGGGTGCGTAACTTATCAATAGCGCGATTCTGGGTCAACACGGAGGTAGAATCGGGCGGCGATGACGGCTGCGCAGATCATCCGGGAGGCGCGCCTGCGGGCGAGCCTGACGCAGAGCGAGCTGGCGGCGCGGCTCGGTCGCGAGCGCGCGCAGGTCGCTCGCTGGGAGGTCGGCGGCCAGGAGCCGAGCTTCGAGAACCTGCGCTCGGTCGTCGAGGCCTGCGGCTTCGACCTGCGCATCGAGATCGGCGAGCGTGAAGAGACGCCGGCGCTCGACGCCGAGCTCGAGACGAGCCTGCTCGAGGCGCCGCAGCAGCGCGTCCAGGCCCTTCTCGAGCGTCTCGAGGGCCAGGGGTGACCGAGCAGCCGCCGTTCGATCCTTACGCGCTCCTGGTGGCGCTCGACCGCGAGCGCGTGAGCTACGTCGTCGTGGGCGGCTTCGCCCGGGTCGTCCACGGCAGCGGCGAGACGACGGCAAGCCTCGATGTCGTCCCCTCGCTGCGGGAGGAGAACCTACGCCGACTCGCTCGGGCCTTCGAGCAGCTCGAAGCCCCGGTGACCGTCGAGCAGTTGGCGTCAGCTGAGCCGATCACTGCGTCGACACGTGCCGGCGAGCTCCGGATCGTCCCAACGCCGTGGGGGACGGGCGGCTACGATGATCTGCGCCGCCGCGCTGTCCGCGAGAACCTCGGCCAAGGCGTCCGGCCGGCCGTCGCCTCAGTCGTCGACTGCGTGCGCATGCTGGAAGCCAGCGAACGCGAAGTCGACGCCGACCACCTCCTGAGGCTCCGCCGGATGATGGAGCTCGAGCACCAGCTCGTCCCGCAGCGCGGCCTCGGCATCGACATCTGACCCTCTCAGCGCGGCGGGTCGGGAAATCCGGAGCTGCCGGCAGATCGCCCGTGCGGTCCCGAAGGGGATCTTGCGGTGGCGCGGCACTGTCACCGGCCGCTCGGCCCCCGCGCTGCGCCACACGTCATGCCGTGATCCGTGGCGGACGAGTTCGCAGCCGTTTGCGATCAGGTGCCGCTCGAGCTCGCGAAGCGACGTCACGCGCGGGAGTATTCCGCGGCGGCCGGCGTCGAAGTACCCTATGTGCATGGACCTGCACGTCGTCTTCGAGCCTGACGAGCAGGGCTGGGTGCGCGCCACGATCGAGGAGCTGCCCGGCGTGATTACGTGCGCGCCGACGCTCGAGGAAGCGCGCGAGCTCGTCCGCGACGCCCTCGACGAGTGGCTCGCCGCCCTCACGAGCGAAGAACGAGCCGGGATCGGCCCCGACGCGACTCGCGAGACGCTGACGCTCAGCGTCGCGTAGCTCTTCGGGCCCTCTAGGATGCCGGCCGTTTCGGGGCCGCTACGACCTCAATAGCCAGCGAGACACAGATGCACTTCTGCGAGAAGTGCGCAAGACCGAGCCGGATGGGGCTTCCGAACACCCCACGACCGGAACAGCTCGAGGGAGCGTGCGCCAGTTGTTCCGCTCGTGCCCCCGCCCCGAGAGCAGCGGCAGATACTCCGGCCCATGTCACCTTGGGGGAGGCCAGCGCCGAAAGGAGCTACATGAAGAGGCTAGTTCTGGCGATCATCGTTGCCGCGGTCGTGGCCGCGCCTGCGGGAACTGCACGCGCGGGCGGCACGGGTCCCCTCATTCTGCCAGCACCGCAGGCTCCCTCTAGCTCTCCCGATAGCTTCTGCCCGCCGACTGGCTGCGGCGGCGGCGGTGGCGGGTGGACCTGCTACAACCATCCTGCGTACGGCGGCTACTACAGCTACGCGGGCTATCAGAACTATGGGGTTGCGCCAGCTGCTGGTTCGTCGATCTCGGCGACGGTTCGGATGAACTACGACTGGGCGAAGTACAGCGGCAATCACGTTGCGGCCTGGGCGGGGGTTGTGAACAGCTCGGGCAATTACTGGATTCAGGCTGGGGTGGATGAGGAGTACACCGGTGGTCTCCGGCTGTACATCGAGGATCCTTATGACGGGGGCACGCACGATATGGGGCCGGCGAGTTACGGGACGAACTATGCCGTGACCATCACCCATGTTTCGGGCACGACCTGGAAGGCGACCGTCGGCGGCCATTCCCTCGGCAATGAGAACACCAACATGACGGGGTACACATCCCAGTTCACCTCGGAGTCGTTTGACCTGGTTCCGACTGACTGCAATTACCTCGACGCCACCTTCTCGAGCATCGGTCCGTGGGCCAGAGCGAGTCTGGGCGACATCACGGACTACGACATCGACTACTTGCAGAACAAGACGACTTACGGCTGGGAGTCCGTTCAGCCTTAGCGCACGCGCCAGTGAGCGTTAGCGCCTGCCCAATATTGCGAGGCGGTCTGTACGACGACGTGGGTACGGAGCTCTTTGCCGTTGGCTGAGGCGGGCACCTGCCAGCTGCAGCTAACCGCCGTCGGCCCGGCTACGCCGTTCACGTAGAACCGAAGCACTCGGCTGTGAACGATCTTGCCGTCGATCTGCGCGTCGCAGCGAACAAAGGTGATGCGGGTGGACAAGCGGGTCACGGTGAGGCCCGTGAATAGCTGCCCCACTACAGGTTGCGCGCGAGTCACTCCGACTAGTACCTGGGTGGGCGGGGGAGGGCCGGCTGAGGCGGTTGCTCCGCCGACCGCAAGCGCCACTACAAGAAGTACCCCGAGACGTGTCATGAAGGGAACGCTACTCCCGACAAGGCTCGGCGGCCCCGGACCTAAGTCCAACGAAGACCGCCCGAGGCTCGCTCGAGGCGGATGACGACCTAATCGCGGTGCTGCAACGTCCCGCGCGCCGATGTGCGCGATTCCTGCCATTGCGACCAATCGTTTCGATCGCCCTCCCGGCGGCAGGCGGAGGCAGTACAGGCATCAGAGATGAGCTCCTATGTCAAGTCGTTCACGGATTCCGTGCATCTGCGTCGGTGGGTTTGTCGTGGGGGCCGCTGAGAGCGTTCGTGCGGCACGCGTGGCCCGTTGCCGGTGCGGGGCTCGCGGCGCTCTGGCGGCGCCGAGCGGCCGTTTCGGTCCGCGCGGCTCTGGACCGGCGCGTTGAGCGTCGTTCTGCGGGCCTGCGAGCGGTTGGCCTGATCTGTTAGTCGGCCTTCGCGGCGGCTTCGAGACGGGCGGCGTCTGCGCGGAGCTGCTGGTAGACGACGTCGGAGAGGTGTCGCTTGAGGGCTCTGACGGCGTCGCGTTTCGTGTGGCCTTCGCTGCAGCGGCGTTCGACGTAGGCGCGGGCGCGTGGGTCCATGCGTGCTTGGGTGAGCGCCATCATGTGCAGCGCGTGGTTGAGGCGGCGGTTGCCGCCGCGGTTGAGCCGGTGCCGCTGCGTCTGCCCGGAGGAGGCGGCGATCGGAGCGGTGCCGTTCATGCGCGCGAAGCGCGCCTTCGTCTGGATCCGGTTGATGTCGCCGACTTCGCCGATGACCCGGCCGGCGCTGAGGTAGCCGATCCCGACCAGTTGCGGCAGTCCGCTGCCCAGCGATTTCACCGACTGGGCGATCTCGCGCTCGAGCCGCTTGATCTCGGTGTCGAGGCGGATCAGTGAGGTGACCCGCCGGCGCGCGAGCTCGACCTGTACGCCTGTCTGCTTTGCGAGCAGCCGGTCGGCTCTTTCGAGCCTCGGCAGCGAGTCGAGCGCCGGCAGGCTGTGCTCGTAGCCGGGTTGCAGTGAGACGAGGTCGGCGTGCAGCCGGTTCGAGATCCGCGTCCGCTCACCGAGGAGCTGCTGGCGGTAGTCGCAGAGCAGCTTCAGATCGCGCGCCGGCGAGTCTGCCCGTACCGGCGGCAGCCGCTCCTCCCTGGCGGTGACCCGTGCGATCGCCAGCGCGTCCCTGGGGTCGCTCTTGCCGTCGCCGCGCAACCGCTGTCGCTGTCGGTCGGTCAGGCTGCCGCGCACGTCGACGACCGTCTCCCCCTGGGCGAGCAGGAAGCAGGCGATTCCGCGGCCGACCCAGCCGGTGCTCTCGACCCCGAAGCGCCGCTCCTCGGGCGCCTCCTTTAGCACCCAGGCGTGCAGTGCCCGGTGCGAGCGCGGCTCGTTCGCGAACTGACGGGCCGCCAGCTCGCGGCCCAGCTCGTCGACCAGACAAACAGCGAGCGAGCGCTTGTGCGCGTCGATCCCGATCGTGACCACAGGAACCTCCCTCGAGGTGGGGCGTACGATGCGGCCGAGCGGTGCGCAAGCACGCGTAGGGCGGTCCAAGCTCCTATAAAGCGACGCCGCTCAACCAGGTGAGCCCCGGAGGGACACTCACCGGCGGAAGGCCACGGCCGAACCGAGCATGCATCTGCAGAGTCACCTCCGGGGCTCGCCGCCACAAGGCGGCTCGCGCAGATCTAACACGCATGCATCTG
>JAICME010000059.1 GCA_025929425.1 Thermoleophilia bacterium | reverse complement strand
AGCACTACAACGGGAGGACGCTTTATGCCGGTAGAGACACCGTCCATTTTCGCGCAGGTCATCAGGGAGCACCTCGACCTGAAGGAGCGCAACGCACGACTCGGCCCCGCAATGCCGATCGACCGCTACAAGGGCGAGGATCCATTCGACAACCATCCGCTCTTCAAGACCGAGGAGCAGGCGCGAATCGAAGAGACGATGGACGGCGTCGAGCCGGACTTCAGCGAGGCGAGCCTCGAGAACGTCGCCGTCTGGCCGGGCGACGAGTCGGTCGAGGACGTCACGGCCGAGACCCGGGAGGCTGCGGTGCCCGCCATCGAGGAATCCGCTTTCTGGGGCAACGGCGGCGCGCGGGACTTCGACTGGGGCGACTAGCCGGCTCGCACAGGGCAGTCGGCGAGGTCGGACTCGATCCACTCGCCGCGCTGCTCGCCCAAGCTCGCCTTCGCATGGATCGGCGCTTCCCGCGCAGTTCCAACGTGAAGTGCTTTTTGACCCCGCCGAGCTCGAGGGCGTCGTCGAAGACGCGTCCCGCAGGCCCGACGACGGGAACCCCGGAATCCGCCGTCTCGAGCGCGCTCGCGCACCGGTCTGCGTGAAGCGTCGAGGACGTGCGATCACTCGGACGAGGGACAGGCGCAGGGGCCCGCCGCACCGATGCTTGATCCGTCTGTGGCGGCCCGTCCTTCGGGGGTTCGAACGGTGCAATCGATGCGCAACTCAGAGGCGGAGTGGTGGTAGTCCGGCCGAACCCTCTTCGGCTGCTCGAGGACTGCCAGCCCGGGGATCCGACCCTCGTCGAGTCGTACCGGCGTCTCGCCGACGTCTTCCACGAAGTTCTCGCCGAGCAGAGCCTCGACGCGCTCCTCGTCCGCATCGCCGATGCCGTCGGCGACCTGATCCCGCTCGACACACTGACGATCTACGAGGCGGACGAGGCGAAGAACGTGCTGAAGCCGGTGCACGTCCGCGACAAGTACGCCGACGAGATCATGCGGACGACGATCAGCTTCGCGGAAGGCATAACCGGCTGGGCTGCGCGCAACCGCGAGGCCGTGCTCTCGAACCAGGCACACCTGGATCCGCGCGTACGCACCGTTCCGGGAACCCCGCTCGAGCCCGAGGCGCTGATCTGCATTCCCCTGATCGCGCGTGGTCAGATCAAGGGCGCGCTCAACATCTATCGCGAAGGCGACGCGGTCGCCTTCAGCGAGACGGAGTTCGAGATCGCGAAGCGGTTCGGGGACGCGGCGGCTCTGGCGCTCGACAACGCCGAGGCCAGAGCTCGTCTCGAGCATCAGGCCCGCACCGACTCGCTCACCGGCCTCTTCAACCACAGCGTCTTCTACGAGCGTCTGTTGCAGTCGCTGCAGGAATCGAGCCGCACGCATGCGCCGCTCGCCGTCCTCATGCTCGACATCGACGACTTCAAGCAGGTCAACGACGTCCACGGGCACGCCGTCGGTGACGAGCTGCTGCGCTACCTCGCCGAAGCGCTGCGGGCGATCGTCCGGCCGGAGGATGCGATCTGCCGGCTCGGCGGCGAGGAGTTCGCGGTCGTCATGGACGAGTGCAACGGCGAAGACGCCGTTCGCGTGGCCGAGCGGGTGCAGAACCGTCTCGCCGGCGTCGACTTCCCCGGAATCGGCCACATGACCGTGTCCGTGGGACTGGCGCTCGGTCCCGAGCATGCGATGAACCCGCGGGAGCTCGCAGCGTGCGCCGAGGCGGCCATGATGACGGCGAAGGCGCAGGGGAAGAACCAGGTTGTCCTCTACGGCGAGGAAGCGACGCAGCGGCCCGACGCGCCGGGCATCGAGCGCGACGTCCGCTCGATCGCCCACCTCAAGATGCTGCAGAGCCTGACCGGGAAGCTCAACCGCCTGGCCGACGTGCGGGAGATCGGCGGCGCGATCGCGGCCGAGCTCCGCTCGCTCGTCGACTACCACAACTGTCGTGTCTTCGTCTGCGACGGAGACGAGCTTCTCCCGGTGGCATTCCTCGGTGAGCTGAGCTCCAACACGGCGTCCCTCTCCCTCGACCTGCTGCGTATTCACGTCGGCGAGGGCATCACCGGTCGTTGCGCCGAGCTCGGTGACTCGATCGTGGTCGCGGATGCGGCGAACTGCGAGTTCGGACGGCAGATCGAGGGCACGCATCCGATCGAGGAATCGCTTCTCGCAGTGCCGCTCCGCTACGGAACGCGCGTCGTCGGCGTGATCGTCGTCTCGAAGCTCGGCCTTGATCAGTTCGACGAAGACGACGTCCGGCTGCTCGAGGTGCTTGCGGGCCACGCAGCCGTCGCCGTCGAGAACGCGCGCCTGTACGAGTCGGCCCGCCGCGAGGCCGAGAGCGCAACGTCGTTGCTCGAGTTCGGCCGCGAGCTCGCGACGCTCGTCGACCTCGAGGACATCGCCGGGCGGGTGACCGAGCTCTCGGCAGAGATCATCGGAAGCCGTCACACATCCTTCTACTTCGCCACGGACGGAAGCCTTTGCCTGCGGGCGGAGCACGGCCATCCGTCGGAGATGGCGGAGGAGCTGGCAGCGCGGCCGGTGCCGCTCGAGGCGCTCGACGTCGATCGCGAGGCGTACATTGCTGAGCCGCACGACTACGAGCCGGTCATCGGGGAGGCGCCCGTTCCCGGCGCGCGCTACGCGGTCGCCCCCTTCGACGTCGACGGCCGGAGCGGTTGCCTGATCGCTCTCGTCGAGCGGGACGATTTCGGAGAGCGCGAGCTACGACTGCTCGGCGGTCTGGCGCAGCAGGCCAAGCTGGCGATCGCCAATGCGTCGAGCTACGAGGGTCTCGAGCGGACCTTCGTCTCGACGGTCGAGGCTCTCGCCAACGCCCTCGAGGCGAACGACGAGTACACCTCGACCCACGCGCGCTGGATCACCGATCTCTCGCTGCGGGTGGGGCAGGAGCTCGGGCTCGACGAACGTGCGCTCAAGCGCCTCGAGCTCGGAGCGCTCCTGCACGACATCGGCAAGATCGGCATCCCGAGCGACGTGCTGGCGAAGCCGGGGCGCCTCACCGCAGATGAGCGGAAGCTCGTGCAGACGCATCCGGCGCTCGGCGAGCGGATCATCGCGCCGATCGATCGGCTCCAGTCCGTGCGGCCGATCGTTCGCCACTGCCACGAGCGCTGGGACGGCCGCGGCTATCCGGACGGCGTCGCCGGCGAGGACATCCCGCTCGAGTCGCGCATCATCTTCGTCTGCGACGCGTATCACGCGATGACGACCGACCGGCCGTACCGGCGTCGCCTCAGTCATCGTGAGGCCGTGCGCCGGCTCGGCGAGGCGTCGGGCACCCAATTCGATCCGGATGTGGTCGAGGTCGCGCTCCGTGTCCTCGAGCTTCCCGCCGAGGAGATCGAGCTGGGGAGCCCCGACCCGGTCGACGTGGCCTAGCCCGCCGCTGCGAGCTCGGGCTCGCCACCCTCGAGCGTGTGGGCAAGCCGGCGAAACGGGCCGTCGACCTTGAGGAGATCGCGTTCGCTCCCGCGCTGGATGATCTGCCCGTTCTCGACGACGAGGATCTCGTCGGCACGCCGCACCGTGGACAGGCGGTGGGCGATGATGATCGAGGTGCGGCCCTTGAGGAGCCGGTCGAGAGCCTGTTCGATCAGCACTTCGGTCGGGCGGTCGATGTTGGAGGTTGCCTCGTCGAGGACGAGGATGCGCGGATCGGCGAGTAGCGCACGCGCGATGGAGATGAGCTGACGCTCGCCCGCCGAAAGGCCTGCGCCGCCCTCGCGTACCTCGTGGTCGAGCCCACCGGAGAGGCGTGCCGCCACCCGGTCGACGCCGACCGCAGCTGCTGCGGCCGCGACCTCCTCGTCCGTCGCATCGGGTTTTGCGAAGCGGATATTCGACGCGATCGTTCCGCTGAAGAGAAACGGATCCTGCAGCACGACCCCCAGCTGGCGGCGGTACGAGCGAAGCTCGACATCACGCAGGTCGTGGCCGTCCACCCGCACCGCGCCCCGATCGGGGTCGTAGTGCCGGCCGATGAGACGCGCAAGCGTCGACTTCCCGTGGCCCGACTCGCCGACGAGCGCGAAGCAGCCGCCAGGCGCAATCCGGAACGAGATCCCGTGCAGCACGGGGTCCTTGCCGTACGCAAACACGACCGAGTCGATGTCGAGGTCGCCCTCGAGGCGCGGCAGCGGCTTTGCCCCCGGCCGGTCGAGGATCTCGGAATCCTCGTCGAGGATGGTCGCGATCTTCACCATCGCCGCGCTGGCCGACTGGAGCTGTCCGTAGACGTCCGACAGCTCCTGCAGCGGCTGGAAGACGAGCTGCAGGAGGTAGATCGCCGTGATCAGCGTCCCGATGCTCAGCGTGTCGTGCGCGTAGAAATGAGAGCCGACGTAGAGCACGGCGCCCATCGCGATCACCCCGAGGAACTCGATCGACGGGAAGAACGTGGAGAAGATCTTCTGGACGTAGGTCGACTGTGCGCGGTTCGCCTCGTTCAGCGCGTCGAACTCCGCCTGGAAGCGGCGCTCGCGATTGAACGCCTGCACCACCGCCATCCCTGCCACGGACTCCGCGATCTGCGCAGTGACGGCTGCGATTCGGTTGCGCTGCTCGACGTTCGCCGCGTGTGAGACGCGCTGGAACCAGCGGGAGAGGATCAGCGCCGGCGGCAGCACGGCGAAGGACACGACTCCGAGGCGCCAGTCGGCGATGAGAAGCGCGGTAACCGCGGCAGGCAGGAGGATGACGTTCGAGACGAGCGTCGGCATGCCCTGAGACAGCACGTCGGAGACCGCGTCGACGTCGCTCGTCAGTCGGGCGATGATCCAGCCGGCCTTCTGCTGCGAGAAGTACCGGAGCGAAAGACTGGTGAGATGGTCGAAGAGATCGCGGCGGAGGCCGATCACGACCGCCTGACCGATCGTTGCGAGGCCGCGGATGAGTCTCGCCTGCAGCAGCCACCCGGCGGCGGCGACCCCGAGATAGATCACTACGGCGATCGTCAGGTAGTGCACGTTTCCGACGAGGACGCCGTGCTTGTTGTAGACGGCAATGCCATGATCGATCGCGTCGCGGACGATCAGCCACCCGCCGGTCTGCGCCGCCGCGTTTCCCGCGCCGATCAGGATCATCAGCGCCGCCGAGAGCTTGCGCCCTTCCATGTACTTCCACAGGCCCCTCACGCCGCGACCACCTCGTCCCCGAACAGCGTCGCGAACTCGCCGCCTGCGCGCAGGAGCTCTGCCGGTGCTCCCGACTCGACGATCTTTCCGTCGACTAGGACGACCGCGCGGTCGGCGATCTCGACCGTCGAGAGGCGCTGAGTCGCGACGAGGACGGTACGACCGTCGAGGGCGGGCCGCAGGCGCTTCACGAGCCGCCGCTCGGTGAGCGTGTCCACGGCCGAAAGCGGGTCGTCGAGCACGACCACGCGCGCGCCGGTGACGAGGGCACGCGCGAGGGCGACACGCTGCCGCTGACCGCCGGAGAGGTTGACTCCCCGCTCGCCGATCAGGGTGTCGTAACCGTCGGGGAGTTTCGGCCCGAACGAGTCGACGCCGGCCGCTTCGCACGCTGCGAGCACCTCGTCCCAGTCCGCATCTTCCCGCCCGGCGGTGAGGTTCTCGCGCAAGGGAACGGAGAAGAGCACCGGCCGCTGCGTCACGAGCGCCACGTCGCGGCGCAGCTCGGCGAGCGGCACGTCCCGGGTGTCCGTCCCGCCGACGAGCACGCGGCCCGCGGTCGGATCGTAGAAGCGGGGAAGGAGATTGAGGAGCGACGTCTTGCCGGAACCGGTCGATCCGCACACGGCGACGATCTCGCCCGGCTCGACGACGAGCTCGAGCTCGTGCAGGACGTCGACCTCGCCGCCGTACGCGAAGCTGACGTGCTCGAACGTGACTCCCAGCGGCCCGGCGGGGAGGTGTCGCGGGTTCGCCGGCTCCGGCAGGGGCTCGATCCCATCGAGCCAGCCGAAGCTGCGGCCTGCCGAAGCGAGCGCGCGCTGCGCCAGGTCGAGAATCCAGCCGATCGCCTCGAGCGGCCAGACGAGCTGGAGGAGCAGCGTCTCGAAGAGGACGAACTCGCCGATCGTGATCTGCCCGTGGACCACGGCGCGACCGCCGAAGAAGACCACGGCTGCGATCGAGAGCGCAGGCAGGTAGTAGAGGCCGGGAACGTGCTGCGCCTCGACGCCCGCCTGGCGGAGCGCTGCGGAGCGCACGCCTTCGGCCCGATCGCCGAAGCGGTTGCGGACGTCGTCCTCGCGCCCGAAGGCCTGCACCATCTCGATCCCGACGACGGCCTCGTCCGCCGCTTCGGTCACGTCCCCCTTTCGCGCCTGCACCTCGCGCGAGATCGGCGAGACACGATGGCCGAAGCGGTTGGCCACATACCCGATCGGCGGCAACGCGACGGCCGCATAGAGAGTCAGCCGCGGGTCGACGAGGAAGAGGACGATCCCGGCGCCGACGATCATCATGATGCTCTGCATCCCCTGCACGAGCCCCCAGCCGATGAAGTAGCGAATGGGGTAGAGGTCGTTCGTCGCGCGCGACAGGACCTGGCCCGTCGCGTGCCGGTCGTAGAAGGCGCGCGGATAGCGGAGGTACGCCTGGTAGAGGAGCTCGCGCATCCGTGCCTCGATGCGGACGCCAATCCGTGCAGTCGCGAAGCGCCGGTTGAAGGCGATGACCGCACGCGCTGCGGCAAGGCCGGCGATCGCCGCGAGATACGGCCAGAGCGCCTGGTGGTGCGGATCGTGCCCGGTGTCGATCGAATTGTCGATCGCCCGCTGGATGAGGATGGGGATCGCGATCGAGATCAGCGTGTAGACGAGCGAGCACGTGAGCCCGAAGACGCCCAGGCGCCACTGCTCGCGCCAGAGGCGGAGCAGCCTGCGGAAGGTCGGCAGCAGGCCGAGGTCGGGCGGATCGACGGGATTTACGTACGTAGACATGGCGAGACGGCCCTCGCAGCGGGCCCCCAGCCCGGAGCGACGAGCCAATCGACGATACCAGCGCAGCGTGCTGCTGCTCTAGCCCGATTTAGGACGCTTTGCTGCTGCGGCGGCGCGGTGGTTTCGTCCTGGCCGCCGGGTCGAGATCGGGCTCCGTCGGTGGCTGCGGCAACGGAGTCGGAGGCGGGGGCTCGGCTTCCGGGTCGGTCTCGCTGGGAGCCTTCGGTTCGCCGGCACCCGACCCGCTCAGCAGCGCCCGCTCCTCCTCGAGCTTGACGCGCAGGCCGGCGAGCTCGCGCTCGACCTTCCGGATCGACTGCTCGCGCTCGTCGAGCCGCTCTCGCTCCGCCTTCGCGAGGGCCAGTTCCTGCACCGCCGCGCGCTCGCGCTTCTCCGCCTCGGCGATCTTCTGTGCGAGCTCTCCCGAACGGTCGGGCCCGGCCGGAGCGGCCGTAGGAGCAGGGGTCGACGGGCGACGGCGGCCCTGCCTGCCGGCGACGTCGAGCCGGAGCTCCTCGAGCTCCTTCTCTCGCGCGGCGACGTGCTGCGCGTGCTCGCGCAGCTTTCGCTTCATCTCCTCGACCTCCGCGAGCGCTTGCTCGTAGCGGCCCCTCATGTCGAGTCCGTCGCTCACAGGTGAAGTGTCGCTTTCAAACCGGCTGGTGGCAACCCACGATCTGTCGTGAATGATGACGCCGTGCCCGAGCCCGAGCTCCAGGTCTCGACCGACGGCGTGGTCACGCTGAAACCGCCGCGCGACGGCGACGCGCAATTGCTCGTCGCGGGGCGAGACGAGGAGTTCTTCAAGTGGCTTGGCCCAGGAGGCGAGAGTCCGAGCCCGGTGGCCTGCATCTGGGTCGGCACCGAGCTGGTCGGGTGGGTCGACTACGACCTGGAGCACGACTGGCTGCAGCCCGGCGAGGTGAACGTCGGCTACTACGTGTTTCCCGGCGCGCGGGGAAGGGGCTACGCGTCACGCGCCGTCGAGCTCCTGCTCGTCCATCTCCTTGAGCACACGAAGCACACGACCGCGACACTCGTCATTCGCCGCGAGAACGTCCGGTCGCTCAGGCTGGCTCACCGCCTGGGCTTCGTCCAGCACGGCGAACTGGACCGAGGCCTGTTCCTCGTTCGTGAGGTGGGTTCAATTTCGTGAACTCGGAGATAGAGCGGGCCATGGGTTTCGTAGTCAGCATCATCCTCATCGCGGTCGGCTTCGTTCTCGCGCTCGCCGTGCATCCCACGAACCCGCATCCGGTCGACGTGAACACCGTCGGCTGGATCCTCGTCGTGGTCGGCTTCCTCGGTTTCATCGCCGACCTGGTGCTCTGGTCGTCGTGGGGGCCCGGATATCTGCGTCGTCGGAGGTACGTCGACGACGGACCCGGGTACGGCGCATATCCGACACGGCGCGGCTATGGCCGGCGCGTGATCGAAGAGGAAGAGTCCGGCCCTCCGGGGCCGGGGTACTAGACGAGAAAACCCGCTGTCTCCAGCGGGTCTTCAGGAGGTGGAGCGTACCGGGATCGAACCGGTGACCTCCGGCTTGCAAAGCCGGCGCTCTCCCAGCTGAGCTAACGCCCCGAGAGAGCTTCAGTGTAGAGGCCGGTTCGGCTCAGGCCGCGCGCTCGAGCCGCTCCTCGACCCGCGCGCGCGCAACGATCTTCTCGCGGTCGCCGAAGCGGAGAGTGGCGCGGACGGCTCGGTTCTCGTCCCAGAGGCGGTCGAGCTGGGCATCGATCGCATGAATCTCCGCCCGCACCTCCGGATCGTGCTGGTCAGAGAGCCTGTGCCAGAGCTCGGTGCGCTCTTCGCTCAGGCGCTCGATCTCCTCGTGGATCTCTTCTTGGCTTCGCATGCGGGTTCCAACGGATGGCATGCCCGTCGCATTCCGGGTGAATCCTCAGCGTTGGCGGAAGATCGTCACCAGGCTGGCCGGCTTGGTGGTGGTACCCGAGGCCGCCCCCGCGTCGCCAAGAGCACGAGCCCCGTCGCGAGCCCGAACGCGAAGCCGCCGATGTGCGCGAAGAACGCCGTGCCGCCGCCGGACTGCGGATGCAGGAACGTGAGGCCGCCCGACCACAGCTGCAGACCGATCCAGATCCCGAGGAACCAGAAAGCCTGGATCTCCCTGATCAGGATGATCCCGAAGAAGATCACCGTCAGGACGCGGGCCCCGGGGAGGAGCACGAAGTAGGCGCCGAGCACGCCGGCGATGGCGCCGCTCGCGCCGATGTTGGGGATGCTCGCGTCGTGCGCCCCCGCGAAGGCCAGCGTGACGAAGCTCTGCACGGCCATCGCCGCGATGCCGGCGACGAGGTACCAGACGAGGAAGCCGACGTGGCCGAGCACGTCCTCGACGTTGTTGCCGAAGATCCAGAAGAACAGCATGTTCCCGAGGATGTGCTCCCAGCTCGCGTGCATGAACATGCCGGTGAAGACGCCCTCGTACCACGGCAGATGGTGGTAGCCCAGCGGGATATGACAGGGGCCGTGGAGCGTGCAGGGATAGAAGCCGTCGCGGAGGACGTGCACGTCGACGCCGGGCTGTCGCAGCTCCCAGAACCAGACGAGGAAGTTCGCGACGATCAACGCGATCGTCACGAAGGGGAATGTCTTCGTCTGGACGTTGTCGCGGAGCGGGAGCAGGTGCCGCCGTCCTAGACCGCGGCGAGCGACTCGCGGATCCGGTCCGCCACGGCCGCCAGCTCGAGCGTCTCGCCGGTGACCTCGCGAAGAAGCTCGTCGGCGGTCGGTTTCTGTCCTTCGGCCCACAGCTCGCGCAGGAGCGAGCCGGCCTCGCGCCGTGAGAACCAGGCGTTGCCGAACCGCTCGCGGAGATACGCGCGTAGCTGCGCCTCGAGCGCCCACGCGCGGAGGTACTGAGAGGCATAGAACCCCTCGTCGATGTCGCCGAGGTAGTCGACCGCGGCGGGCTCGACCTTCGTGGCGCCGGAGAGCAGCTCGACGTAGCGCGGGCCGAGAGCCGTCAGGTCCTCGGCGGTGTGGAACTCGAGCTCGTACAGCAGCTTCGCGGCGTAGCGCCGGACGAGCCAGAGGAGCTCTGTCGCTCCTTCTGCGGCGAACTCGTAGGGGCGGGGGAAGTCGAGGCGGCGCTCGAGCCACACAGGATCGATCGTCAGATGCTCGAGCAGCATCGCCCAGCCCTCGGTGACGGCGTTGTCGCCGAGCCGCCGCTCCTCGGGCGAGAGCGACGGCGCAGTGTGGGCGAAGTGCTCGGTGTGGCCGGCCTCGTGGAAGAGCGTCCGCCAGTCGGCTGGGCCGCCCTGAGGCTTCATGACGAGCACGACCCTCTCGGGCACCTCGATCGGCGAGCAAAACGCACGTGGATCCTTGTTCGGCCGTTCCTCGAGGTCGAGTTCGACGTTCTGTTGTCCGCGAAGATCGATCCCGAGCTCGGCGAGCGTGACCTCGAGGGCGGGGAGCATGGCCTCGGCCGGAAAGGCCGCGTCCCAGTCGGCGCCGCGCCACGCCCGTCCGAGATCCCAGCGCTTCAGCTCGCCGAGCCCGATCCCGAGGCGCGAGCGGAAGAAGCGGTCGCCTGCCTCTTCCCAAAGATCCTCCGTGTCGGCGAGCAGGCGGCGGCACTGCTCTGCGAGGTCGTCGAGCGGAAAGCCGAAGCTGCGGTAGAGGTCGGCGTAGTTCGCCGCGCCGAGCTGTTGTGTCTCGCGCTGGACGACCTGCGCCGCCTGCAGCTGGAGATCGTTCAGGTGCTCCTCGGTGAGCTCGTTCCTGGCGGCTTCGACGCGTGCCCGGACGTCACGGTCCTCTTCGTTGCCGAGCCGCGGCTTGAGCATCCGGAACGAAATCTCCTCGCCGTCGACTGTCGCGGTGAGGGTCGCCTCGAGCTCCGCGACGCGTTCCTCCTCCTCGCTTACGAAGTTGCCGAGGTATCCCTCACAGGCGAACTTCCAGAGCTCGCGGCGCCGGCGGTCACCGTCGACCGAGGCGCCGAGTGCGAGCGCCGTGTCGAGCTGGGTCAGACGCTCGTGCCGCTCGTAGATCGGGGCGAGATCGTACGACTCCTTGAGGCCCGCGTAGTGGAGGTAGGTCTCCTCGTCGAGCTCCGCGATGAAGCGGTCGGCGTCCGCGCTGAGCGTGTCGATCTCTCCTTGTCCGAGCGCCTCCGGCATGCGGGTTCGTAGGATAGACCCGTGCGGGAGATGTCTCTCAAAACCGAGCGCAAGACGCAGCTGATCGAAATCACCGATCTCGTCCGCGAGGCGCTCGGCGGAACGAACGGCGCGTCGGCAGCGCTCGTCTACGTCCCGCACACGACGGCGGGCGTCGCGATCAACGAACGCATCGACCCCGAGCTCGTGACGGATCTCGAGAACGCGTTCCACCGTGTCGTAGGCGACGACTGGGAGTGGCGCCACGACGACCAGGACGGGCCGAACGCGCCGTCGCACGCGCGCGCCTCGCTCGCCTCGAGCCCTCAGGTGCTGATCCCGTTGCGGGAGGGGAGCCTTGCGCTGGGGACGTACCAGGGCGTCTTCTTCTGTGAGTTCGACGGGCCGCGCGACCGCAAGATCTACGTAACGACGCTCTGACCTATCGCTACGGTGCGCGCATGGCCGCGCCGGTGACAAAGGGGGAAGAGCTCGAACTCGACGTGGATTCGCTCGCGTTCGGCGGGAACGGCGTGGCCCGGCTGGACGGCTTCGTGGTCTTCGTGCGCCGCGGGCTTCCCGGCGACCGCGTTCGCGCGCGGGTGACGAAGGTCAAGCGCAGCCACGCCGAGGCGCTCGCGACCGAGGTGCTCAGACCGGGGCCCGAGCGGGTGGAGGCTCCTTGCGCTCATTTCCCGGCCTGTGGCGGTTGCCGCTTCCAGGATCTCGCGTACGACGCGCAGCTCGAGCAGAAGCAGATGCAGGTGCGCGACGCGCTGCAGCGGCTCGCCGGCATCGCAGAGCCGCCCCTCGAGCGGATCCTCCCCTGCGCGCCGGAGATCTTCCACTACCGGAACAAGCTCGAGTACTCCTTCACCACCACGCCGGACGGCCCCGCGTTGGGCTTCCATCGAGCCGGCCGCTGGGATGAGGTGCTCGAGATCGAGCGTTGCTGGCTCACCGACGAGCTCGGCAACGGGATCCGCGACGCGGTCCGCAGCTGGGCGCGGGAGGAAGGGCTCGAGGCGTACTCACAGGCCGACGGCAGCGGCTACCTCCGCCATCTCGTCGTGCGGCAGGGCCGCAACACCGGGCAGGCGCTCGTCCAGCTCGTGACCGCGCCCGGCGAACGCTTCGAGACCGGCTATCTCGTCGATGTCCTCCGCCGCTTCCCCGAAGTGCGCTCCATCCACTGGTCGATCAACGACATGCCCGCCGAGGTGACGAACCTGCCCAGCCGGTTGCTCTGGGGAGAGGAGTGGATCGAGGAGGAGCTCTGCGGGCTGCGCTTCCGCGTGCGCCCGAACGCGTTTCTCCAGACGAACACGGCGATGGCCGAGCGGCTCTACGGGCTCGCGCGCGAGGCGGCGCAGCTGAGCGGCGAGGAGACGGTGTGGGATCTCTACTGCGGGATCGGCACGATCGGGCTCTCGCTTGCTCGCGACGCCCTGACGGTCTGGGGGATCGAGGTCTCCGAGGAGTCGGTCGCCTGCGCGCTCGAGAATGCGGAGCTGAACGGGATCACGAACGCCGCGCTCTTCGCGGGCAACGTCGGCGAGGTCGTCGAGGAGCTCCTCGAGCGATCCGGTCCGCCGGACGTCGTGGTGGTCGACCCGCCGCGGGCGGGGTTGGCGGGCAGAGCGCTGCGCCGGCTCGGCCGGATCGCCGCGCCGCGCCTCGTCTACGTGTCGTGCAACCCCACGACGTTCGCCGGCGACGTCAAGGCTCTGCGCGACGAGTACGGCTACGAGCTACGGCACGTCACCCCGGTCGACATGTTCCCGCACACGCCGCACGTCGAGTGCGTCGCGCTCCTCGACCACATCAGCGCGCCGGCCTGAACCGTCGCCAGAGCAGGTCGGCGTTCGCGAGGAGGAAGCCGAACGAGAGGAACGGCAGTGCCGGGAGGCCGTTGACGTCCGCGACGTTGGCGATCACGAGGGTCAGCGAGTACATCGCGGTCATCGCGATCCAGGTCCACCAGGGCCGTAGCCTCCAGCGCACCGTCGCCGCCAGGAACAGGGCGAAGAAGAGGATGTCGGGCGGCCCCAGGTCCGCGGCCAGGCCACCCGGCGCGAGGAACGCGACCGCCACGGCCGAGTAGACCTCGAAATGGTGGTTGACGATCGCCTTCGTCGGTCCGGCGGCGACCGAGATCGCGTCGACGAACGGAATGATCAGCGCGACGATCAGCACCCAACTGACCTCTTCGAACAGCCAGAGGAAGGCCCAGCCCGCGCACGTGTAGGCGCCGAGCTTGGCGAAGTTCGAGGCGAGGTGGGAGTTCAGTTCCCAGGTCGCCACGGCTGCGATTCCGAACGCGACGCCGGCGGCGACGATCGAGCGGCGTGACCAGAGGGGCAGCGCGAGAAGGATCAGCCCGAGCGTCGCGGGCATCACGGCCCCTGCGATGATTGCCACCGTCGGCCAGAGCGAGAGCGCGCCGACGTGCGGCGCGGCGGTGTCCCACGTCACGACCGCGGCGGCGAGAACGACGAACGCTGCGACGCGAGGCCGCGACGCCGCGCTCAGTACGGTGGCGTCTGGCTCCACCACTCGCCGAGCACCTTGAAGGCGTTCCAGAACGCCGTCTTCGCCGGCTGCTCGTCGAGCGACTCGTCGATGTCGGGCGTGACGAGGCCCTGGATGGTCGGCGTGTACTCCTGGAGATCCCCCTCCTCAGGCTTCAGCTCGCGCGCAAGCGGGAAGCGCGCCGCGTTGAGGAAGCTGAGCGCGGCCGGGCC
Organism: Thermoleophilia bacterium; assembly: GCA_025929425.1. Taxonomy (GTDB): domain Bacteria; phylum Actinomycetota; class Thermoleophilia; order Gaiellales; family Gaiellaceae; genus Palsa-739. The sequence goes on along the minus strand of JAICME010000059.1, from coordinate 2,135 downwards.
CATGGCGACGACGAGCTTCGGCTGCACGATGTGCAGTTCGCGCAGGAGGAAGGGCCGGGACTCCTCCTCGTCGCCGCCGGCGAACTTGAGGCAATTCGTCCCGTAGATTGCCATCGGGTCGACGTGCAGACGCTGCAGCGACTTCAGGAGCGCGTTGCCGGCGCGGCCGTAGAAGGCAACGCCCTCCTGCACCTCCGACGCCTGCGGCGCGTACTTGAGGAGAAAGACGTCGGCGAGCGGGTGACCCGAGCCGACCACGGGAATCCGCGCGCCGCCCGCTGCCTGCGCCAGCTCGTCACCGAGAGTGTTGCTCTCGGTGATCGCTTTTTGCAGGTACTTCTCGTAGATCTCGTCATTCGCCACGGTCACAGAGTGCCCCGGGAGACTGGTTCGGGATCAGCGCACTCGTTCCTTGGCCTGGGCCACCCACTTGAGGCCTTGCAGGTAGACGAGCGACTTGGGCCGGCGCAGCACCTCGGCGGCGTGGAGGGAGACGAGGAACTCCTCTGGGCCGCTGAAGCGGCGCATCCGGACGGCGCCCGTGCCGACGCCGGCGAGGACGTGGGCGTCGGATCCCGCACCCGGCGTGAGGTTGTACTTGCGCGCGAAGCGGAGCGCTTCCTCGTTGTAGGCCTCGAACAGGAGCCGTGCGTTGTAGACCTCGAGCACGTCGATCTCCGCCAGGTGCCGGTGCAGGGTCTCCGGCGCGGGAATGGCGTGCAGGCGGTCGAACGGATGGGGCACGTAGACCAGCCCTCCTTGCGCGCGGATCGCTGCGATGGTCTCGCCGAACGACATTCCGCGTGGGATCTCCTCACGCAGGAAGAGCCCGATCACCTCTCCCTGGTCTGCCGTCTTCACTTCTTCGCCGGGGATGACCACGAGGCGGCGGCCGCGAGCGCGCTCGACGGCTTCGAGGGCGCCCCCGAACACGTTGTGGTCGGTGACCGCGATCGCTCCGAGCCCCTGGGCCTCGGCGTGGTCGAGCAGCTCGTCGACGTCGATCGAGCAGTCGTGAGACCAGTTCGTGTGCAGGTGCAGGTCGGCGATGACCCAGTCGCGCTCGTCGCGTGCAGGGCGGGAGGTCGGCGCACGCCGTCTCGAGGCGAGCTGTCCATACACCCCCTCGACGTTGTCGGCCAGGGCTCCGATCGTCTGTGCCCGGGCCGCAGCGAGGCTCTCGGCTGCCCGACGCTCTCGGAAGGCTTCGTCCTCGATCATCCGTGCGGTCTCGGCGGCTGCGAGCTCGGGCTGCGCGTCGCGCCCCGGCGGAGCTGCGATTGCGGCGCCCGCTGTCTGCGCCTCGGCGATGAGGCGCGGCAGTCCTTCGACTGCCGGCACGAAGATGGCAGCGGAACGAAGGATCTCGGCGCGTGCTGCTCCGGTGCGGGCGGTACGGACTCGCATGCGGCCGCGCAACCGAGGCGAGACGGCGGGCCTCGACGCAGGCGTCCGGATCCGGAGCAAGACGAGCTCCCAGCCGGGTTGTTCCGCCAGCTCGCGGACGAGCGCCCGCAAGAGAGGCCGCTCGGTCTGGCGCCACTCGAGCACGACGACGCGCTTCTTCTCGACCGGGGCGAAGAGCTCGGGATCGATCCCGAGCGGCACGAGCTCGTAGCGGCCGGGGAAGCGAACCGCAGCGGCCCTCGCGACCTCCCCGCTCGTCGCAAGCAGCGCGTCGACGCGGGCAAGCAGCCGTTCGCGCTGCGCGCGGCCCGGCGGGTAGCCGAGCCGCTCGGCGGAGAGGAATGTCGCAGCCGTGAGCGCGGCCGAATCCCGAAGCGCCAGGTAGGAGAGACTCGGCAGGCCGGGCTCGAACCCGTGCACGACGTCGAACCGGCCGCGGGCGAGAGCCAGCGAGAGGCTCGCGCGCACTCCGACCGGGACTCCCATGCGGCTCCGCCGCGAGATCGGCACGGCCGGGCCGATCGCGACGAACTCCTCGTCGTCGAAGGTGCCGAGCAGTGCACGCCGCCCCGCCGCGAGGTCGCGCGCCCGGTTCGAGGGAGCGAGGACGGTGACCGCATGACCGCGTCGCCGCAGCTCGCGTGCGAGCCCGTCAACGTGCTCGTTCACGTCGTGCGGCTGCGACCAGGCGAACGGCGTGACGAGCGCGATCCGCACGCTGATCGAGT
>JAICME010000040.1 GCA_025929425.1 Thermoleophilia bacterium | reverse complement strand
CTCGACAGCGGAGAGCTCGGGCTCATCGTGTTCGCGGTGTCGGGTGCGGCCACGCTCGTGCTTCCGCTCGGCGGGTGGCTCTCGGCTCGCTTCGGCAGCAGGGCGCCGGCAGCGATGGGGCTCCTGGTCGCTGCGGGATCCCTCGCGGCGGCCGCGTTCGTCCCCGGCCGGGGCACGCTCGCCGCAGCTGCGATCGCACTCGGCGCCGGGTTCGGCATCGTGGACGTCGCGGCAAACGCGGACGGGGTCGCGCTCGAGCGACGGCTCGGACGCCATGTGCTGTCCGCGCTCCACGGGATGTGGAGCCTCGGCCTCCTCGCCGGCTCCGCCATTGCCGCGGCCGCGGCGGCCGCGTCGGTCGGCGTGCGCATCCATTACCCGGCCGTCGCCGGCGTCGTCGCCGTGGTCGTCCTCGTGGCCGCGCCGCGGCTGCTACCGAAAGCCGAGGACGCTGCGGAGGCGCATTTCGCGCTCCCGCGCCGCGAGGTGGCGCTTCCCGCGCTTCTCATGTTCTGCTCGATGTTCGTCGAGTCCGGGACGATGAGCTGGAGCGCCGTCTTCCTGGCCGGGCCGGCGCACGCGAGCGCGGCGGTCGCGGCGGCCGGCGTGGTCGCCTTCTCGGTGGCGATGGCGTTCTCGCGCTTCGTGGGCGACAGGCTGCTCGCACGCTGGGGTGTCGCCGGCCTCGCGCGTCGCGGCGGCGTCTTGGCCAGCGTGGGCGTCGCCCTCGCGCTGGCGGTTCGCACACCCGCCGCCGGGCTCGTCGGGTTCGCGCTCGTGGGTGTCGGATCGGCGGTCCTCGTCCCGGCCATCTTCCGCGTCGCCGGGACGACCTCCCGCACCTCCGCCGCGGCCGGCATCGCGGCGGTCGCGACCGCCGGCTACACAGGCGCGGTCGTCAACGGCCCCGCGATCGGGTTCTTCGCGCGTGGTGTCGGCCTCACCGGCGCGCTCGGGCTCCTTGGCGCGGCGGGTCTCGTGATCGCGCTGCTCGGCCCGCGTCTCGGGCTGGAAGCGGCGCCGGCAAAGCCGACGCCGTCCGGGCGGTAGACCCCGGGCCGACCGTGCCGGCCCGGTTAGTCTCCGCACGATGAAGGTCGGAGTCGTCGGGCTGGGAACGATGGGCGCGGGAATCGCGCAGCTCGCCGTGGAGGCCGGCCTCGAGACCGTCGGCCGCGAGGTGACCGACGAGCTGGGCGAGAAGGCGCGCGGCCGGGTCGAGCATTTCCTCACGCGCAAGGTCGAGAAGAGCCAGATCGACTCGTTCGACATCGGGCTTCTCTCGCTGACGACGGATCTCGCCGCGTTCGCGGACTGCGACGTGGTGATCGAGGCGATCGTCGAGGAGCTCGCCCCGAAGCGCGAGCTGTTCGCGGAGCTCGACCGGATCTGCCGCCCCGACGCCGTCCTCGCGTCCAACACCTCGGCGCTGTCGGTGACCGAGATTGCCGGCGCGACCTCGACGCCGGAGCGCGTGGTCGGAATGCACTTCTTCAACCCCGCGCCGCTGATGCCACTCGTCGAGATCGTCCGCGCGGAGCGGACGTCCGACGAGGCATTCGAGGCCGCGTACGCGCTCGGCGAGCGGCTCGGCAAGCATCCGATCCGCTGCAACGACACACCCGGCTTCGTGGTGAACCGAGTCCTGATCCCGCTCCTGAACGACTGTATCCGCGTACTGGACGAGGCACGCGTCACGCCCGCCGATCTCGACGCGGGCATGAAGCACGGCGCCGGGTGGCCGATGGGGCCGTGCGAGCTCGCTGACCTCGTCGGGATCGACGTCCACGTCCATGCGAGCGAAGCGCTCTGGGAGAAGCTGCGGGAGCCGCGGATGGCGCCGCCGCCGCGCCTGGTCGCCATGGCGAACGCCGGCCTGCTGGGCCGCAAGGCCGGGCGCGGGTTCTACGAGTACGGCTAGAGGGTCGGCTCGGCGGACTGCTCGACCAGCAGCTCCAGGCTGAGCGCCTGCAGGACGGCTGCCGAAACGTTCGAGAGGAGCGCTGCCGACGTGTCCTCGGGGACGCCGCTCTCGTGCAGCGCCTTCGCAAATGCCTCCACACGCGCGGCGAGGTCGGCCGCGCGTCGCTGCAGGGCGACGTCTCCCATGGCGAGCGGACTTCGGCGGAGAATGGGACGTTCCTTTCGGGCCGGAGTACCCTGGGAGCGCGATGCGCCGGATCCTGCTCAGCTGCGCCACTCTCGGGGTGCTCATGCTCCCGGCCGCCGCGTCCGCGGGGCCGGGCGGACACGCCAACGGCTATCTGGTGGTGCAGCGGGCGAACGGTGACGGCGGCGTCCACGGCCGCCCGGTCGTCACCCTCGTCATCGTTCAGGGCTTCGTGCTCGGGCGCGTGTCGCAACAGGCGCGGGTCGACATCTATCACCTGCCGTCGGTCAGCGGCGAGGGCAAGCCTCAGGCCTTCGGCGACGTCTCCCAACATCCGTTGCGGTGGCGCGGCCGCCCGGGGGTGGAGTACAGCGGCATCGGCTTTCACTTCCGCGCGATCGACGGGGCTTATCGCGTCGTCGTGCGCGGGGCGGGCGTCTACCTCTTCGCCGGTGGCAACGGAAGCGTCACGCTGCGCGGCTCGTCGGTCTACCCACGCTCCGACGGGAGGTACTCCATCGACGGCGAACTCGCGAAGTCGATGCCCACGAACCTGCTGACCCGACAGATCGGCCGAGGCTGATGGCGCCCACGCAGACGATTCTCGTCGTCGAGGACGAGCAGGCGATCGCATCGTTCGTCGCCGCGTACCTGCGCAAGGACGGCTTCGCGGTCCAGATCACGGCCAGCGGCCGGGAGGCGCTGACCCTCGTCGGCTCCGAACCGCCGTCGCTCGTGATCCTCGACCTGATGCTTCCCGACCTCGACGGGATGGAGGTCTGCCGGCGGATCCGTGAGACGAGCACGCTGCCCGTCCTCATGCTCACGGCGCGCGACGACGACCTCGACAAGATCGCGGGCCTCGAGGTCGGGGCCGACGACTACCTCACCAAGCCGTTCAACCCGCGCGAGCTCGTCGCCCGGGTTCGCGCGATCCTGCGTCGCGGGGGCGGCAAGTCACGACCCGAGGCGGGCGTCCTCACCCACGGTGACCTCGTGCTCGACGCCGGTCGCCGCGAGTGCAGGGTGGGCGACGAGGAGATCCGGCTCGCGCCGAAGGAGTTCGACCTGCTCTGGGAGCTGCTCGACCACCGAGGCTTCGTGCTGACACGCGACCAGCTGCTCGAGCGCGTCTGGGGGTACACCTTCGCCGGCGACACCCGGACCGTCGACGTCCACGTCCGCCAGCTGAGGCGGAAGCTCGGCGACGCCGCGCCGATCGTCACCGTGTGGGGCATCGGCTACAAGGCTGGTCCGGCTCCCGCTCCTGCCGACTGAGGCGGCCGTGCTCAGATCACTGCGCTTCCGGCTCCCCGCGCTCTTCTTGCTCGGAATCGTGCTCGCCGGCGTCGTCGCGACCCTGATCGCCGTCCGCTTCTTCCAGAGCTACACCCGCACACATGCGGCCTCGGAGCTGCGGGCGGAGTCGGTCGGGATCGTGCGGCTCTACGAGGGGCAAGCCGGCGGAGGGCAGGTCTTCGAGCTTCCGCTCGGCCCGGACAGGGTGTTCTGGGTCCCGGTCGTGCCGGGAGCCTCGCTGCTCGCCGGTTCGCTGCCCGAGCTTCCACGGAGCGCGGTTTCTCTGGCGAAGCTCAGCGGCGCCAAACCGCCGGCGTTCGATCTCCATGTTCGAAGCGGCGCGTACCTCGGCGTGGGACAGGTCGTGAAGCTCGCGGGGATCCCGGTGGGCGCGCTCGTCGTCGCGAAGCCCGAGTCGGCGTTGCGCAGCCGCTGGGTGCAGCTCGCCTGGGAGCTCGCCCTGGCGTTCGGAATCGGGATCCCGGTCGCGGGCGCACTCGGCGTCTACTTCTCCCGCCGGATCGTGCGGCCGCTCGAGGCGTTGACCGCTGCAGCGGACGAGGTGGCCCTCGGCCACTACAAGGTCGCGGTGCCCGAGCACATGGGAGGCAGCGAGGTCGAGCGGCTCGCGGCGCGGTTCAGCGAGATGACGGCGAGGATCGCGGAGTCGGAGGCGCTGACGCGCAACTTCCTCATGTCGGTCTCGCACGAGCTCCGCACACCGCTGACGGCGATCCGGGGACACGTCGCGGCGCTGCGCGAGGGGGTGTTCGAGGACGAGCAGGCACAGGAGCGGTCGCTCGCCGTGGTGGCGGAGGAGGCGTTGCGGCTCGAGCGGCTCGTCGGCGACGTTCTCGACCTGGCGAAGCTCGACGCGCGCCGCTTCGCGCTTTTGCGCGAGGAGGTCGACATGCGCACGCTCTGCGAGCGCGCGTACGCGACGTTCGCGGAGGAGGCGCGGGCGAGAGGCATCGAGTACGACCTCCAGCTGGGCGAGGGAGCGGTGCTCGTCACCGACGGCGACCGCGTGCTGCAGATCGTCTCCAACCTGCTCGCGAACGCGCTCCGCTGGACGCCCGAGGGCGGCCGCGTCGACCTGGGGCTGAACGCGCAGAACGGCGAGGTGATGGTGGCCGTCACGGACACCGGTCCCGGGATCGAGCCGGAGGGGACGGAACGGATCTTCCGGCCGTTCTGGTCGGGTGACGGCGGCGGCACCGGTCTCGGCCTGACGATCGCTCGCGAGCTCGCCCTCGCCCTCGGCGGCCGGCTCGAGCTCGACAGCGAGCCCGGCCGCGGCAGCAGGTTCGTGCTCGTCCTACCGGTGCAGACGGCTCAGCCGGCCTGACGCCCTTCGAGGCTGTAGACCACGGCGCCGTTGTCGCGCTTGAGGCCTTCCTCGAGGCGCACCAGCCGCTCTTCGACACTCCGCCAGCTCGAGCTGATGAGGTCGACGAGCAGGGAGAGGTCGTCGACGCGTGCATGCCGCTCGGTCAGGAGGTCTCCCTCGATCCGCTCGAGCCGGCGGATGACCTGGTTCGTCAGCCCGCGCACCTCGGCGAGATGGCGAGCGCTCGGCCGGAAGTGCTCTCGGAGCCCATCCTGGATCGCCACGGGGAGGCCGGCTTCGAAGCGGGCAGTCGTGGTCGCGAGCGCCTCGACCGCGATGCGTGCGCGCTGCAGCGCTGCGTCGAACGCTGCGGGATCGGTTCGCCCCGCGGCGGCATTCTCGATGCGCTGTTGCGCGCGGGCGATTGCGTCCATGTCCACGGAGGCGACGGTACAACTGGCGTCGGATGGATCTCTCGGAGCTCGACTACGAGTTGCCGCCGGAGCTGATCGCGCAGCATCCGGCCGGTTGCCGCGACGCGTCGCGGCTTCTCGTGTACGAGCGCGAGACGGGCGCCATTCGCCAGCGCAGGTTCGGCGAATTGGCGGACGAGCTGCACGGGGAGCTGGTCGTCGTCAACGACACGAAGGTCGTGCCTGCGCGGATCCCGCTCTCCTCGCCCCGCGGCGAGGTGCTGCTGCTCGAACGCCTCGAGGACGGGACGTGGCAGGCCCTGGCGCGCCCCACGCGGCGGCTGAAGGCGGGCCGTCGGTACGGACCGGTCGAGCTGCTCGAGCATCTCGGAGAAGGACGCTGGCTCGTCCGTCTCGACGGCGAGCCGGCAGGGCAGACCCCGCTGCCGCCCTACATCACCGAGCCTCTGTCCGATCCCGCGCGGTACCAGACCGTCTACGCGCGGGAACCGGGCTCGGCGGCTGCTCCCACGGCCGGCCTCCATTTCACGCCGGAGCTGCTCGAGCGACTCGATCCGGCGCGCGTGACGCTCCACGTCGGGCTCGACACGTTCCGGCCTGTTACCGAGGGGCGGCTGGAGGACCACCAGATCCACGGCGAGCGGTACGAGGTCGAGGCCGAGGCGTGGGAGCGGATCCGCGCGGCGGCCCGCGTGCTCGCGGTCGGCACGACGACGGTGCGCGTGCTCGAGACGCTCGCGCGCGGCGGCCCGCTCGCCGGCCGCACCGAGCTGTTCATCACGCCCGGCTTCGAGTTCCGGCGCGTCGACGCGCTGCTCACCAACTTCCACCTGCCGCGCTCGACGCTGCTCGCGCTCGTGATGGCGTTCGCAGGGATCGAGGAGACGCGCTCCCTCTACCGGCTCGCGATCGAGGAGGGGTACCGCTTCTACTCGTTCGGCGATGCGATGCTCCTGCTCTGATGTTCGCGCGTGACCGTCCTGGAGCGCCGTGAGACCGCGTAGCGCGAACGAGTGGCGGGACTTCTGGCGGGACGGCGGCGAGCGGGAGCTGCACGCGCAACTCGACGAGCTCGCCCCGTACTCGGTGCGGATCGCGACGCTGCTCGGCAGCAACGCGCCGCTCCGCGCGCTCGTCTCGGAGCTCGGCCGCATCCGCGAGCACGAGTTGCGCGCGGCCGCCGACCCGGAGCGGGACTCGGCGCTCGCAGAGCGTGTTTACGCCTGGTTCGAGGCGTCCGCGCGTCCGCGCTGAATCGCCTCGCGCACGTCCTCGTCGAGCATTGCAATCAGCGGCGTGTCGCGAATCGTCTTCCAGACGAATTCACTGGAGCCGCAGCGCTTGACGTACGGATCCTCCAGGATCTCGCTGAGGTGCCGGCCGCGCTGATGCTCGCGGTGGATGTAGGCGAGCAGCCGCTCCTCGCGAAACTGCCGGCGCCGGGAGAAGAAGTACGGCCCCCACCTTGCCATCGCCCACGAGATTACCCGTCTAGGCTCGTGCCGTGAGCGAGACCTTCACGATCGCCGCGCAAGACGGCGCCGCGCGTTCCGGCGTTCTTCGCACGGCGCACGGCGAGGTGCGCACGCCCGCGTTCATGCCGGTCGGGACGAAGGCGACGGTCAAGACCGTGGATCCCGTCGAGTTGCGTGAGCTCGGCGCCGAGGTCGTGCTCGGCAACGCGTATCACCTGCATTTCCGGCCCGGCGAGGAGCTCATCGCGGAGCTGGGCGGCCTGCATGCCTTCATGGGCTGGGACGGCGCGATCCTCACCGACTCGGGCGGCTTTCAGGTCTTCTCGCTCCGCGACACGCTGCTCGAGGTGGACGACGACGGCGTCACCTTCCGCTCGGTCTACGACGGTGCCCCGGAGCGCTTCACACCGGAGGTTGCCGCGCGCGTGCAGGAGCTCCTCGGCTCCGACATCGCAATGTGCCTCGACATCTGCTCTCCGGCGGGTGTGTCGCGCGCCGAGCTCGAGGAGGCGGTCCGCCGCACGACGCTCTGGGCGGAGCGGCAGCGCGATCTCCCGCGTGCGCCGGGGCAGCTCCGTTTCGGAATCACTCAGGGCGGCCTCGACGACGAGCTGCGCAGCCGTTCGTCCGAGGAGCTCGTCGCACTCGACTTCGACGGCTACGCGATCGGCGGGCTCAGCGTGGGGGAGCACCGCGAGCCGATGTTCGAGGCGACGACGACCGCCGCGGCTTTCCTCCCCGAGGACAAGCCCCGCTACTTCATGGGGATCGGCGATCCGGAGGGCGTGCTCAAGGTGATCGCGCGCGGCGTCGACATGTTCGACTGCGTCCTCCCGACCCGCACCGCGCGCACCGGCAGCGCGCTGACGCGTGAGGGGCGGCTCAACCTGCGTAACGCGGGTTTCGCCCGCGACGAGCGCCCGCTCGAGGAGGGCTGCACGTGCCCGGCGTGCTCGCGCTTCAGCCGCGCGTACATCCGCCATCTCGTGAACCAGCAGGAAATCCTGGGGTTGCGGCTGCTCAGCCTGCATAATCTGCGCTTCTTGCTCGATCTCGTCGCCGGAGCGCGAGAGGCAATCGAGCGCGGTGAGTTCCTCACGTGGAAGGACGAGGCGCTCGAACGAGCGAAGGGAGCGAGCGTTTGACTGTGGCAGCAAGCAGTAGCGGTGGGGGGTTCTTCTTCATCATCATCATCGCGTTCCTGCTGCTCTGGCTGATCGTCGTGCGGCCGCAGCGGAAGCGGCAGAACCAGCAACGGGCGATGATCAACGAGCTGCAGGTCGGCGACGAGGTGCTCACGGCCGGCGGCATCTACGGCACGGTGACGCGCATCGACGAGGACGAGGTCACGGTCGAGATCGCGCCGAGGACCGAGGTCCGCGTCGCGCGCCGCGCGATCGCAGGGATCACGCGTGAGGACGAGGACGAGGAGACCGGCGAGCACGACGAGGCCGCCGACGACGACAGCCACGAGAAGTGGGAATCCGCATTCGACGAGGACGATGCAGGCAAGGTCCGCGACGCCTCGAATGAGGAGAACCGCGGCTAACCTGTTCGCGGTCTGAAGGTTCCTTCGTGAGAGAACGGCGCAACTATCTCCTGCTCATGGGCGCAATCGCGGCCGCGCTGGTCGGCGCGGCGCTCCTGGCCGTTCCGGGCTCGCCCGCGTACAAGAAGCCGACGCTCGGCCTCGACCTCCGCGGTGGAATCGAGGTCGTTCTCCGTGCCGTTCCGAACAAGGGACAGAAAGTCGACTCGGCCGGGATGCAGACGGCGCAGCAGGTCATGGTCAACCGCGTCGACAAGCTCGGTGTCGCGTCACCTAACGTCGCCATCCAGGGCGGCAACGAGATCGTGGTGCAGCTCGCAGGCATCCACGACACGGCCAAGGCCGCCAAGATCATCGGCTCGACCGGGCAGCTGCAGTTCTTCGATTTCGAAAAGGACCTCGCGCCGCAGAGCCTGAACGGGTCGGGCCAGCCGCAGCCGGCGACGTCGCTCTACGCCCTGCTCAAGCAGCTGCAGGACGAGGCGAAGAAGGGCACGCCGGAGCAGTACTACCTCTTCGGTCCGAAGACGGTCACGAAGAAGGTCACGACGACGGTCAGCGGCAAGGAAGTGACGAAGAACCAGAAGCAGACGATCAAGCACGCGAAGCTCGCGGGGCCCGATCCTCAGCTTCACGACCTGCTCCTGCCCTACAAGGGGAAGGCACCGGCCGGGACGGAGGTCCTCGAGGTGCCGGCGCATCGCGAGGTGGTCGGCTCCACGAGCGGCAGGGCGTGGTACGTCTTCAAGTACTTCCCCAACGCGCCGAACGGGCCGCCCGAGATCACCGGGAAAGACCTCAACGAGTCGGGCATCAGCGCCGACATCGCCTCCGACTCGGGCCAGGCCGAGGTGCTCCTCTCCTTCAAGAAGCACGGCGCGAAGGAGTTCCAGCGGATCACCAAGCTGGAGTACGACCGGGGCAAGTTCGCCGCCGGCGTCGCGGGCCAGGCGGGCAACAACGACCCGAACGTCGTCGTCCAGTACGCCGGGCACAACGCGATCGTCCTCGACGGCGTGCTGCAGTCGACGCCGTACATCGACTACACCGACAACTCGCTCAGTCTCGGGATCGCGGGCGGGAACGCCCGGATCTCGATGGGCACGGGCGGACTCAAGGCGGCGAAGGACCTCTCTCTCGTCCTGCAGAGCGGCTCGCTGCCGTACAAGCTCGTGCAGGTCGAACAGACGCAGGTGTCGGCGACGCTCGGCAAGAGCTCGCTCCACCAGGCGATCCTCGCTGCGGTCGCAGGCCTGCTCATCGTCGCGCTCTTCCTGCTGCTGCTCTACCGCTTCCTCGGAGTCATCGCGGTGCTGGGCCTCGCGATCTACGGGCTCCTCTACTACGCGGCGATCCTCATCTTCAACGTGACGCTGACGTTGCCGGGCTTCGCCGGCCTGATCCTCACGATCGGCGTCGCGGCCGATGCGAACGTCGTCGTATTCGAACGCATCAAGGAGGAGGTGCGAGCCGGGCGATCGGTGCGAGCCGCCATCTCGGCCGGCTACGGCAAGGGCTTCCACACGATTCTCGACGCGAACGTCGTGACCGTCATCACGGCGATGGTGATCTTCCTGATCGCGGTTGCGGACGTGAAGGGCTTCGCCCTGATGCTGCTGATCGGCACCGTGATCTCGCTGCTCACCGCGGTCGCGGCGACGCGAGCGATGCTCGGCCTGCTCAGCGGCTTCAAGTGGTTCGACAACCCGCGCTTCATGGGTGCGCACGGCCAGCAGACCGCGAAGTGGCTCCAGATCGACTTCATGCGCCGTCGCTATCTCTGGTTCGGGATCTCAGGCGCCGTGATCCTCGCCGGCGTGATCGCCCTCGGCACGCGCGGGCTCAACCTCGGCATCGACTTCAAGGGCGGCACGCAGATCACGTTCTCGACGCACAAGGCCTACTCGCAAGGGACCGTCACGAGATTCATGCAGCAGCAGGGCCAGCGCGACGCGATCGTCCAGGGCCGTGGCAAGAGCGTGAACGGCAACTTCAGGCAGTTCCAGATCCGGACGGAGTCGCTCAAGCCCGCAAAGCAGACCGCCCTGGGCCAGGGTCTCAAGAACAGCTTCGGCGCCTTCAAGGAAGGGGCGAAGAACGTCTCGGGCACGTTCGGCCACCAGATCGCGATCGACGCGATCTACGGGATCATCGTCTCGCTGCTGCTGATCACGATCTACATCGCGGTCAGGTTCGAGTTCAAGTTCGCGATGCCGGTGATCCTCGCGATGCTGCACGACATAGCCGTCACCATCGGGGTCTATGCCCTCGTGGGGAAGGAGGTCTCCGTCGCGACGGTTGCCGCGGTCCTGACCGTCCTCGGTTATTCGATCTACGACACCATCATCATCTTCGACCGCGTCCGCGAGAACATCCCGCTGATGCGGCGCTCGTCGTTCGCGACGATCGCGAACGTCTCGCTGTGGGAGACGATCAGGCGCTCGCTGGCCACGACGTTCATCACGCTGCTGCCGATCATCTGTCTCGAGATTCTCGGCGGCGCGACCCTGAAGGACTTCGCCTTCGCGCTCATCGTCGGCGTCACGTCGGGCGCCTACTCCTCGATCTTCTTCGCCGCTCCGCTGCTCACGATCTGGAAGGAGCGCGAGCCCGAGTACGCCCGGCGGAAGGGAACCGAAGACGGGGCCGAGCCGGACGGAGGCACGCCGGCGCGCCGTCGGCCGCTCCGCCCGAAGGGCGGTCCGGCGCTCGACACCGGCACGCTCGCACTGCAGGAGTCGGAGGCCGCGCTCGCCGCAGAGCCGACGCCCGGCCTCGTCGACGCGATCTCGCCGGAGCCCGCCACAGCGAGCGCACGGCGCGAGAAGAGGCGCCAGCGGCGGCGCTCGAGACCGCATGGCAGAGCGCGGTAGCGGCGGCGGCCGGCTGCTGCTCGACACGGTCGAGGAGCTGATCGCAGAGCTGCCGGGCCGGGTACGGGGCGGCCGGGAGCGGTTGTCGGAAAGCGCTCTCGCAGCGCTGCGCGGCATCTCGGACGAGCTCAATCTCGTCACGCGCGACGAGCTCGACGAGCTCGAGCTGCGCGTCGCTCAGCTCGAGCACCGCTTGAGGCTGCTCGAAGGGCAGCCGCCCGACCTGCCTCCCGCCGCCTAGCTTGGCGCCGGTCTCCGGAACCGCGTGACCGTTGCCGCGAGGAACGTCTCGGCGTCGTAGACGATGAAGGCGCACACGGCCGCGAGCGGCAGCTCGGCGAGCGCGGCCTCTGCGATCGCCTCCCACATGTCGCCGCCGCTCTGCGAGGTCACGACGTCGAACCAGGCGTCGCAGCAGAGCATCGTGCCGGTCGCTGCCGCAAGCGGGACCAGCCAGCGCGAGCCCCGAAACGCGGCCCACGCGGTGGCGGCGAACGAGGCGGTGAGACCGACGTCGAAGCCGACCCAGGCGACGTCGTAATGGTAGGTCACGTGTCTCGACGGCAGCGTGAAGGTCAGGTAGAGGATCCAGGGGACGAGCCCGACAGAGACGGCCGCGAGCAGGACTTTCATCCAGCGCGGAAGGTGGATCTGGACGGGGTCGTCGGCGTGCAGGTCTCTCATGGGCACGTTGTACCCTGGCCGCGTGACGTTCCGTCAGCTCAGCGCTGAGCGTCTCCTCGCCGGGGCCGCCGCGTCCGTCGGCGTGATCGGGCTCGCGTCGGCGCTCACGCCCGAGATGATGAACCGCGTCGAGATCGTCCGGGGAGTCCTACCGCCGGGCTGGCCGGAGGCCGCCCGAGTGCTCACCGTTGCGTTCGGGCTCGGCCTGATCTGGCTCTCGCGCTCACTGGCGAGGCGCCGTCGGCGTGCCTGGCAGCTCGCCGTCGGCGTCGTCGTCGCGTCCGCCGCCGCACACCTCGCGAAGGGACTCGACTTCGAGGAGGCGACGGCCTCGTTGCTCCTGCTCGGCGCGCTCCTTCACTGGCGGCACCGCTTCGACGTGCCGGGCGATCCGGCAAGCGTTCGTCCGCTGGTGGGCCTCGGCGTCGGGCTCGCGGGGATCGCGGCCGTGGTCGGTGGAAGCGAGCTGCGCGGTGTCGAGCTTTCGCCGCGCTCGAGCGACGCTCTGCTCGGCCTCGGCGTCGCCCTCGGCTCGCTCGCGCTCTATTTCTGGCTGCGGCCCTTCGGGCAGGCTGTCGCGCAGACGATGGGCGAGCGGAGGCTCGCGCAGACGCTCGTCGATGCGTACGGCAGCGACAGCCTCGCCTTCTTCGCGCTGCGCCGGGACAAGAGCTACCTGTTCTCGCCGTCCCGTCGTGCCTTCCTCGCGTATCGCGTGGTCGCGGGGACGGCACTCGTCAGCGGCGACCCGGTGGGCGACGAGACGGAGATCGACGATCTGCTCGTGGAGCTGCGTCGCCTCGTGCGTGCGCACGGCTGGCGATTCGCCGTCGTCGGTGTTTCGGGAGAGCGCCTCGACCGCTACCGAGCGCTCGGCCTCAAGGCGGTTCCGATCGGGGAGGAGGCGGTGCTGCGGCCGCAGGAGTTCTCGCTCGAGGGTCGCGCCATCCGCAAGGTGCGGCAATCGGTCTCCCGGCTGCGCAAGGCCGGCTACTCCTTCCGCGTCGTGCCGGCAGACGAGGTCGGGCCGGCGCTCGAGGCGGAGCTCGAAGATCTGTCCGCGGCCTGGCGCCGCGGCCGGCCCGAGCGCGGCTTCTCGATGGCGATCGACGATCTCCACGTCCCGGGAACCGTCCTCGCGCTCGCCGAGGACGACGCCGGCCGCGTCGGCGGCTTCCTCCACCTCGCACCATCACCGAGGGCTGGAAGCGTCGGCGGCCAAGCCGCCGGCGCCCGGCCGGAAAGACCGACCGCCTTCGGCGGTCCGGGAGGAGGCGGCTGGTCGCTGAGCGCGATGCGCCGCCGGCCGCACACGCCGAACGGCCTGACGGAGTTCCTCGTCGTCGAGACGCTCGTCTGGGCGCGCGAAGCGGGCGCGAGCGAGCTGTCTCTCAACTTCTGTGCCCTGACCGATTTCCTCGCGCCGGAGCGGGTGACGACGCCGCTGCGCCGTCTCGTCCGGCGCGGGCTTCTGCTCGCGGACAACCTTTTTCAGCTGGAGCGGCTGTACTCGTTCAACCGGAAGTTCTTCCCCGAGTGGCGTCGCCGCTACATCTGCGTCGAGCGCCTGACCGATCTCCCGGCGGTCGGGCTCGCCTATCTCCACGCGGAGTCCCTTCTCGTTCCGCCGGGGCCGTGGACGCGCAAGCGCGAGGCCGGCCGCCGCCGCGCAGCCGCCTGACGCAGCCGTCGTTCTCCAAACCCGCGTAGCCTGTTTGCGGTGAGCACGACGCGCAGCATCAGCCGGCTGTCGGAGATCGCGCAGGTCATGGTGCGGCACGGGTTCGGCTATTTCCTCGAGGCACACAAGCTCAGCGACCTCCTGCCCGGCCGCTCCGCGGAGGATCGCATCGCGAACGTCGCGGCCGACCACGGCGCCGCCTCCGCCCGCGGCCAGCATCTACGCGAGGTTCTCGACGAGCTCGGCCCCACCTTCGTGAAGTTCGGGCAGCTCCTCTCGACCCGGCCCGACGTCGTGCCGCCCGACATCGTCGTCGAGCTGCGTGCGCTCCAGGACGATGTGCGTCCGTTCCCCTTCGAGCAGGCCGAGCGGATGATCGAGGAGGAGCTGGGGAACACGCTGGAGCGACTGTTCCTCGATTTCGAGCCGACGCCCGTTGCGGCTGCGTCGATCGGCCAGGTGCATCGCGCGACCCTGCCGAACGGGCGGCGGGTCGCGGTCAAGATCCAGCGGCCGGGGGCTCCGCGCCAGATCGAGGCCGATCTCGGTCTTCTCTACCAGGCGGCGCGCCTCGTGCGCGAGCGGGTCCGTGCCCTCGACTTCGTCGACACGCGCCAGGTCGTGGACGAGTTCGCCCGGTCGATCCGGAAGGAGCTCGAC
The DNA here is from genome assembly GCA_025929425.1 of Thermoleophilia bacterium. GTDB lineage: Bacteria > Actinomycetota > Thermoleophilia > Gaiellales > Gaiellaceae > Palsa-739. The sequence continues at coordinate 5,534 of JAICME010000040.1, read as the reverse complement.
TACCGGCAGGAGGGACGCAACGCGCAGAACTTCCGTCGCCACTTCGCCGGGGATCCACACGTCCGCGTGCCGAGGGTCTACTGGCAGTACACGCGCCCGCGCGTGCTCACGCTGGAGTGGATCGACGGCATCCAGCTCGCCGACCTCAACCTCGTCGGGACGACGCTCGAGCAGCGCCGCGAGCTCGCCACCCGGATCACCGAGACATGGATGGCGATGATCTTCCGGCACGGCTTCTTCCACGGGGACCCCCACCCGGCGAACATCCTCGTGCCGCGCGAGGCGGGAACGATCGGCCTGGTCGACTTCGGCGCCGTCGGCACGCTGACCGACGACGACATGTCGAAGCTCACCGGCCTCTTCATCGACGCCTCGAACGAGAACATCGAGCTGGTCCCCCGGCGGCTGGCAGATCTCGGCGTCCGCTATCCGCGGGACCGGGAGGGAGAGTTCCTCGCCGAGATACGCGAGCTCTACTACCGCTACTACGGCTCGACCCTCAGCGAGGTCGACCCGATCCAGATCATCCGCGAGGGCTTCCAGCTCATCTACTCGATGAACCTCCACCTGCCGGCCCGCTTCCTCCTGCTCGACCGGGCCATTGCGACGCTCGGCTCGGTCACGACCGAGCTGTATCCGGACTTCAACGTGTTCGAGATCGCGCGGCCGTACGCGCGCGATCTGATGATCGAGCGCTTCAGGCCGGACCGCGTCGCTCGCCGTGCACGGCGGGAGGCGTTCCGCTACGCCCAGGTGCTCGCCGAGGCGCCGCATCAGTTCCACGACTTCATGGAGGAGATCCGGGACGGTCAGATCGAGGTCGGCTTCGTGCACAAGGGGCTCGAGGAGTTCATGCAGAAGCTCGACGTCGCCTTCAACCGGCTCGTGATCGCGCTGATCGTCGTGGGCGGGCTGATCGGCTCGAGCCTGATCGGGATCTTCGCGAGGCACGGGCCGCAACTGCTCGGCGTGAACGTCCTCTCGGTCGTCGGCTTCGCCCTCTCGTCGGTGCTCGGGCTCTGGCTTCTCTGGGGCGTCGTCCGCTCCGGTCGCCTGTAGAACGTTCGTCACGCTTTAGCGCGAAAGGACATCTGGCGCGGCGAGGTCGCTGCACCTAGCCTCGGTGGCATGACCGCTCTCCTCCTCGCCGAGCCGGAGCCGGCCGTTCGCGGCTTCCTCGAGCGCCAGCTGCGCAACGACGGCTTCGACGTCGTCGCCTGCGAGCGTGCCGAGCAGCTGCCGCGCGCGGCGGATCCCGACGTCCTGCTCCTCGGGGACGCCGAGGCGCTCGATCGCGGTGTCGTCCTGGACTGCCCGGTGATCGTGCTCGGCGGGGCGGATCCCGCTGCCCGCGTCCGCGCGCTTGCCCGGGCCGACGACTGTCTCGCGCGCCCCTTCGTCTACGAGGAGCTGCTGGCCCGGATCCACGCGCTCCTGCGGCGCTGCCCGCCGCGCCTCGAGCTCGTCGAGATCGGTGCGCTGGCGATCGACCGCGCCGCACGGCGCGTCACGGTGCACGGGCTGGAGGTGGAACTGTCGGCGAAGGAGTTCGCGCTCCTCGTCAAGCTCGCGTCCGATCCCGACCGCGTCTTCACACGCGAGCAGCTCCTCCGCGACGTCTGGGGGTTTCGCACGTACGTCCCCACGCGCACACTCGAGTCGCATGCCTCGCGCGTGCGACGCAAGCTCGCCGCCGCCGGGCTGCCCGGCTGGATGGTGAACGTGTGGGGAGTCGGCTACAAGCTGAGGCATCTGCCCGTGGCCTGATCGGGACACGGTGCGGCGCAGGTCGCATCTACCTCTCGCGAGCTATTGGGGCGCCGCCGGCAACGATCGATAAGTGGTCTCAACATCTTGTGGTCGCCGAGTTGAGGGAGGCAATGGGATGATGGAGACGGCCGTCTACCAGCGGGAGCGGCTCACCCGCGGCTGGATCGTCCTCTGCCAAGACGCCGATACCGGAGCGTGGCGACTTGCCTGGGACCCGGACGGCGGCGAACCGGACTGGCCGGGACATGTCTACTCGCCGGAGGACGACGATCTGCCCGACGACTACCCGGAGCCGGCCGACGTCGACGCGCTCGTCGACTGGGGCCGGAGACACTTCGGTCCGTGAGCTTAGGGGGAGGCGTCCGGAATGGACGCCTCCCCTCGTCGTCCCTAGGCCGGTGTGACGGCGGGCACGGCCGCGGTGCGATCCTCGCGGGCGTCGGCTCCCAGGATCGGCGACGAAGACCGGAAGCCCTTGAAGGCGCAGTAGAGGCCGAGCGACAGCTCCCAGAGAAACTCTGGGATCGTCCCGATCGCTTGCACCGAGTGCAGGGCGCCGCCCGGGTGGTTCCCGCCGAAGAGGATGAGCGTCCCGGTGATGATGAGCAGCGGCCCGCCCGCCAGGCCGAGCCAGCAGAGGCGCTGCGGCACGAGCCCCGAGCGGTACATGAGATAGCCCAGGATCAGGCCGTTCCCCCAGCCGACCACCCAGCCGGGTCCGAGGAGGAACGTCCAGTCCTTGATCGCTGCGAGGGTGTAGGCGACCGTCCCCTCGGCCGCCCCGGCCGTTTGGTTCCGCAGGGTGATGATCCCGACCATGCAGACGATGCCGACGAGGATGAAGGTGCACTCGAACAGCCGCGCCGTCACGTAGCCGAGTGCCAGATCCTCGTTCAGCCGCCTGACGATGGGGAAGATCACGACCGCGGTGCCGAGGTTGGCGATGATGAGCAGCAGCTCGAGAAAGGCTCCGAGCAAGACCTGCTTGTCGTGCCCGGAGCCGGCGATGTAGCTCATCGGGTGCCGCAGCACCGTCTCGTACAGCAGCAGCCCCGGGATCGACGTGACGAACGTGATGAGGTAGAGCACGCCGAAAATTCGCGCTCTTTTCTGATCCAAAGCCATGGTGAACCCCGAACCCCTTTCCCCGGCGACGCTTGTGAGCCGGACAGGCGTCGAACGTATCCCCGTCGCAGTCCACTTTCCATGGGTCGGCCGACCCATCTTTCAAACTCATAAGCGACGGAAAGCGATCGGACGGGCGCCGTCCGGCGCAGCCGTGATCATCGGGCGATGCTCACACTCGCGCTCGTGCTCAAGACGCATACCGGAATCCGGCTCGCGGAGGTCGGCGAGGCTGTTGGAGCCGTAGGCGGGCTCGCGCTCCTCGTCGGCGGATTGACGCCGTTCGGTCGTCGCGCCGGCGAGATCGTCGGCGGCCTCGCGATCGCCGTCGGCTTCGCCTGCCTCGTCATCGCCACCCGCTGGGGCCACTTCCACTAACGCAGGTGGGCGATGCAGAGGCCCGGCTCGACGAAGGGCTCGAGCCGCTCGACCGTTTGCTCGGAGCCGGCTTCGGCCAGGGCGCCGTCGATGATGCCGTGGTGCAGGGTGCAAATCACCTGCGGTGAGTCTTCGGCGAGCGCGTAGAACGGACAGCGGCGCATCTCCAGCCGGTTGCCGTCGCAAGACGTTCTCGTTCATAGCGAAGGCGCCCGGTGTCTTCATGTACCACTGCGGGACCGCGCCGGCGTTCGTGCACATCGCCAATGGCATGTACGGCGCGATCGTCGTCGAGCCGCGGAATCTGCCGAGGGCCGACCGCGAATACGTGCTCGTCTCGAGCGAGTGGTACCTCAACAAGCCCGGCCTCGGTGCGCCCGCCGCACTCGATATGACCAAAGCGGAGCAGATGACACTCCCGACTGGGTCACCTGGAACGGCTACGCCGGCCAGTACAAGACGCATCCGCTCACGGCGAATCCCGGGCAGACCGTTCGCTTCTGGGTCGTCGACGCGGGGCCCAGTCTCAGCACCGAGTTCCACGTCGTCGGCACGGTTCTCTCGCGCGCCTGGCTGAACGCCGATCTCGTGGACGAGCCCCAGCACCTCATCCAGACCGCGGTGGTCCCCGCCGGCGGCGGAGGTGTCTTCGACGTGAAGATCGACAAGTCGGGGATCTATCCCTTCGTCTCTCACAGCTTCGCCAGCGTGCAGCTCGGCGAGGTCGGCCTGCTCAACGTCGGGCACGTGGCCGGCACCATGAGCCACTGACGCCGCGGGCCTCGTCTAGAGGATGGCTCCTTCCAGGCGGAGGAGCCATTCCTTTCGGTCGAGGCCGCCGCCGTAGCCGGTGAGACTCCCGTTCGCCCCCACCACGCGGTGGCACGGGAGGACGATCGGGAGCGGGTTCCGGTTCATCACCGTTCCCACGGCGCGCGCCGCGCGAGGCGCGCCGACCTGCAAGGCGAGAGCGCCGTAGGTCGTCGTGTGGCCGTACTCGACCCGGTTCAGCTCCTCGAGGACACGGCGGTGGAACTCCGGCGTCGCCCGTAGGTCGAGATCCAGGTCGAACGCGTGCCGGCGGCCGGCGAAGTACTCGTCGAGCTCGCTCCGCACGCGGTCGAGCGCCTTGGGGGTGCGCAGGACCCGCGGGCCGAACTGCCGTGCCAGCCGCTCGAGCTCCGCCTCCGGCTCCGGGTCGAAGCCGACGCGGCAGAGCCCGCGGTCGGAGATGCCGACGAGCAGCGGCCCCACGGGCGTGTCGTCGAGGACGTCGTAGGCCACGTCGAGGTCTCCCGAGGCGGCCGCCGCCGCGCGAAAGCGCTCGTCGAGAATGGTGGGAACTCCGGTCATCGCTGCTCCTTCTCCTTCCGCAGCCGCCGCACGCCGGCGGAGGCAGCCTGCCGCGCGGCCTGCTCGTTCGAGCCCAGCGCCGCGCCGATCGCGTCGTAGTCGAGGTCGTACCCGTAGCGGAGAACGACCGCCGCACGCTCCTTCGGCGGGAGGTCGTCCGTCAGCGGCGCGAGCTCCTCGATCGGCGGACGCTCGGCTTCGCCTGCCGGCTCGACCGAGAGCCCGATCGTCGGACGCTCCCGTCGCGCCGCATCGACCATCGCATTCGTGGCGATCGTGAGCACCCAGGCGCGCAGCTGCTCGCCGTGCTCGAGCCGGCCGTAGGCGCGGAGCGCTCGCAGGAACGTCTCCTGGAAGAGATCGTCGGCCCGGTCGCGGCCCGCGCGGCGGCGCAGGAACGCGAGCACCTCGCCCGAGTGGGACTCGTAGAACCGCTCGAACGGAGGGATTCCGGTGCGGGCCATCGAGCACTGAAACGTACTCCGGCTTCAAGATGTGAGGTCATGAAGGTCGCCGTGGTCGGACACATCGAGTGGGTCGAGTTCGCGCGGGTCGACCACGTGCCCGAACCGGGCGAGATTCTCGGCGCGCACGAGACGTGGGAGGAGGCGGCAGGCGGGGGAGCCGTGGCCGCCGTCCAGCTCGCCAACCTGGCCGGCTCGTGCCTCTTCTTCACCGCACTCGCCGACGACGAGTTGGGCCGCCGGTCCCGCGAAGAGCTCGAAGGGCGGGGCGTGACCGTGCACTCCGGTCACGCGCGTGGTAAGCAACGCCGCGCTTTCACGTACATCGACGAGAACGGCGAGCGGACGATCACCGTCCTGGGTGAGAAGCTGCGCGCCTCCGGCGAGGACGGGTTGTTGCCGTGGGAGGAGCTCGGTCGGTGCGACGCCGTCTACTTCGTGAGT
>JAICME010000171.1 GCA_025929425.1 Thermoleophilia bacterium | reverse complement strand
GTCGGCGTTGCCGAGGAAGATGTCGCTCCAGACCGCGGCGTTCGCGCCGGCGAGCCGAGTCATCTCGCGCAGCGAGGCGCCTGCGAATGCGAGCGATTCCTCGTCATCCGCGACCCGAAGCATGAGGAGATTCGCCAGCGCATGGGGAAGATGGCTCGTCAGCGCGAGCATGCGATCGTGCGACTCGGCGTCTGTCCGCACGGCGCGCGCGCCGAGCGAGGCGACAAACCGTTCGACCAGCCCGACACCCTCGGCGGACGATGTCTCGTTCGGTGCCAGGAACCACGTCGCCGCGTCGAAGAGATCGGCCGCCGCGCGGGCGGGCCCGCCGGTGGCGCCGCCGGCGACCGGATGACCTGGGACGAAGCGCGGATCGGTCAGCGCCGCGAGTGGTCGTTTCGTCGAGGCGACGTCGGTGACGACCGTGTCCGGGCCCGCCGCGGCGAGCGCTTCCTGCACCACCGTCGGCGCGGCTCCGGCAGGAACCGCGACCACGACGAGCTCCGCGTCCGCGACGGCCTCGGCGAGTGACGAGGCCGGCTCGAGCGCGCCCCGCGCCGCGGCGCGCGCAAGCACACCGGAGTCGGAGTCGAAGCCCCGTGTGCGGGTTCCCGCGCGGGCCGCCGCGAGAGCGACCGAGGTTCCGACGAGCCCCGTGCCGACGACGGCGAGGCGCTCGACCGCTCGCGGCCGCTCGGGCGAGGCGGACGGCGAAGCCGGAGCGCGCCGTTCCGCGGCGACCTCCTCCTTGAGCACGTCGAGCACTGCCGAGAAGACCGACCGCACCGCACGTTCCGAAAGCGGGCCGGAATTCGCCTCGACGAGCGCCTGCAGGAGCTCCGCCTCACGCTCGGGATCGATCCAACGCTCGCCGGCTGCGTCCTTGTGGTCACGCACCGCCGCGACGAGCTCGAGCCGCCGGTTGAGGAGCTCGAGCAGCCGCCGGTCGAGGTCGGAGATCTCGGCGCGCAGAGCGTCCAGGTCGCTCACGAGACGTGCCGTTCTCCCGCCTCGACCGCGACGAGCAACCTGTTGGCGGGCGGCGCGAGCGGGCAGACCCAGCCCGGGTCGTACGAGCACGACGGGTTGTAGGCGAAGTTGAAGTCGAGCACGAGCTTGCCGTCCGTCTCCCCGAGATCGGCGCCTTTCACGGTGTCGAGCAGGTAGCGGCCGCCGCCGTATGTCGTCGTTCCGCTCGTCGTGTCGCGAAAGCAGAGAAAGATGCCGCCGCCATAGCTTGCGAGCCAGTCGAGCTCCAACGCCAGCGGTTCGCCTCGCAGCTCGAAATGCGCACGCGCGAACGGCGTGAAGAGCATCGGTTCCGCCCCGCTGGTCTCGAGCGCCGCGGGAGCCGCATCGAGATCCTCGAGCTCGGCGACGACGCGTGCCGAGGGGTCATAGTCGTAGTACGCGAGCCCGGAGTAGCCGGGCAGGGGTGACTGAGGGTGGGAACGGAACAGCTCGTCCCGGGTATCGCGCCAGAGCTGCCAACCGGATTCTGGTTCCATCGAGCGGATCGCAGCGTAGAGCGCGAAGACGCGCCGCTTCCAGTCGAGGAGCGCCAGCGTGTCGGCAGCGGTCATGTCCCGACGCTACCCCGCGAGCTGCCGCATGCGCTCGACCGCGCGCCCCAGCGACCCCTCCTCGAAGAGGTACGGAGTCGCGTTCGCGATGAAGCTCAGCGGCCCGTTGAGCTCGGCGCTACCCGCGGCGGCATTCGCGAGGTAACGCACGGGGATCTCGTGGCAGACCACGAGCGTCACCGCCTCGTCGCGCGCCAGGAGCCGCTCGCACACGACGGCGTAGCGCAGCGCCGCCTCGTCGAGGCTCTCGCCGCCGGGAAAGCGCTCCTTCCGGTTCGAGTGGGCCGGGGCGGCCCGGTAGGCGTCCAGCGACTTCCCCTCGAGCTCGCCGATGCGGACGTCTCCGAGCTCGTCGTCGACGAGGTGTGTCACGTCGCGCCCTGCGACCGCGATGTTGGCGGTCTGCAGCGCGCGCGGGAAGGGGGAGACCGCGACGAGGTCGATCGGGAGCGCGGCCAGCTGGCCGGCCAGGCGCTCGGCCTCCTCGATTCCCTGCTCCGAGAGCCCGCGGTCGAGCGTCGGGTCGCCGTTCACGACCTTGTCCACGTTGAAGAGCGACTGCCCGTGGCGGGCGACGAGGAACAACCGCATCGCCGGAGACTAAGCCGCGGCCGGCTCCTGCGGCGCGACGTCCCGCACGTCTGCCACCGAAGCCGACCGCATGCTCCGGCGCTGCTTTCCGTTCAGGCGCGGCTGAAACGCGACGAACCGCCGATCATCCTCTTCAGCGAGCTCTTCTTCGGGAAGAGCCAGTGGTCGGCGGCGGCGCCCACGGCCCAGACGACGACCGTGCCGCCGACGAGCGTCCAAAAGCCACGGATGTGCAGACCGCCGACGATCGCGTCGGTGAGCCAGAGGATGAACATCGCGACGAAGAACCAGGCGACCCCGAGGGTGACGATCGCGAGCGGCAGGGTCAGAAGCTTCAGCACCGGCTTCACGAAGCTCGCGAGGAGCCCGTAGACCGCAGCGGCGAGGATGAGCGTGCCCGCGGAGCCGCCGACGGAGATGCCGCTGAAGATCCACGCCCCGATCGCGAGGGCAGCCGCGTCGACGGCCCAGGCCACGAGAACGCGCAGCGGGAACGGCATGCGGCGATCGTACCGCCTGGCCTGGCCGCCGCAACCGGGCGGCATACTCCTCCCGATGAGCGCCGGACATGCGCACGGCGTCAGCGAGGACGCCGACACCAAGCGGCTCTCGGTCGCGCTCGCCCTGATCGTCGGCTTCATGGCCACGGAGGTCGTGGTCGGGATCCTCGCCCACTCGCTGGCGCTGCTCTCCGACGCGGCTCACATGCTCACGGACGCAGGCGCGCTGCTCGTAAGCCTGTGGGTGATCCGGCTGCTCAGACGGCCGGCCGGCGGCAATCTCACCTTCGGTCTGAAGCGGTCCGAGATCCTCTCCGCTCAGGCGAACGGCGGAACGCTGCTCGTGCTCGCCGGGCTGATCGTCTACGAGGGGATCCACAGACTCGTCTCACCGCCCCCGGCGGAAGGGCTGGCGATCCTCGTCGTGGCGGTCGTCGGGATCGGGGTGAACCTGCTCGCGACCCGGCAGCTCTCGCGCGCGAACCGCGCATCGATGAACATCGAGGGCAGCTTCCAGCACCTCCTCACCGACCTGTTCGCGTTCATCGTCACCGCGATAGCGGGCGCGGTCATCCTGGCGAGCGGCTGGACACGCGCCGACGGTGTCGCAGCGCTCGTGATCGCCGCGGTCATGCTGCGCTCCGCCTGGGGCCTGTTGCACGACTCCGGGCGTGTCCTGCTCGAGGCCGCTCCCGAAGGCGTCGACGTCGAGGAAATCGGACGCGCGCTTGCTGCGCACGCCCGCGTCGAAAGCATCCACGACCTCCATGTCTGGGAGATCTCGAGCGGCTTCCCGTCGCTCTCGGCGCATGTCCTCGTCCACCCCGGAGACGACTGTCACGGCATTCGCCGCGAGCTCGAGCAGTTACTCCATGAGCGCTTCCACCTCGACCACACCACCCTCCAGGTCGACCACGCCCAAAAGCCTGCCCTCGTTCAAATCGGACAGGCAGCTCCGACACCTCACCGGCAGTAGTCGCCGGGGCCGTCCGCTGCAGACCGGACGGCCCCGGGAGCGTGCGCTACTAGGTCGTCGCAGAAGCCGGCTCGTGCCTCGGCGCCGGCGCCGACCTGCTCTGGAGGAAGAGCGTCACGGACGTTGCGGCGATCCACAGGAGCCAGACGATCATCGTGAAGAAGATGATCGAGAAGATCGCGGCCACCCCGGCGACGAAGCCGAACCAGCTGACCCAGCGCGGGAGAATCGCGTAGCGCCGCACCGCGACGGAGGTCGCGAAGATGAGCGTAGCCAGCGCCGCTCCCCCGGTCGTGACCATCAGATACGTGGCGTCGTTGGCGGCATGGATCACGCCGCTGTAGACCTGGTGGTGATACGTGTCGTCGCTCATCGTCTTGACCCCGTCGGCGAGCGCGACTCCGGCCATGGCGACCGCGACGTAGATCGTGCCGCCGGCGAGGATGACCGTGGAGAGAAACGTCCCGTGTTCCGAAGCTGGGTCCTCGCTCGCCCGCACTCGCTCGCGCAGGGCGACGACGAACCAGATCAGGGAGAACAAGCCGAGCCCGGTGAGGATCCAACCGATGTTGAGGTGGCCACGGTTGCTCGAGCTCCCGTACCAGGCGGCCATCTTGGTCGGCGAACCTTCGGTCGGCCCGTCGAAGAGGAGCAACGCTCCGGCGACGGCCAGAACCACGAACACGAGCCCGCTCAGACTCGACCAGCGCACACCACGACCTTGCATCTAGACCCCTCTCGTTTTGGATGCAGAACCCCGCTCCTCGCCCTGCGCGAGGAGACAGGGTGGATTGTGAACCGATGGATCCCGCTTGTCCAGCGGTCGAGGAGAGGAGGCGGCGATGGGCCGGGCAGGGATCGAACCTGCGACCTTGGGATTAAAAGTCCCCTGCTCTACCAACTGAGCTACCGGCCCTGCGTCGGGCGAGCGTAGCGCGCGCCGTAGGATCCTCTTCGTGGCGCCGTACCCGTACGAGACGGAGTTCCCGTCGCTCGACCTCGATCGGCCGGAGGACGGAATCCTGCGCCTGACGCTGAGCGCGCCC
>JAICME010000053.1 GCA_025929425.1 Thermoleophilia bacterium | reverse complement strand
CGAAAGTGGATTCACACGCTCACCAGAACCTTTCGCATCGCGGTCTCGAAGTTCTCGACGTGGTCGCGCATGAGGCTCGCCGCGCCGTTCCCGTCTGCGACGACGATCGCATGGATGAGGTCGCGGTGTGCCTGGACCGCGTCCTCGAGCGCCTCGGCGCGGTCGAGGGCGATCATCCAGATCCGGTGCGCGAGGACGTAGTACTCACCGAGCGTCTTCTCGAGGAGGTGGTTGTGCGCGGCGGCGTAGATCGCACGATGGATGCGCTCGTCGAGCGCCATGAGATCGGCGCCGCGCTCGATCTGGTCGCTGAGGTCGGCGAGCTCGTCACGCTCTGCCTCGGTCGCGCGCTCGGCCGCGAGGCGGGCGGCCTCGGGCTCGAGCGCCCCACGTACCTCCGAGATGCGCGCGAGGTCCCGGACGTCGACACCGGTCACGAACATGCCGCGGCGGGGGAAGACCTCGACGAGCTGCTCCTGCGCCAGCTGCCGCAGCGCCTCCCGCACGGGAGTCCGTCCGAGTCCGAGACGCTGCATCAGCTCCCGCTCGTCGATCACCGCGCCGGGCGCGAGCTCGAGTGAGACGATGAGCCCGCGGATTGCCAGGTATGCGCGATCCGCTGCCAGATCCACAACAGATATATTAGACATATCTCAGACAGCGTTGTAGAAAGGACACCGGGCGTGGCGACGACGACACCTTCCTCCCTCGAGATCGCGCAAGAGGCCAAGCTCCGCCCGATCAGCGAGATCGCGGCGGGCGCGGGGCTCGAGCCGGACGAGCTCGATCTCTACGGCACCTACAAGGCGAAGGTCTCGCTCTCGGTGCTCGACCGCCTGGCAGCCAAGCCCGACGCGAAGCTCGTCTGCGTCACGGCGATCACGCCCACCAAGTTCGGGGAGGGCAAGACGACCACCTCGGTCTCGCTCACCCAGGGCCTCGGTGCGATCGGCCGCAAGCCGGTGCTCTGTCTCCGCGAGGCGTCGCTCGGCCCGGTGTTCGGCATCAAGGGCGGCGCGGCGGGAGCCGGCTATGCGCAGGTCGTGCCGATGGAGGACATGAACCTCCACTTCACGGGGGACATCCACGCGATCGGCGCCGCGAACAACCTCCTCGCGGCGCTCCTCGAGGCGCACCTCCTGCACGGCAACGAGCTCGGCATCGACCCGCTCTCGATCTCGTGGCGGCGCTGCGTCGACATCAACGATCGCGCGCTGCGCGACACCGTCGTCGGCCTCGGCGGGCGGGCGAACGGCTACCCGCGCCAGACCGGCTTCGACATCACCGCGGCGTCCGAGGTGATGGCGATCGTCGCGGTGTCGCGCGATCTGCAGGATCTCCGCGCGCGGCTCGGCGCGATCACCGTCGGCTCGACCTACGAGGGCGAGCCCGTCACCGCCGAGCAGCTGAAGGCCGCCGGCGCGATGACCGTCCTCCTCAAGGAGACGATCAAGCCGAACCTCGTGCAGACGCTGGAGGGGCAGCCCGCGTTCGTCCACTGCGGGCCCTTCGCGAACATCGCCCACGGCAACAACTCGCTCGTCGCGGATCGCATCGCTCTCAAGCTCGGCGACGTCGTCGTGACCGAGTCCGGCTTCGGCGCGGACATGGGGATGGAGAAGTTCATGGACATCGTCTGTCGCGTCGGCGGCCTCACGCCGAGCGCGGTCGTCCTCGTCGCGACGGTGAAGGCGCTGAAGCACCACGGCGGCAACCCCGAGGGCGGCGCCGAGGCGATCGCGGCCGGCTCGGCCAACATGATCCGCCACCTCGCGACCATCCGCGAGTTCGGCCTCAACGCCGTCGTCGCCGTGAACCGCTTCCCCGCCGACTCCGACGAGGAGATCGAGCAGATCCGCGAGATCGCGCTCGCGCACGGCGCGGTTGCGGCCGAGGCGAACGAGGCGGTCGTGAAGGGCGGCGAGGGTGCCGCCGCGCTCGCCGAGGCCGTGGTCAAGGCGACCGAGCAGCCGTCGAGCTTCGCGCCGGTCTACCCGCTCGAGGACTCGATCGAGCGCAAGATCGAGGCGATCGTGACGCGCGTGTACGGCGGGGACGGGATCCTGCTCCAGCCGGCCGCCCGCAAGAAGATCGAGGAGTTCGAGCGTGTCGGCTTCGACAAGCTCCCGATCTGCATGGCGAAGACGCACCTTTCGCTCTCGCACGACCCGACGCTCGCGAACGCTCCGACCGGGTTCACGGTCACGGTGCGCGACATCCGCGCGTACACCGGCGCCGGCTGGCTCGTCGCGCTCTGCGGCGACATGCAGACGATGCCCGGCTACGGGCGGACTCCGGCCGCGCACTCCGTCGACATCGACGAGGACGGAAAGACCGTCGGCCTCTTCTAGTGCATCGCACCATTGAACTGTCGACAGCGCGGTAATACGGTGGTGCGGTGACAGCACCCACGCCGACCGTCGGCTCCGAACAGGTCGACACTTCCGACGCGCCGGTGATCGAGGCGCGCGACGTCTGGAAGATCTTCGGCCCGCATCCGGAGCGGCTGCTCGGCAGCGACGATCTCGATCTTCCGCGGGCCGAGCTCCATGCGAAGACGGGCAACACCATCGCCTCACGCGACGTCTCGTTCGACGTCGCCCGCGGCGAGGTCTTCGTGATCATGGGCCTCTCGGGCAGCGGCAAGTCGACCCTCGTCCGCTGCATCACGCGGCTGGTCGAGCCCACCTCGGGGACGATCAGCATGTGCGGGCAGGACGTTCTTCGCGCGGATGCTCGCAGCCTTCGCCAGCTCCGCCGTACCAAGGTGGCGATGGTCTTTCAGCACTTTGGGCTCTTCCCGCACCGCACGGTGATCGACAACGCGGCGTACGGGCTCGAGGTGCAGCGTGTTCCCAAGCAGACGCGCCACGAGCGCGCCCGCGAGATTCTCGGGATCGTCGGGCTCGCCGGCGTCGAATCCTCCTATCCGGATCAGCTCTCGGGCGGCATGCAGCAGCGTGTCGGGCTTGCGCGAGCGCTTGCCGTCGATCCGGAAGTGCTCATCTTCGACGAGGCCTTCTCGGCGCTCGACCCGCTCATCCGTCGCGAGATGCAGGACGAGGTCGCACGTCTGCAGGCGCGGCTGCACAAGACGGTCGTCTTCGTCACGCATGACCTAGACGAAGCGCTGAAGATCGGCGACCGAATCGCGATCATGAAGGACGGACGCTTCGTCCAGGTCGGCACGCCGGCGGAGATCGTGGGAGCCCCGGCCGACGACTACGTCGCCGAGTTCGTGCGCGATGTGCCTCGGGGCAAGGTGCTGACAGCAGCCTTTGCTCTTCAGCCGCACGCGGGAGAAACGCCCGAGAGCGTCGTCAACCAGGACGCGAGGCTGGGCGAGCTCTTGCCCGTGATCTTCGGCGTCCAGGGGCCGATCGGCGTAGTCGGATCCGACGACCAACTCGTCGGGATACTCGACCGGCGGATGGTCGTCCACATCCTCGCCGGCCGCGAGCAGCACAACGTTCCCGAGGAGCCGACGCTCGAGCCGAGCACGCCGGCCGCCTCTTGAGCCCTCCCTCCGCAGCCTCGTCGCTCGCTTCCGCCGAGGCGCCGCCTCCGTTCCTCATCGACGTCGGCCGGCTGGGCCGCAGGCTGGCGCCCCTTGCGGTGGGGATCGCGATCTGCATCGCCGGTGTCGCGCTGAGCGGCTTCCACAAGGGCTTCCCGGCGAAGTGGGTGCTCGGCGGCGGGGTGCCGAACTGGTTCGACCGCGCCGACAGCTGGGTGCAGACGAACCAGTCGTCGAACTTCTTCCTGCACCACATCATCGGGGGCCTGGGGAGCTTCCTCAACAGCGCGACGAACGACCTCGTCAGCGCCCTTCACTGGCTGACCTGGGTCGGAGTCCTCATCCTGGCGGTGCTCGTCGCCTGGCTCGTCGGCCGCTGGAAGACCGCGATCTTCGCCGCGCTCATGGTCTCGTCGTTCGGCATCCTCCAGATCCCGAACGGCGGCCCGAACGGCATCTCGGACATGTGGCAGCCGGCGATGACGACGCTGTCGCTCATGGCCGTCGCCATCGTGATCTCGACGATCATCGGGATTCCGCTCGGCGTCGCCTCCGCGGTGTGGACACCCGTGAGCAAGACGTTGCGGCCGATCCTCGACGTGGCGCAGATCCTGCCGGCGTTCGCCTACCTCGTCCCGATCGTCGTTCTCTTCTCGATCGGTAACCCGGCTGGAATCGTCGCGACCGTCATCTACGCCGTGCCGCCGCTCGTTCGCTTCACCGAAGTCGGGATTCGCACGGTGCGGCGCGACGTGATCGAGGCCGGAGAGGCGTTCGGCGCGACGCGCCGGCAGATCCTCCGCGACATTCAGTTGCCGCTCGCAGCGCAGGCGATCATGCTCGGCCTGAACCAGGTGATCATGATGGCGCTGTCGATCGTCGTGATCGCCTCACTGGTCGGCGCCGGCGGCCTCGGTGACCCCGTCCTGCAGGCACTGCAGACGCAGGACCTCGGCATGGGTGCGGTCGCCGGCCTGCTCATCGTCTTCATGGCGATGTGGCTCGACCGCACGTCCGCTGCACTGGGGAAGCACGCGACCCGCCGCGTGGGCGTGGGGAAACGGCTGACGCGGCCGCAGCTCGCGATTCTCTGGGGTGGGCTGCTCGTGGTCGTGCTCGTAGCGCAGTACGGCCTCAACCTCGGTGACTGGCCGAGCGGCTGGGGGTTCTCGATCGTGGATCACGTGACGAACGGGATGAACTGGGTGACGAACCAGCTCACCCACGTCAGCGAGTCGCTGTCGAGCTTCCTGACGCTCCACGTCCTGAATCCGCTCCAAGCGTTCCTGAACGACTTCCCGTGGTGGCTGATGGCCGCGCTCGTCGGTGCTGCGGCGTGGGCCCGCGGAGGTCCTCGTCGCGCGATCCTGCTCGTCGGCTGCGTCGCTCTGATGGGTCTGATGCAGGCTCCTGTGGGCTACACGTTCCAGGGAGTCACCTCGTACGACTTCTCCGCGTGGGGCGACGCGATGCAGACGCTGAGCCTGGTCATCGTCGCTCTCGTGCTCGACCTCGCTGTCGGGATCCCGCTCGGGATCGCCGCCTACCGCTGGCGTGCGGCGGACGCCGTCCTGCGCCCGATTCTCGACTTCCTGCAGACGCTGCCCGCGTTCGTCTATCTGATCCCGGTCGTCGCGCTGTTCGGGGTCGGCAACCTCGCCGGCGTGACGGCGTCCTTCGTCTACGCGCTCCCCGCCGCTGTGCGCGCCACGACGCTCGGCCTGCGGGCTGTGCAGCGCGAAGTGATCGAAGCGGGACAGTCGTTCGGGTCGACGCGCTGGCAGCTCCTGCTCAAGATCGAGCTGCCGATCGCGCGCCCGTACATCACCCTCGCGGTGAACCAGACCATCCTGCTCGTCATGGCGGAGGTCGTCGTCGCCGGTCTCGTCGGCGCAGGCGGTCTCGGTCTCGACGTCGTCACCGGTTTCTCGCGGTCGGAGGTCGGCCTCGGCGCGGCGGCGGGCCTCACGATGGTGCTCATGGGCATCGTGCTCGACCGACTCAGTCAAACGCGCCAAACACAAGGAGGGCAAGGCTAATGAGGGATCAGGGCGGGAGCTTGCGGCTTCGCACGGGCCGCCGCCGCATCGCCGGCATCGCAGCGCTGCTCGCTGTGATCGCTGTCGCGGCTGCGGCGATCGCGACGACCGCCGGGGGTGCGTCCGCTCGCACCAACGGCAAGCCGACCATCACGCTGGCGACCAATTCGTGGGAGGGATCGCTCGCGAACAACGTCGTCGCGCAATACGTGATCCAGAAGTACCTCGGCTACAAGGTGAACCTCGTCACGATCGACGAGATACCGGCCTGGACTGCGATGGCGCAGGGGAAGATGTCGGCCGTCCTCGAGGAGTGGGGCCATTCGCCGCAGTACAGCCAGTACATCAAGAAGGGGCACCAGGTCATCGATGCCGGCCAGGAGGGCCCGAACGGAAACATCGGCTGGTACATCCCGACCTACCTCTTGAAG
Organism: Thermoleophilia bacterium; assembly: GCA_025929425.1. GTDB lineage: Bacteria > Actinomycetota > Thermoleophilia > Gaiellales > Gaiellaceae > Palsa-739. The sequence continues at coordinate 10,968 of JAICME010000053.1, read as the reverse complement.
CAGCATCCCGAGCTGAAGAACTGGAAGGGCGTAAAGAAGGACTGGAAGCTGTTCGTGACACCTCAGTCGTCTCCGCAGGGACAGTTCCTCGACGGGGCGCCGAGCTACGTGACGAACGACCAGGCGCTCGTCAAGAACCTGAAGATCAACCTGAAGGTCGTGTTCGCAGGCAGTGAGGCGGCACAGCTGACCCAGATCGAAACGAGCTACAAGCAGAAGAAGCCGATCATCTTCTACTGGTACACGCCGCAGTATCAGAACGCGATCTACAAGTTCTCCCAGGTGGCACTCCCCGCGTGGACACCGAAATGCGCAAAGCTCAAGCCGGCCCAGATCAACTGCGCGTATCCGCCCTACCACCTGTACAAGGTGATGGCGTCGACGCTCCGGAAGACGGCGCCGCCCGTGGCGAACTTCCTCCGCCGCTTCAGCTGGACGCCCAACGAGCAGAACTCGGTCGCCTACAACCTCGCCGTCAAGCACATGTCGAATGACCAGGCCGCGGCGGCGTTCGCAGCGAAACATGCCAAGCAGATCAAGTCGTGGCTGAGCAAGAAGACCCCGTACACCAAGGTCCTCCCTCCGGCCGCCGGAACCTAGACCGAATCACCATGGTGTGGCCCGTTTTCGGCGGGCCACACCCACCCTCGCTCACGCCCGGATGCGCTCGCCCTTCGGGTCGTACAGCGGATCGGCACGCACCTCGCCGTCGATCCAGTCGCCGAAGATGTCGATCGCGACCGTCGTCCCGGGCTCCGCCAGCTCGACCGGCATGTAGGCATAGGCGATGCTCGCGCCGACCGCGTAGCCGTAGCCTCCGCTCGTGACGCGGCCGACGACCTCGTCGTCGTGCCGCACGGGCTCGGAGCCGAGTGCGACCGCTCGAGGATCCTCGAGGACGAGGCAGGCGAGCTTCTGCCGCGGCTCGGCGCGCTCGAGCGCCTCACGGCCGCTGAAGTCGCCCTTGTCCATCTTCACCGCGAAGCCAAGCCCGGCCTCGAACGGCGTCGTCTCGGCGGTGAGGTCGCTCGCCCAGGCGCGATAGCCCTTCTCGAGCCGCAGGGACTCGATCGCGCGGTAGCCGCCCGGCGTGACGCCTTCGACGCAGAGCGTGTCCCAGAGCGTCGCGCCGTACTCGGCGGGACAGTAGAACTCCCAGCCGAGCTCTCCCACGTACGTGACCCGCGACGCGATGCACGGCACGTTGCCGACCGAGACCTCGCGCGAGGTCATGTACGCGTGGTCGAAGCTGACCACTTCGCGCGCCTTCGGCCCCCAGAGGCAGAGGCAGGCATAGGCGCCCGTGACGTCGGCGACGTAGACCGAGCCGTCGCGGGGCAGGTTCCGCTCGAGCCAGGCGCGGTCGTGCGTCCCGAACGCGGTGCCGGTGACGAGGAGAAAGCGATCCTCCGCGCGCCGCAGCACCGACAGGTCGGCCTCGATCCCGCCGCGGTGGTTGAGGAGCTGCGTGTAGACGATCGTGCCGACGGGCCGGTCGATCCGGTTCGCGCACAGCCGTTCGAGGAACGCGAGCGCGCCGGGCCCGAGCACCTCGAGCTTCGAGAACGAGGACTGGTCGAAGAGCGCGACGCTTTCGCGTGCCGCGCGCGCTTCGACCTCGATCGCCGGCGACCAGTTCTGGCCGGCCCAGCCGCGTGGGCGCAGCGATTCGTCGCCGCGCGCCGCGTTCGACTCGTACCAGTTGACGCGCTCCCAGCCTCCCTTCTCCCCGAAGGACGCCTCCAGGGCGACGTGCCGCTGGTAGGCCGGCGATACCCGGAGCGGGCGCCCGGACTTCTTCTCCTCGCCCGGGTACTTGATGTCGTAGTACTGCGAGAGCGACTCGTACGTGCGCGCGAGCGTGTACTCGCGGCTGCGGTACTGGCGTCCGAAGCGGCGCCAGTCGAGCGGCCACACATCCCACTCCGGGCGGCCGTCCACGATCCACTCGCTCATGACCTTGCCGACTCCGCCCGCGCCGGCAAGACCGTGCGCGCAACCGCCGGCCGCGATCCAGAAGCCCGGGACGTCGCTCTCGCCGAGCAGGAAGTCGGCGTCGGGCGTGAACGCCTCGGGCCCGTTGAAGAACGCCTTCACCTCGGCGTTCTCCATCGCCGGGACACGCGAGATCGCGTTCGTGAAGAGCTCCTCCATCCGATCCCACTCCTGTGGGAGGAGCTTCGCCTCGAAGCCGTCGGGGATGCCGTCGATCGCCCACGGCGCCGGCTTGCGCTCGTAGCCGCCCATCACGAGTCCGCCGACCTCGGTGCGGAAGTAGATGAGGTTGTCGGGATCCCGCAGCGTCGGGAGCGCCTCGAGCGGCGGATCGAGCGGCTCCGTGATGAGGTACTGGTGGCCGAACGGGATCATCGGGATGTCGACGCCGGTGAGCGCGGCGACCTGGCGCGCGTACATCCCGGCGGCGTCTACGACGACCTCGCATTCGATCCGGCCCTTGTCCGTCTCGACGGCAGACACCCGGCCGCCGGTCGTCTCGACCCCGGTGACTCGCGTGCGCACCTCGATCCGAGCGCCGAGACGACGCGCGCCGTCGGCGAGCGCGAAGGTCAGCTGGGAGGGATCGAGGTAGCCGTCGTCGGGGATGAAAGCGGCCGCGAGCACACCGTCCGTCGACATGGGCGGGAAGAGCTTCTGCGCCTCTTCGGCCGAGACGATCTCCATCGGCAGCCCGAACGTCTTCGCCCACGAGGCCTGGCGCCGGATCTCTTCCAGCCGAGGCTGCGAGGACGCGAGCCTGAGGCCGCCGAGCTGGTGCCAGCCCGGGTCGTTGCCGGTCAGCTCCTTCAGCTCGGCGTAGAGGCCGACGGAGTACTGCATCATCCGCGTCAGCGAGATCGAGGAGCGGAGCTGGCCGACCAGGCCGGCCGAGTGCCACGTCGAGCCGTGAGTGAGCTGGAACTGCTCGAGGAGGGCGGAGTCGGTCCACCCCTGCTTCGCGAGGTGGTAGAGGCAGGAGCAGCCGATGACGCCGCCGCCGATGACGACGGCACGGGCACGTTCGGGGGGCACGGTGCGACCCTAATAGGATCGGCGCATGCCGCTGGAGGAAGTGCTCGCCGCGGTTCCGGAGCTGCACGACGCGGAGAGCGTCGAGCCGCTCACCGGCGGGCTCACGAACACCAACTACAAGGTCACGAGCCCAGCCGGGTGCTACGTCGTCCGCATCTCCGGCAAGGACACGGGCCTGCTCGCGATCGACCGCGAGAACGAGGTGCACAACACGATCGCCGCGGCCGAGACCGGCGTCGGCGCGCCGTTCGTCGCGGCTTTACCGGAGCAGGACGCGCTCGTGCTCGGCTTTCTGGACGGCGAGGTCATGGACGCGGAAAAGCTCCGCTCGGGCGGCCACATGCCCGCGATCGCCGACGCCTGCCGCCGCCTCCATTCCGGACGCCGCTTCCTGAAGGACTTCGACATGTTCGAGATCCAGCCGGGCTACCTCGAGATCGTCCGCGAACGCGGTTTCCGGCTTCCGGCCCGCTACGAGGAATTCGAGCCGAAGATCCGCGAGCTCGAGCGCGCGCTGCGCGTCCGCCCCGAGCCGCCGGTGCCGTGCAACAACGATCTGCTCGCCGAGAACTTCATCCTGGTCGACGGCGAGATGCGGCTGATCGACTACGAGTACTCGGGGAACAACGAGGCCTCGTTCGAGCTCGGCAACGTCTGGAGCGAGTCCAACCTCTCGCTCGACCAGCTCGAGGATCTCGTCGCGGCGTACTGGGGCGAGCCGCTGCGCAACAAGGTCGCGCGTGCGCGGCTCTGGGGCCTGTTGTCGAAGTACGGCTGGACGCTGTGGGGCTCGATCCAGGACGGGATCTCGGAGCTCGACTTCGACTTCTGGGGCTGGGCGATGGAGAAGTACGAGCGCGCGGTCGAGGAGCTCGACGGCTCGGAGTTCGAGCAGCTGCTCGCAGACGTCCAGCGCGAGGATCAGCCGTGTCGGTAGCCGCGCTGGTCTTCGACTTCAACGGGACGCTCTCGGACGACGAGCCCGTGCTGTGCGAGATCTTCATCCACCTCTTCGCGGAGCATGGGCGCCCGATGTCGGCGCAGGAGTACTTCGACCAACTCGCGGGCCTCTCGGACCCGGAGATCGTGACGACGTGGCTCGGCGGGGATCATCCGGACGTACGGGCGGTGATCGACCAGCGTGAGCGCCGGTACCGCGAGGCGTCTTCCGATGGGTCGACGATTCACGAGCACACGCGGGAGGCCGTGCGCTTCGCCGCGGAGCGCGTGCCGCTGGCGATCTGTTCCGGCGCCGCCCAGAACGAGATCCGGCCCGTCGTCGAAGCCGCAGGGCTCACCGAATGCTTCCGCGCGATCGTCGCATCCGACGACGTCACCCACGGCAAGCCCGATCCCGAGGGCTACCTCAAGGCACTCGAGATGCTAGGGGTCGATCCCGCGGGCGCTGTGGTGTTCGAGGACACGGAGGCCGGCGTCGCCTCGGCCCGCGCGGCCGGCGTCGGACGCGTGCTCGCAATGCGCGGGACCCTCGAGCCGCACAGGCTCGCCGCGGCAGACGAACTGGTCGATCGGATCGACATCGACCTCATGCGCCGTCTCTTGCTCTAGATTCCAGGCATGGCCATGAAGTACGGAAGGCTGACGACGCCGCTCGTCCGAGACGGTGGAGAGCTGCGCAGTGCGAGCTGGGACGAGGCGCTCGACCGCGCCGCGGCCGGGTTCCGCAAGGCGCTCGACGAGGACGCGCTGACCGGCGTCTTCAGCTGCTCCAAGGCGACCAACGAGCTGAACTTCGCAACGCAGAAGTTCGCTCGCGTCGTGCTCGGGACGAACAACGTCGACAGCTGCAACCGAACCTGACACGCGCCCAGCGTCGTCGGTCTGACGACGGTGTTCGGTGCAGGCGGCGGGACGAGCTCCTATGAGGAGACCCGAGCCGCGGACCTCATCGTGCTCTGGGGATCGAACGCGCGCGAGGCACACCCGATCTGGTTCCACCACGCGCTCAAGGCGAAGAATCGTGGCGCCAAGCTGATCGTCGTCGACCCCCGCAGGACGCCGTCGGCGCAGTGGGCCGACCTGTGGCTCGGGTTAGACGTCGGCACCGACATCCCGCTCGCGAACGCCGTCGCCCGCGAGATCCTCGAAGCCGGGTTCGCAGACATCGAGTTCATCGGCCGAGCGACCTCGGGGTTCGAGGCGTTCCGTGAGTCGGTGCAGCCGTGGACGCTCGAAGAGGGGGAGCGCGTCACCGGCGTTCCGGCTGACGCGATCCGCGAGCTCGCGCATTCCTACGGCAGCGCGACGAACGCGCAGCTCTGCTGGACGCTCGGGATCACCGAGCACCACAACGCGGTCGACAACGTCTTCGCGCTCATCAACCTCGCGCTGCTCACGGGCAAGGTCGGCAAGTGGGGCTCCGGCCTCCAGCCGCTGCGCGGCCAGAACAACGTGCAAGGCGGCGGCGACATGGGGGCGATCCCGAACAAGCTCCCGGGAGGGCAGGACGTTGCCGACGACGCGGCCCGCGCGAAGTTCGAGGCCGCCTGGGGCGCCTCCATCCCCCCGAATCCCGGCCTGCACTTGTCCGGGATGTTCGAGGCGATGGAGCACGGCGAGCTGCGCGCGGCGTATGTCGTCGGCGAGAACCCCGCGCAGGGAGAGGCGGACCAGGCGCGCGCGGAACGCCTGTTGAGCGGGCTCGATCACCTCGTCGTGCAGGACATCTTCCTCACGCGCACGGCGCAACTCGCGGACGTCGTCCTTCCTGCGGCCGCGACGCTGGGCGAAGCCGAGGGCACCGTGACGTCGAGCGAGCGCCGGGTGCAGCGCGTGCGAAAGGCGTACGCCGCGCCGGGCGAGGCCCGCGACGACATCGAGATCGTCTACGAACTCGGCCGCCGGCTCGGCCACGACCTCGGTTCGACGAAGCCCGAGGATGTCTGGAACGAATGCCGCTCCCTCTCGCCGTGGCATGCGGGCATGACCTACGCGCGCCTCGAAGAGCTCGGAGGTATCCAGTGGCCGTGCGCGGACGAGAGCGATCCCGGCGCGCTCTTCCTGCACGGGCGCTTGTGGGACGACGTCGTCGAGGACCGCGCGCCGTTCCAGGCGGTGGAACACGACCCGCCCGTCGACGCTCTCGACGACGACTTCCCTCTGCGCCTCACCACCGGGCGCCGGCTCGAGTCGTACAACACCGGTGTCCAGAGCGGCGGCTACTCGTCCCCGCTCCACGTCGGCGGCACGGACATCCTGCTCTCGCCCGCCGACGGCGAGCGCTACGGCGTCGCGGACGGCGGGCGCGTGCGCATCGTGTCGCGCCGCGGCGCGGTCGAGACGTCCGCGCGGTACGACCCCGACCTGCGCGCGGGCCTCGCATTCATGAACCTGCACTTCCCGGACGAGGTGGCGACGAACATGTTGACCATCGACGCGACCGACCCCAAGTCGGGCACGGCGGAGTTCAAGGCGACGGCGATCCGCTTGGAGCCCGTTGCCTGATCTCAAGCTCCTCGAAGCGGAGCCGACCCAGGCCGAGCGGGACGCGATCGACGCGGTCGCCGGCGTCGCCGACCCGTTCAGCGACCGCGTCGCGCGGTCGCGTCCGCGCCGCCATCTGCTGCTCCCTGCGCTGCGCGCGGCGCAGCGACGCGTCGGCTGGGTGACGCCGGGCGCGCTCGGCTACGCGTCGCGTCGCCTCGAGGTGCCGCCGGCGGATGCCTACGGTGTGGCGACGTTCTACGCACTGATTGCGCTCGAGGAGCGGCCCGCAGAGGTGCTGCACGTCTGCACCGATCTCTCGTGCAAGCTCGCCGGCGCCGAGGTTCCACCGGGTGCGCACCCGTCGCCGTGTCTGGGACTCTGCGAGCGGGCTCCTGCGTCGATGCGGACGATCGCGGGCCCGGAGCCGCGCGAGGAGCAGATTCCGCCGACCTCTCCGCTGCTGCCGCAGACCTCCGGCCTGAAGCTGCTGCGTCGCATCGCGGAGGGGAACGACCCCGAATCGCCGCCCGCTGAGTTCGCGGCGCTCGAACGGGCCCGCGAGCTCGGCCCCGAGCGCGTGCTCGAGCTCGTGAAGGCGTCTCCGCTGCTCGGCCGCGGAGGCGCGGCGTTCCCGACCGGGGTGAAGTGGGAAGCCGTGGCGCGGCAGCCGGCGAAGCCGCACTACCTCGTCTGCAACGCCGACGAGTCGGAGCCCGGCACGTTCAAGGATCGCGTCCTCATGGAGCAGGATCCGTTCGGGCTGATCGAGTCCATGGCTATCGCGATGTACGCCACCGGCTGCGAGAAGGGCTTCGTCTACGTCCGCGCCGAATACCCGCTTGCGCACGAACGGCTTCAGCACGCCATCGACGTCAGCGGCTTCGACATCGAGCTCCGCATCGGGGCGGGCGCCTACGTGTGCGGGGAGGAGACGGCGCTCTTCCAGTCGATCGAGGGTTACCGCGGCGAGCCGCGCAACAAGCCGCCGTTCCCGGTCGAGGTGGGCCTCTTCGGCAAGCCGACCGTCGTGAACAACGTCGAGACGCTGCTCAACGTCCCACACATCCTGCTCGAGGACGACCCGCGCGACACGCGGCTCTTCTGCGTTTCGGGCAACGTCGCGCGGCCGGGCCTGTACGAGCTCGAGCTCGGCACGCCGCTCTCCGAGCTGCTCGAGCTCGCTGGCGCCGAGCCGCCGAAGGCCGTCCTGATGGGCGGCGCCGCCGGCTCGTTCTTGCGCCCCGATCAGCTCGACCTGCCGCTCTCGTTCGAAGGGGCCCGCGAAGCCGGCACGACGCTCGGCTCGGGTGTCGTGATCGTCTACGGCGAAGATGCGGATCTCGTCGACGCGGTGCTACGGATCGCGGAGTTCTTCCGCGACGAGTCGTGCGGCCAGTGCGTCCCCTGCCGCATCGGCACCGTGCGCCAGGAGGAAGCGCTGCACCGGCTCGCGTCCGGCAGGACGCAAGGCGACGAGATCGCCGTCCTCGCCGATCTCACGCAGGTGATGCGTGACGCGTCCATCTGCGGCCTCGGCCAGACTGCGGCCAACGCCGTCGACTCGGCGATCCACAACCTCGGAGTGCTCGCGTGAAGATCACGATCGACGGCGTCACCACCGACGTCCAGGAGGGCTCGACCATCCTCGACGCCGCACGGCAGATGGGGATCGACACGCCGACCCTCTGCTACGGCGACACGCTCACGCCCGTCAACGTGTGCCGCGTCTGCGTCGTCGAGGTCGAGCGCTCGAGAGCGCTCGTACCCGCCTGCTCCCGCAAGGTGGAGGAGGGGATGGTCGTGCACACGGACTCCGAGCGCGTCCGCACGAGCCGGCGGCTGGTGATGGAGCTGCTCGGCTCGGCCGTCGACCTCTCGACCGCGCCCGAGGCGCTCGCCTACATCGAGCGCTACGAGGCAAAGCCGGATCGCTTCGGGCCGGATTCGCTCACGGTCGCGCAGGCGGTCAAGGTCGACAACGAGCTCTACGTCCGCGACTACTCCAAGTGCATCCTCTGTTACAAGTGCGTCGAGGCCTGCGGGGTCGACCACCAGAACACGTTCGCGATCACCGTTGCCGGGCGCGGCTTCGGCGCGCACATCTCGACCGAGCTCGACGTCCCTCTCCCCGAGTCCGCGTGCGTCTACTGCGGCAACTGCGTCGCCGTCTGCCCGACCGGCGCGTTGATGGCGAAGAGCGAGTTCGACCTGCGCGAGGCGGGGGAGTGGCGCGAGGAGGAGCAGGCGGAGGTCGACACGGTGTGCCCGTACTGCGGTGTCGGCTGCAACCTCACCCTTCACGTGCAGGACGACGCGATCGTCAAGGTCACCTCGCCCGACGACCACGACGTGACCCGCGGGAATCTCTGCATCAAGGGCCGGTTCGGCTACCGGTACGTGCAGACGCGCAAGCCGGCGTGACGGTCGAGCTCAGCTCCCTCGCGGAGCTCGAGCCGGCGCTCGCGGGCGAGGAGTTCGACGTCGCCCGCGTCTTCATCGGCTACGGCGCCACCGCACCGTCGGCGCCCGAGCCGTGCCGGCTGCCGAAGGTCGCGTACTCGCTCGAGCGGCCGGTCGCGGCCCGCGGTTCGTTCCGTATCGGCGAGTGGCACGAGACGTGGACTCCCGCGGCGTACGCGGCCGCGATCGAGACGGGGCGGGACGCGATCCGCGAGGGCGACGTCTACCAGGTGAACCTCGTCCAGCATCTCTCGGCGGACTTCGTCGGCGACCCGCTCGCGCTCGCCGCTGCTTTCGCGCCGCTGCGGCCGCTCGAGGCCGCGCCGCTACACGGAGAGGGCTGGACGATCGTCTCCGCGTCGCCGGAGGTCCTCTTGCAGAAGCGGGGCCGTGTCGTCCGCACGATGCCGATCAAGGGGACACGCCCGGCCGGGGTGCCGATCTCCTCGGCGAAGGACACGGCCGAGCACGTGATGATCGTCGACCTCGAGCGCAACGACCTGTCGCGTGTCTGCGTTCCCGGCAGCGTCCGCTGGCCCGAGCTCCTCGCCGAGCGGCAGCTCGCGGGTGTGACGCATCTCGTCGCGACCGTCGAGGGCGAGCTGCGACCAGAGGTGGGGCTGACCGAGCTGCTCGACGCCGTGCTGCCCGGCGGCTCGGTCACGGGCTGCCCGAAGAGCAGCGCGCTCGAGCTGATCGCGTCGCTCGAGCCGGTCGGACGCGGCGCGTCGATGGGGGCGCTCGGTCGGATCTACGCGAACGGCGACCTCGATCTCGCGCTGACGATCCGCACCTTCGCGGTCGTCGACGGCGAGATCCACCTCTGGGTCGGCGGCGGCATCGTCTGGGACTCGGAGGCGGCTGCCGAGATCGAGGAATCGTGGGTCAAGGCGCGTCCCCTCTTGAAGCTCGCGGGAGATGCCTCAGCGAGCGGTGCCGGAATGAGCCACGACCGGTCCCTGGTACCGGCCGTGGCCCAACGGGGCCCGGCTTGATGGAGGTCTGCGCCGTTGCCGTGGCTGGACGGGGGCTCGTCCAGCCGCACGAGCCGGTCTTCGCCGCGGACGACGAGGCGCTCCTTCGGGGCCGCTCCGTCTTCGAGACGGCGCACGTCTACGACGGCCGGCCCTTCCTGCTCGACCGGCATCTGGCGCGGTTCGCCGTCTCGGCCGAGCAGCTGCGGCTTCCGCCGCCCGACGCGACCGAGTGCGAGCGGCTCGCCGAGCTCGTCATCGGCGCCTGCGCGGACAAGGATCTCGCGCTCCGCCTCTACTGGACGGGACGGACGCTCGTCGCCACCGCGGGGCCGATCGATCCCGCGCTCGAAGCGCTCCGTGGGCGCGGGTTGCGGCTCGTGACCGTCCCCTGGTCGACCGGTGAGCTCGCGAGCGCGAAGTCGACGAGCTACGCCGAGAACATGGCCGCTCAGGACGCCGCGGTCACCGCGGGAGCGGACGACGCCCTGCTGGTCGCCGACGACGGCACCGTGCTCGAAGCTCCCACGGCGAACGTCTGGTGGCGTGAGGGCGACCACCTCGTGACGCCGTCGCTCGACCTGCCGATCCTCGCCGGCGTCACGCGCGGTCTCATCCTCGAGCTCGCGGGGCCCGAGACCGTGGAAGGCGTCTTTCCGCTCTCCCGGCTCCTCGGCTCCGACGAGGTGTTCGTCTCCTCCTCGATCCGCGAGGTGATGCCCGTCGCGTCGGTCGACGGCAAGGCATTCGGGCTCGGGCCTGCTGCGCACGAGCTGCAGCGGCAGCTACGCCTGCGGGCCGCGGCGTGAGGATCCGTGACCTGAACTGGATGCAGCTCGAGGAGTACCTCGAACAGGACGACCGGATCGTGCTTCCCGTCGGCTCCACCGAGCAGCACGCCTACCTCTCGCTCGAGACGGACAACATCCTCGCCGAGCGCGCCGCCTCGGTCGAGGCCGCCGAGCCGCTCGGCGTGCCGGTTCTGCCGGCCCTCGCGTACGGCGTGACGGGATTCACGGCGTATCCGGGTAGCCCCACCCTGCGGGAAAGCACCCTG
>JAICME010000015.1 GCA_025929425.1 Thermoleophilia bacterium | reverse complement strand
CGTAGACGTCCGGGTTCGCGAAGTAGGACTGCCCCTGGCGCCGCGCGCGCTCGAACGCCTGCTCCGCGTCGCCCGGAGCCACGACGACCTCCATGCCCTTGCCGCCGCCGCCCGCCGCGGCCTTGCTCAGAAGCGGATAGCCGATCTCCTCGCCCAGCGCGACGAGCTCGTCCACCGAACCGACGGGATCGGTCGTGCCCGGGATGATCGGGACGCCCGCCGCCTGCATCGCCGTGCGGGCAGCCGTCTTCGAGCCCATCAGCTCGATCGCCGCCGGCGGCGGCCCGATCCAGACGAGGCCCGCCTCCTCCACGGCGCGTGCGAACGCAGCGTTCTCGGCGAGGAAGCCGTAACCGGGATGGATCGCCTGCGCTCCTGCCCGCTGCGCCGCGTCGAGAATTCGTTCGACCGAGAGGTAGCTCTCCGCCGCCGGAGTCGGCCCGAGCAGGAACGCCTCGTCCGCATACGCGACGTGCAGCGCGGCGCGGTCGCCTTCGGAGTAGACGCCCACAGCACCAATCCCGAGCTCGCGGAGCGTGCGGAAGACGCGGATCGCGATCTCCCCGCGGTTGGCAACGAGAACCTTCTCGAACATGAGGGCCCGTATTCTCTCCACGTTGTGACTCTCACGGCCGCCGACCAGCTCACCGTCGCACGCGCGGCGTCCGTCCCACTCGTGGTCGTGCTCTACGCGTGGAGCTTCTCCGGCCACAACTACTGGGCGACAGCAGTCTTCTGCGTCGCGATGACGACCGACTGGTTCGACGGGAGACTCGCGCGCAGGCAGGGTCGCACCTCGTCCGTCGGCTCGCTCCTCGACCCGATCGCCGACAAGGTGCTCGTGCTCGCGGCGCTCGTCATGCTGGTCGGGCAGGGAGTCGTCCCGGCCTGGATGGTCGCCGCGATCGTCGTGCGCGAGGTGTTGATCACGGGCCTCCGCCAGGCAGCGGTCGAGCGCGGTGTCGTCCTCGCCGCGCGCGACCTCGGAAAGCTGAAGACGTGGGCTCAGGCGGTTGCCGCGGCGGTTGGAGGCTTCGCGGCCGCCGGAGCGTGGACGCACCGGGCGGCCTGGTGGACGCTGCTCGTCGCGGTCGTTCTCACCTGGCTCTCGGGGCTCGACTACGCGCGCAGCGCGCCACGCCTGCTCAGCCGCGCGCAGCCGGAATAGCGCCGCCGGTCAGGTCAGACCGGGATGCCGCGGTGCTCGCACCACTCGTCGAAGCGGGCCCACGCGCGGAGGTACTCGCGAAGAGCGTAGAAGCCTTCTTCGACCTCTGCCCGGACGGCCCAGTGGCAGTGGCCGCAGTAGCCCTGATCGTCGACGGCCGGAGCCTCGCCGCAGCGGATGCACTCCTCCCACATGCGGAGAGAACGCCCGCCACACCACTACGGATACGGCGCGTCGTCGACACCGTCAGGCCGCGGAAGGGCAGGAAACGGCGTCGCCTCCTCATCGGCCAGCGCGGCAAGGATCGCCTCGCGTTCGTCCTCGTCCGGCTCCGGCGTGATCTCGACGGACTGCACCACCCAAAAGAGGGTAATGCCCCGGCCCATCCCGGCCGAGGGCAGGAACGTGGGTCAGCGTCTCACCATGCTTGCCGCTGCGTGCGCTGTCGCCGGCGTGTGCGTCTCCGCCGCGCCGGGGTCGTCCCGGCGCCTGCCCAACTGGGCGGCTCCGCAGATCACCGCCGTCGTGGCCCACGGGCTCATGGCGAAGAGCGTGCGCACCTTCCGCCCCAACGCAAACCTGACCCAGGGGACTCTCGCGAGTCTCGTCTCCGGCCTGCAGGCTCAGCTCGGCGATCCCCCTGCCTCGTCGTCCGAGGCGGATCCCAGCACGACGGGGACGACCACCACCGGCACGACGGCCGTCACCACCACCTCGCCCACGAGCGCGACGACGAGCACCCCCGGCGGGAATCCCTCTGCGCCGATCACCATGACGCAGCTCGACCGCAGCCTCGTTCTGACACTCGGTCTGAAGCAGGCGGCGAGGGAGTTCACCCAAGGCGCGCGGAACGCGGGAATCTCCGTCCCCGGCCGCTTCGGCACGGAGGTCGTCGCCCGTCTCCTGGGCCTCCGCACCAATCATCCGGCCGCGCAGGACTTCCTCGAGCTACGACCGCAGGATCCGGCCACCCGCGCCGAGGCCGCCTACTCCGCCGCGCAGATTCTCGATCTCGGCCTGCTCTCCGACAGCTGGCAGATCGCGCAGGTGAAGAGTCTCGCCGACGCCTTCACCTTGCCCACGCTGACCGACTGGCAGCGCCAGATCCTGACGACGGCGTTCTCGAAGATCGGGATGCCCTACGTCTGGGGCGGAACGAGCGACGGCACCGAGGTCGATTTCGGAGTCACGGCGCGCGGCGGCTACGACTGCTCGGGCTTCGTCTGGCGCGTGTACAAGCTGCAGAGCTACGCGGACGAGGGCGGCCTGGCCTCGACGATCATGGGGCGGACGACGTACACGATGAGCGTCGAGGTGCCGAGCACGAAGCGGATCGCCTTCACGAAGCTGCAGCCCGCCGACGTGATCTTCTTCGGCACGAAGGGCACGAAATCGAAAGGCGCCCAGATCTTCCACACGGCGATCTACGTCGGTAACGGCTGGTTCATCCAGTCCTCCGGCGAAGGAGTCGCGCTCGCGCCGCTCAGCGACTGGTACGCGAAGAAGTTCGCCTGGGGACGCAGGCCGCTGCAGGAAGCCGGGCTCGAGTAGGCCGATTTCCCCCCTTCGAGTGAGCGTCGCTACCTCCATCGGGTGATTCCCGCGCGGCGAGGGCCGACCCATGATTTCTCTTGTCTGGCGTCCGTATGACGACTCCCCCGGAGGCACATAATGCTTGAGTGGAAGTTTCGCCTGGTGATTCTTCTGGCCCTGGCCGGCACGGTTGCGGCAGCGCTCGGAAGCCTCATGGCGTATCACAACTACGGCTGGTAGATAGACCGGCTCGAAACCTCGTAGGGGAGGAGTCGGTGACGGGTGAACAGCACGCGGCTGTCCCTGGCCGCCGCGCGCGGCGGTGAGCTCTCCCGCTGCGGTTCGAGCCAGGGTGCTGGCAATAGCGACGCCCGTGATCGTCGCGGGAGCCGGCACCATCGGCCTGGCGCTTTTCCGCTACGCGGACGGATCGCCCTCGGCGTCCGACCTCGCGAAGCTCTTCGGCCTGATGGCGACCATGGCGCTCGCCGAGCGCTTTCCGGTGCCCGTGGAGGGAATGGGCGCCGGCGGCGTCACGCTCGGTTTCGTCTTCTCCATCTCGTCGATCATCCTGCTCGGCTGGCCTGCCGGCGTGCTGGTCGTCACGGCAGGGCCGACGTTCACGCACCTGCTCCAGCACCGCGCGCCGCTTCGCGTCGCCTACAACGCTTCGATGTTCGCCCTTTCGGCACTCGCAGCCGGACTCACGGTGGAGCACGTCGACGGCAGCTCCGTCGGGATCCTCGTCGCCCAGGTTCTGCTCTGCGGCTTCGTCTACTACTGGGTCGTCAACCTCGTGCTCATCAGCGCGGTCCTCTCGGCCGATTCCGGTCGCTCGTTCTTCACCATCGCCTGGGAGAACATCACGCAGACGACGGCGCCGTTCGCCTTCATGGCCTCCGCGGCGCTGACCCTGATCGTGCTGTGGCAGCGCCAGCCGCCGCTCTCGATCGCGCTCGTCGGGCCGCTGCTCGCGATCGCCCTCTATCAGCGTTCCACGCACAAAGCGATCCGCGCGATGCGACTCGCCCTGACCGACCCGCTCACGGGCCTCGGCAACCACCGCAGCTTCCACGAGCGACTCCAGCGGGAGCTCGTCGCCGCCGAGGAGTCCGGCTCCTCGCTCGCCCTCTGCCTCGTCGACTTCGACGACCTCAAGAGCGTGAACGACCGCTTCGGGCATCCGGTGGGCGACCTCGTGCTCGGCCAGGTGGCCTCGCGCCTGCGCCAGGGCGGGGAGTCGTTCCGGCTCGGGGGAGATGAGTTCGCGGTGCTCCTGCCCGGTCACGACGAGCGGCAGGCATCGGCGGTGGCCCGCTCGATCGTCGAGCGCGTCGCGGGTCTCCACGTCGAGGGCGTCGGCTCGGTGAGCGTCAGCGCCGGCGTCGCCACGTATCCCACGCACGGAACCGGCCGGGACGAGCTGATCCGGCTCGCCGACAGCGCGCTCTACTGGGCCAAGAAGGACGGCAAGAACCGCGTCCGGGCCTACGCCTCCGAGTCGATCGTCCACTCGAACCTCGAGCAGGTTGCGGACACGCCGGATCGCGCGGCGCAGTACCGGGCGGCCGAGAGCCTCGCCAAGGCCGTCGACGAGCGCGACGCGTACACGGGCAGCCACTCCCAGCGTGTGGGCGACTACTCGGCGCGGATCGCGCGCCGCCTCGGCGCCGACGAGCCGGCGATCGAGCTGACGCGGCTCGCCGGCAACCTCCACGACCTCGGAAAGCTCGCAATCCCGGAGGAGGTCCTTCGCAAGGCGAGCACGCTCAGCGAGGCCGAGCGGCTCATGCTCGAGCGCCATCCGCAGGTCGGGTTCCGGATGCTCGAGAGCCTGGGCGTCCAGCCTGTTGCCGAGTGGGTGCTCCACCACCACGAGCGGTGGGACGGCGCCGGTTATCCGAACAAGCTCGCGGGCGACCAGATCCCGCTCGGTGCGCGCATCATCTTCGTCGCCGACGCCTTCGACGCGATGACGTCCGACCGCGCCTACCGGCGAGCCATTCCGGAGCGGGACGCGCTCGCCGAGCTCGAACGTTGCTCGGGGACGCAGTTCGACCCGGCGGTCGTCAAGGCGCTGGCCGACGAGCTACGGCCGTCGCGCGACGACCTCGTCGCCGTGTAGAGGCGCCCCACAACTGGAACCGATAGAGCGAGCTACACGATCTCTTCGATGAGCTGGATCAGCTCGTCGCGACGATAGCCCTGCTGCCGCGCGAAGCGCACGAGCTCCCGGGCGCGCACGATCACGGCGCTCTTCTCCGGCGTGCCGGCGACGGTGACACCGCGGCCGCGCCTGAACTCGAGCAGGCCCTCGTCTCGGAGGAGCCGGAGCGACCGCAGCACGGTGTTCGTGTTCACGTCGAGGACGGCTGCGAGGTCGCGGGCCGGCGGGAGCCGCTCCCCCGGCTTGGCCTCGCCGTCCGCGATCGCGCGCCGGATCTCGGCCGCCACCTGCTCGAAGAGCTCGGTCGGTTCCTGCCGATCGATCTTGACCTTGAGCATCGTGCTGCTCACAGTAGCACTAGGAGCCGGAGTCGGCCAAGACGAGCCGGCTAGAGCGGGATGTTGCCGTGCTTGCGGCGCGGCCGCGGCTCCGCCTTCGTCAGCGCCGTCTCGAGCGCGTCGATGAGCACGGGCCGCGTCCGTCGCGGCTCGATCACGTCGTCGACGTAGCCACGCTCGGCCGCGCTGTAGGGATTCGCGAACGTCTGCTTGTAGTCCGCGATCAGGGCGGGACGTTCCTCGTCCGGCCGGTCGCGGTAGATGATGTTCACCGCTCCTTCCGGCCCCATCACTGCAACCTCCGCGGTCGGCCAGGCGAAGTTGAAGTCGGCACGGATGTGCTTGGAGCTCATGACGTCGTAGGCGCCGCCGTACGCCTTGCGCGTGATCACGGTGAGCTTCGGCACCGTCGCCTCGCAGTAGGCGTAGAGGAGCTTCGCGCCGTGGCGGATGATCCCGCCCCACTCCTGCGCCGTCCCCGGCAGGAAACCCGGGACGTCGACGAAGGTGAGCAGCGGAACGTTGAAGGTGTCGCAGGTACGGACGAAGCGAGCCGCCTTGTTCGAGGCGTCGATGTCGAGCACTCCGGCGAGGGATTGCGGCTGGTTGCCGACCACACCGACCGGGTGGCCGCCGAGCCGGGCGAAGCCGCAGACGATGTTCTCGGCCCAGCGCTCGCTCACCTCGAGGAACTCGCCGTCGTCCACCACGCGCCGGATCACCTCGTGCATGTCGTACGGCTTGTTCGGGTGATCGGGGATGAGAGTGTCGAGCTCGGCGTCCTCGCGATCGGCCGGATCGCTCGGTGCGCTCCACGCGGGCCGCTCGGCGTTCGATTGCGGCAGGAACGAGAGGAGGTAGCGCGCGTCCTCGAGGCAGGTCTCCTCGTCCGGCGCCGTGAACTGCGCGACACCCGACTTCGTCGCATGCGTCGCCGCGCCGCCGAGCTCCTCGAAGGTCACCTCTTCCCCCGTCACCGTCTTCACGACGTCGGGGCCGGTGATGAACATGTACGACGAGCCCTCGACCATGAAGACGAAGTCCGTCATCGCGGGCGAGTAGACGGCGCCGCCCGCGCACGGCCCCATCACGAGCGAGATCTGCGGGATGACCCCCGAAGCCTGCACGTTGCGCCAGAAGATCTCGGCGTAGCCGGCGAGGGAGACGACGCCCTCCTGGATCCGGGCTCCGCCCGAGTCGTTGATCCCGATCACGGGGCAGCCGTACTTCACGGCCAGGTCCATGACCTTGCAGATCTTCTCGGCGAAGACCTCGCTCAGCGACCCGCCGAAGACGGTGAAGTCCTGGGAGAAGAGGAAGACCTTGCGGCCGAAGATCGTGCCGTAGCCCGTCACGACCGCGTCGCCGTACGGGCGACGCTTCATCATCCCGAAGTTCGACTCGCGGTGGCGGACGTAGCGGTCGAGCTCGACGAACGAGCCCGGATCGCAGAGCTTCAGGGCGCGCTCGCGGGCGAGGAGCTTCCCCTCTTCGCGGCGACGAGAGACCGCCTTCTCGCTGCCCGCGTGGAGGGCCTGCTCGCGCACCTCCTGCATCCACTCGAGCTTGCCGGCGGTCGTTTCGTGTGTCTCGGCCACTGCCGCGGAGCCTAACGTTCGCGCTCGTGAGGCACCGCCTGCCCGCCGCGCTCCACCTGCGTGACTTCGCGCTGCTCTGGATCTCCTCGCTGGCGAACGGCCTCGCGTTGCAGATGCTCGTGGTGGCGATCGGCTGGCAGGTCTACGCCATCCACCGCAACCCTCTCGACCTCGGTTTCGTCGGGCTCGCGGAGTTCGTGCCGTTGCCGATCCTCGCCCTCCCCGCCGGCCAGCTCGCCGACCGGGTCGAGCGCCGGATCGTCGTCGCGGCCGGGCTGGCAGTCCAGGTGGCGATCGCCGCGGTCCTGGTCGTGATCACGCTTTCCGGCGCCCACAAGCTGTGGCCGTTCCTCACCATCGCCGTGGCGGCCGGAATCGCGTCGGCTGTGACGAACCCGGCCGGCCGCGCGCTCACCCCGGAGATCGTCCCGCCGGAGCTCCTGCCGGGCGCGGTCGCGCTCCGCAGCGTCGCGAACCAGGCGGGGATCGTGGTCGGCCCTGCGCTCGGCGGGGTGATCTTCGCGGTGGAACCCGTCACCGTGTACATCACGGCCGCTTCCCTCTTCCTCGTCGCCTGCGTGACGATCCTCGGAGTCACCGCGCGCGTGGCCGTGGCTCCCGCGACAGAGCTGAACTGGCGGAACCTCTCCGCCGGGATCGGTTTCATCGTGCGCACGCGAATGCTGCTCGGAGCGATCTCGCTCGACCTCGTCGCCGTGCTCCTCGGCGATTCGATCGCGCTGGCGCCGGTGTTCGCCCGCACGATCCTCGACGTCGGGCCGGTCGGACTCGGAGCTCTGCGCACCGCGCCTTCGGTCGGCGCGCTCGTCGCGGGTTTGCTCCTGACACGCAAACCGCTCCACTACCGGGCAGGCCCGACGCTGCTCGCGGTCGTCGGCGCGTTCGGCGCGATGATGATCGTGTTCGGGCTCTCGCGCTCCCTGCCGCTTTCTCTCGCCGCTTTGGCGGTCAGCGGCTTCGTCGACATGATCAGCATGAACATCCGTGCGACGACGGTTCTTCTCGTCACACCGCCGGAGCTGCAGGGCCGGGTGAGCGCGGTGGAATGGGTCTTCATCAGCGCCTCGAACGAGCTCGGCGCGTTCGAGTCGGGCGCCGTGGCCCGGCTGATCGGAACCGTGCCCGCGGTCGTCGCCGGCGGAGCGGTGATGATCGGGGTCGCGTCGTCGTGGCGGCGGCTCTTTCCCTCGCTCGCCCGGATGGGGCGGCTCGACGAGCTCCAGCCGGAGCCCGTATAGGCTCGGCGGAATGAGCGAGCCACTCGACCGATCGACCCGGTGGTCCTACGACGAGCGCGGGGAGCCGAGAGAGTTCTCCTACCAGCGCTTCGGCAGCCCGACGGTCTCCGCGGCCGAGACGGCGCTGAGCGAGCTCGAAGGCGGCACGGCGCTCCTCTTTCCGTCGGGCGCGGGCGCGACGACGGCGCTCGTCCTGTCGCTGCTCGGTCCCGACGACACGATCGCGCTCGCGGAGGGCTGCTACTACGGCACGGGTCTCACGTTCGCGACGCTGGCCCCGTGGGGCGTTCGCGTCGTCGAGTTCGACCAGACCGGTCCGCCACCGGACGGCGTCCAGCTCGTCTGGCTCGAAGCGCCGTCGAACCCCTATCTGACGATGCCCGACCTCGAGGCGGCAGCCGCCCATCCGGCGCCCGTCGTCGTCGACGCGACCGTCGCGACACCCGTGCATCTGCGCCCGCTCGAGCACGGTGCGGACTTCGTCCTCCACAGCGCGACGAAGTACCTCGCGGGCCACGACGACGCGCTGCTGGGCGCGGTCGCCTGCCGCGACGAAGCCGTTGCGGAGGAGCTACGCACCTTCCGGAGCCGCACCGGCATCGTGGCGGCCCCCGACCCCGCGTGGCTGCTGCTGCGCGGCCTGCAGACGCTCGAGCTTCGCGTGCGCCGACAGACCGAAACGGCCGCCCTTCTCGCCGAGCGGCTGCGGGAGCATCCGGCAGTCGAGACCGTGCGCTATCCCGGCCTCGGAGGCCTGCTCTCGTTCGACGTCGCCGACGCCGAGACCGCACGGAAGGTGGAGACGTCGACCAGGACGATCGTCAACGCAACGTCCCTCGGCGGGGTGACGAGCCTGATCGAGAGCCGGAGCCGCTGGGAGGGCGAGCGCGTGCCGCCCGGACTGCTGCGTCTCAGCGTCGGTCTCGAGGATCCCGAGACTCTCTGGGGTGACCTCCGGCAGGCGCTCGACTGAGAGGGCGATTCAGGGCTTTCAAGACGGGAACCCAACCCAGCGGAGGTGGTAATTCCGTTCCGGATTCTCGTCGCGGAGGACGACGAGTCGTTCCTCGAGGCCATAGAGCTCCTGCTCGAGCAGGACGAGCGCTTCGCCGTGGCCGGCCGTGCCCGCAACGGGCGCGCTGCCGTCGACCTCGCGAAGCGGCACGCCTTCGACGCCGTCGTGATGGACATCGAGATGCCGGTTCTCGACGGCGTCGCGGCGACGCGGCTCTTGCGAGCTGCGGCGCCGGAGCTGCCGATCGTGGCCGTGAGCGGCCACGACTACGAGGAGCGCGTGCTCGAGATCCGGAGCGCGGGCGCCAACGACTACGTGCGCAAGGCACGCCTGGAGGACGAGTTGCCGCGGGCGTTGGAAGCGCTACTCGGCCGAGCACGGACGTAGAACGAACGCGAAGCAGAAAGAAAGCCGGAGGTCGGACTCGAACCGACGGCCGCCTGATTACAAATCAGGTGCTCTACCAGCTGAGCTACTCCGGCACGGCGACCAGCGTAGCGCCCCCTATTGAAGGACTTCGCGGCCCTTCTGGTGGGAGAGGATCTTGCGCTTGACCCGCTGCAGCGCGTTGTCGATCGTCTTCGTGTCGCAGCCGAGCCGCTCGGCCATGTCCTCGTAGGACGAGCCCTCGAGGTAGAGGCGCAGCGCGTCCGCCTCGAGCGACGAGAGACCTGTCCCGAGGCTGAAGACGAGGCTCTGTAGCTCCTCGGTCGAGATCACGACGAGCGGCGGCTCGTGAACCGCGGGCCCCGGCAACGCGTCGCCGAGCGTGCACTCGCCCTCGCCGTCCTGCCCGGCCGGCGTGTGGCTGAACGAGACGTAGGTGTTCAGAGGCGCGTGCTTGAATCTCGTCGCCGTCTTGATCGCGGTGATGATCTGCCGGGTGACGCAGAGCTCGGCGAAGCTCCGGAACGAGGTTTCCTTGTCGGAACGGAAATCGCGGACCGCCTTGTAGAGGCCGATCAGCCCCTCCTGCAGGAGGTCGTCGTTGTCTCCGCCCGCCAGGAAATACGAGCTCGCCTTGAGGCGCACGAATCCCGTGTAGCGGCGGATGAGGGCGTCCATCGCGACGCCGTCGCCGTTTCGGGCTTTGAGGACGAGCTGTAGATCCTCTAGCTCTCGTTGAACTTTCTGCGGCGAGCGTGCGGTCGCTGCGCGAGCAGCCATGGCGCCTCCCGGCGTCTCGAGGGTGTAAGTCTCACCCTGTGGTCGAGGCGAAGATAGCAAGCGGTCCAAATTTTTACAAGTCGAATTGCTCTGGACCCAACTTGGTCCGGACCCAGGACGCTAGCGGCTTCTAGCGTTCGCCGCGGCGTAACCGGTCGAGACGGGCCAGCGTCTCGGGGTCGAGACGATCGCGGAGGTCGCCTCGACGGCTCGGCGGCTGACTCGGCCGCGAGAACTCGCCGAGGAACGTCTGGGACGCGATCTTCCGCACTTCGATGCCCGCCGTACTGCGAACAGCCGCGTCGGAGGACACGATCGCGACCTCTCCCGTGCTCCGATGCTCGGCTGCGAGCCGCTCGAGCAGCGCGTCCGCATCCTTGGCCCAGCGCACCTCGAGCGGTCCGTGCCGCTCGTTCGTCCCCTGGCCGTCGAACACGAGCACTCCGCGAGCGCCCTGCGCCGCGACCCAGCTCGCGAGCAGGTCTCTCAGCTCCTCGGGCGAGCCGAAGCCTCCCGCGTGCAGGAGGTTGAAGCCGTCGAAGAGGTAGAGGGTCGGCTCAGGCATCGCGCTGCCGGCGCGCCTCGTAGAGAAGGACCGCGGCGGCGACGCTGACGTTGAGCGACTCCACGTGTCCCAGCTGCGGGATCGAGACCTCGAGATCACACGTCCTCCGCACGAGCGGCCGCAGCCCTTTGCCCTCCGCGCCGAAGACGAACGCGATCCCGCCGGAGAGGTCGGCCTTCCACATCGGCGTTCCAGACTCGCCGGCCGCTGCCACGACCCACATGTCGCCGCTCTTGATCTCCGCGAGATAGCGGGCGAGATTGGGTACGACGGCGACAGGCACGTGCTCGACGGCTCCGGCGGAGGCACGGCAGACGGCAGCGGTGACTCTTGCCGAACCGTGCGCCGGGACGACGACGCCGGCCGCGCCTGCACCGTCGGCGGCCCGGATGACGGCGCCGAGATTCCGTGGGTCGCTGACCTGGTCGAGACACGCCAAAAGCGGCGCCGGGCCGGACGCGAGCTCGAAAGCGTCGGCGTAGTGGAACGGCGCGCACCAGGCGACGACTCCCTGATGGTCGCGGGTGCCCGCAGCCTCGGCCAGGTCACGCTCGAGCTTCGTCTGCACCCTTGGCCGCTCGAGCTCTCGCAGCCACGGCTCGCCTCTGACCGCTCGCTCGCTCGCCCACAGCTCGAGGACTTCGCGGGGCCCGCGCAGAGCCTCCCGCACCGGACGCCGGCCGTAGACCAAATCGCGCGTCACGGACGAGGGACGAGCTGGAAACCGGGAGGGTCGGCGACGTCGCGCACTTCCCAGCCGGCGGCGGCGATCTCGTCTCGCAGGCGGTCGGCCTCCGCGAAGTTCTTCGAATCGCGAGCGTCGCGGCGCCGTGCCGCGAGCTCGGCGAGGTCGGTCGGCGCCTCCTCGAGGTCAGCGAGCGACTCGAGGCCGAAGATCGCGAACGCGCGCCGCAAGAGCTCGTGGTCGCGCCAGCCGTGCAGCACGGCGAGCGCTTCCGGCGTGTTGAAGTCGTCGTCGAGCGCCGCCTCGAGCTCGGCCCAGTCACCCACCCGCTCGCTCGGTGAGCGGAAGACGTTGCGGAAACCCTCCAGCTGCGCCTGAGCCTGCTCCAGCACGTCGTCGCCGAACTCGACCGGCTTCCGCCAGTGGGCGCCGAAGAAGAAGAGCAGCACCACCTCGCGGCCCCAGGTGTCGAGGACGTTACGGAGCGAGACGTCGTTGCCCAGCGACTTCGACATCTTCTCGCCGTCCATGCCGCCGAGCATCCCGTTGTGAGTCCAGATCCGCGCGAAGTCGTGACCGAGCGCGAGCGATTGCGCAAGCTCGTTCTCGTGGTGCGGGAAGACGAGGTCGAGCCCGCCGCCGTGGATCTCGAACACCGGGCCGAACGCGTCCTCCGCCATCGCGGAGCACTCGATGTGCCACCCCGGCCTGCCTCGCCCCCACGGCGAGTCCCAGGATGTGTCCTCGCCCGGCTTGTTCGCCTTCCAGAGCGCGAAGTCGCGCGGATCCTCCTTCAACGGATTCGGCTCCTGCTCCTCGACCTGATCGGGACGCTGGCGCGAAAGGCGCCCGTAGCCGGGATCGCTCGCGACGCGGAAGTAGACGTCACCCTCGACCGCGTAGGCGTGCCCGGTCGCGACGAGCTGCTCGATGAACCGAACGATCGACGGGATGCTCTCGGTCGCTCTCGGCAAAGCATCCGGCATGCCGAGGCCGAGGTCTCCCGTGTCCTCGAGGTACCAATCGGTGGCTCGCGCGGCGAGCTCGGCGCTCTTTCCCGGGGCGGCGTCGTAGATCTTGTCGTTCACGTCCGTGATGTTGTGGACGAGCGTCGCGTCGTAGCCACGCGCGCGGAGCCACGAGCGAAGCCACATCCCGACGATGAACGGCCGCGCGTTCCCGATGTGTGCGCGCTGGTAGACGGTCGGCCCGCAGAAGTACATCCGAACCGGGCCGGGCGGCGGCGGGAGCTCCTCCATCCGGCGGCTCAGCGTGTTGTAGAGGCGCATCGCTCCTAGCCTAGTGCTGTGCGCCGCAAGAGCTCGTCGCGCGGAAGCGCGGCGATGACCGCCGCGAGCTCGGGACCGCGCTCGTGTCCCGTGAGTGCCAGCCGGAGCGCCTTGAGGTTGCCTCCCACCGCCTTCAGCTCGCGCACGATCGCCTTCGGTTCCACGTCCGCCTCCACGAGCTCCCGAAAGCGCGCGAGCGTCTCCGGCGAGTCGACGTCAGCCTCCGCCGGCTCGAGCACGAGGTCGGCGTAAGCACGTGCCTCCACGAGATCCCGTGCACCGCGCAGAACGGGCGCAACCGTGACGGGCACGCCCACCCGCGCCGCGAGGTCCTCATCGCTGAGAGCCGCCAGGGCCTCGACAGAGAGCCGTCGCACGCGCGCGAGATCGAGGTGGACGTCGTGGCGAGGCACGCCGAGCTCGTCGAGATACGCGCGTGCAGCCTCGGCCGGGATGCCCGCCTCCCGCAGCGAAGCCACCGTGGCGCCGGGCGCTCGCTTCGCGAGCTTCCGCCCGTCCTCGCCGAGGATCAGCCCGTGGTGGATGAATTCCGGCGGTGTCGCGCCGAGAGCCTCGAACAGCCGACGATGGAGCGCCTCGTTGGGCCGGTGGTCGTTGCCGCGCACGATGTGCGTGATGCCGAAGTCGATGTCGTCGACGACCGACGCAAGCTGGTAGGTCGGCGAACCGTTCTCGCGGAGCAGCGTGACGCCGTCGAACCGGTCGCCGAGGGGCGCCGCCGCCTCACGGTGGCGTTCCGCGCGGTCGCTCTGCCGCACCGGCCCTTCGTCCCAGGCGATCCCGAGCCATTCGAGATCTTCGAGGATCGCCTTCTCGCCGCCCGGGACGTTCCGCGCCGGATCCGTATCGTCGATCCGCAGCAACATCCACTCGCCGAGCCGCCGGTTCGCGACCGCGCTCAACGCGTTGCCGAGATGGAGCGAGCCCGTCGGGCTCGGAGCGAAGCGAACTCTGGCCATCCGGCGAGTGTAAGGTTCTGCCCGCGATGGAGTCCTGGCGCGCCACTGTTCTTCGCCAAAACGGCTGATCCGCCGCTTTCCAGCACAGCGTCTTAGGAAAGCGGCGGGACGCGACGCGATCCCGCCCAGGGCCGCCCACGGCGGCCCGGTTTCCGCCGGGCTGTCGGTGGCTTTGCCGCCGACAGCTTCCAGCAACGAAACGGAGGTCTACGTCGCGATGCCGATGCCACATCGCACCCAACGGCAGGTGATCAAGCGCCGCCTCATGGGCAAGGAAGGCGCGGAACGAGCCCGCGAGCTCCGCTCGATCCTCGCCGAGCTGCCCGGTTACCGGAACGGCCCCTACGCCGACCTGCGGAAGTGGGTCGAGGGGGAGATCGAAGCGACACGCACGCGAAGACGGGTCGTGCACCGCGACTCGATCGCCGTGCGACGCGAGGGCGCCGCGCAGATCGCGCTGGTGGGGCCGCCGAACGCGGGGAAGTCGTCGCTTCTGCAGGCGCTGTCGGCGATCCAGATCCGTACCGGCGACTACGCCTTCACCACGACGCGACCGGTGGCGGCGACCACGCGCCTCGGGGGCGTGCTCGTCCAGCTGGTCGAGATTCCCGGGTTGATCGAGGGAGCAGCGGAGGATCGTGGAGGCGGCCGCGCCCTGCTCGGCGTTCTCCGCAATGCCGACGCGATCCTCTGGTGTCACGCGTGCGATCGACCCCTCGACGAGGTCGAGACGATCCGCGAGGAGGTCGCCGCGGCCGGGATCGACCTGCCCGGTGTCCTGGCAGCGACGAAATGCGACGAGGCACCGCCGCCACGCCATCCCGAGCTGTCCGTCGTCCCGGTGTCCGTTCTCGACGACGCGAGCCTCGACCGGCTGCGCGACGAGCTCTGGGCCCTTACCGGTCTGATGCGCATCTACCTGCGCGACGGCGGCGATCCGGTCGCATTGGAGCCGCCGGCGACGGTCTTCGACGTCGCCGACTCGATCCACCATGCACTGGCGGAACGCTGCACCGGCGCACGCGTCTGGGGCCCGTCCGCGCGATTCGAGGGACAGCGGGTCGGCTTGCACCACGAGCTGCAGGACGGCGACACGGTGGAGGTTCTCGACCGCTAGAGGTTTGGCGTCTCCGGTGGCCCGGAAGATCGAGAGGGATGAGTGATGTCGTAGTCATCACCGGCGCCTCCGGCGGAGTCGGACGCGCGACCGCGCGCCGATTCGCGAAGGACGGTGCGAAGATCGCGCTGGTCGCACGCGGCCAGGGCGGGCTCGACGCCGCGGCGCGCGACGTCGAAAGGCTCGGCGGCCGCGCTCTCGTTCTTCCCACCGACGTCGCCGATGCCGACCAGGTCGAGGCGGCGGCGCAGGCGGCGGAGGAGGAGCTCGGCCCGATCGACGTCTGGATCAACGACGCGATGGCGACGATCTACGCGGAGTTCCTCGATATCGAGCCCGACGAGTACCGGCGGGCGACCGAGGTCACGTACCACGGCATGGTCTGGGGCACGCGCACGGCCCTGAAGCGCATGGCCGAGCGCAACCGGGGCACGATCGTGCAGGTCAGCTCCGCGCTCGCCTTCCGCGGGATCCCGCTGCAGGCGCCCTACTGCGGCGCCAAGCACGCGTGCAAGGGCTTCACCGAGTCCGTCCTCACCGAGATCCGCCACAACGGCTGGGACGTCCACTTGACGATGGTTCACCTCGCAGGTTTCAACACGACCCAGTTCACCTGGGGTCGGACGAAGCTGCCCAAGCAGACGCAGCCCGTGCCGCCGATCTACCAGCCGGAGATCGCGGCAGACGCGATCCACTGGGCCGCTTACCATCGCCGGCGCCAGATCTACGTCGGGTGGCCGACCGTGCTCAACATCCTCGGAGAGCGCGTGGCGCCGTGGTTCCTCGACTGGTACCTCGCCAAGACCGGGTACGGCTCGCAGATGACGAAGCAGCCGCTCAACGGAGGCCCGAGCCACGACAACCTCTACGAGCCGGTCGACGCGGACGAGGATCGCGGCTCGCACGGCCCGTTCGACGACAAGGCGCACTCCCACAGCTTCCAGACGAGCCTCACGAAGCACCGCCGGCTCGCCGGCTCGCTCGCGGCGGGCGTCGGCGCGGCCACGGGTGCCGTGCTCCTCCGGAAGCGTTAGGCGGCGGCTTCGCGCAACAACGCGGCGCCGACCGGGCCGTAACGGCCGTCCTGTGGCTCCTCGATCACCGCGCAAAGCGCGCGCACGCCGGCCTGGTCGAGACTCACGGCGCCGGACTCGAGTGCACGCCCGAGGAGGAGTGAGAGGTCGCGATGGCGCGCGGAGACACCGGCCCGCGCAGCCGCGGCTGCCGCGAGCCCACTCACGAGCTCCCGCGGAACGGGAACAACCTTCCCGTCCAGGTCCAGGTCGATCATCTCCTTCGCCATCGTTCCCTCTATGACCCCGAGCGCTAGCTCTGCAACCTCGTTCGAGGACTGAATGCGTAGACCTTCCCCCAGCCGAGGACGTAGAGCCGCTCCCCGTCGGTCACGACCGGAGTGAACGCACCGTCCCGGAACGTCCACACCTGCTTCCCGGTGCGCGCGTCGAGGCCATACGTGCGGCGGCGGAGTGTGGCGAAGTAGACGATCCCGTCCACGACGGTCGCCGATCCCGAGATCGGGCCGTTGGCGCGGAACTTCCAGAGAAGAGCCCCCGTCGCCGCATCGAGTGCGTAGAACCATCGGTCGTACGACCCGACGAAGATGCGCCTGCCCCACACCGCCGGCGAGCCGTAGACGAACCCTCCGGTGTGGTACGACCAGCGCAGCGTCCCACTCTGCTCGCCGAACGAGTAGACGTGCCCGTCCGTCGAGCCGAGATAGACGCGGGAGTACGCGACGGCCGGAGTCGAGTAGAAGTTGCCGTGACGGCCGAACCAATCGCGTGCGGATGACGCTCGCCAGATCTGCTTGCCGTCACTCGCTCGCAGCGCATAGAGGTGCCCGTCGTAGGCGCCGAAGAAGAGGCGGCCTCGGTCGAAGGCCAGCGCGCCCTTTACTGCTCCGCCGGCACGGAAGCGCCAGACGGTCTTCCCGTCGACTGTGCGGAGGCAGTAGACGTTTCCCTCGGCGTCGCCGACGTAGATCCGGTTGCGGACGATGAGGGGCGACGTCTCACTCGCCCCGAGATGCTTCTTCCAGCGAACGTGGTGCGAGGGGCCGGCCGCGACGACGAGGAGCTCGCCGTCTCCCCGCTTCGCGGCATCTCTGCCGCACGGATGCCGGTTCAGGAACGTCTCGTAGACCGATCCGCGGCCCAGCCGGTCGACGGCGGGCGAGGATGCCTCGCAGCGGCCGACGTGCACCGTCCACAGCCGGCGGCCGTTTCTGGTCGAAACCGCGATCAGGTTCCCGTTCAGGCTGGCGTAGTAGAGGTAGTGGAAGCCGATCGCCGGCGGGAACTCGATCAGGGATGTCCCGCCTGAGACCCAGTCGCGCCGGAAAGGCGGCCGAACCCGGCCGGTGCCGACGTGGAGGTGCTGCGGCTCGCCGCCGAACATCGGCGAGACGAGCGGGCCGGGGCGGGGCGCCGCAACGGTCTGCGTCGGATCGAACTCCGTCGACGTCCCCCTGACGCTGCCGCCGAAGCGGTTCCGCGACGCGTAGTACGCCGTCGCGATGCCGGCGAGCAGGATCAGGACGCCGGCGACGACGAGAAGACGGCGCATCCGCCGGATGATGCCTGCGGTGGCGGGCGGTCCGGCACGCTACGTTCGCGGCATGGAAGAGCTGCTGCTGGCCTGGTTCGCCGAGCACGGACGCGATCTGCCCTGGCGCGACACCAGAGACCCGTACGCGATCCTCGTATCGCCTAGAGGTTCCTCGTGATCCCGAGGAGCATCGACCGCGTGTTACCGGGAGCTCGCCGCATCTCGCGTTGCGCTGGGCTTGTGTGCCGCGTAGCCAGTCGGTGCCATGGCCTAATTACCTGGCAGTCCGATTGAGGAGGAGAAGATGGCAACAGATCGTCGGGCCGAGGTGCGCTGGCGCGGGAACTTGATTGACGGCTCGGGGACGATCGTCTCGACGAGCAGCGGCGCGATCGGCGAACTGGAGGTCAGCTGGGCAGCGCGCTCGACCGACGAGACAGGCGGCCTGACCAGCCCCGAGGAGCTGATCGCCGCAGCACACGCAGCCTGTTTCTCGATGGCCCTCGCCAACGGCCTCGCGAAGGACGGCCACGCACCCGACGATCTCCGGACGTCCGCCACCGTCACCTTCGAGGCCGGCAAAGGCATCACACGCATCGGCCTGAGCGTGGCGGGCAGCGTCCCCGGCCTCGACCAGGAAGGCTTCCGCGCCGCAGCGCAGACCGCTAAAGAGAACTGCCCGGTGTCAAAGGCGCTCGCGGGCGTGCCGGAGATCAGCCTGGAAGCGAAACTGGCCTGACGCAGGAACACTGGCCCAGGCGGCTGCGCTTCCGCCAGTTGACGGCTGAAAGGCATAGGCTCGCGCGGGATTCAACCGTCGACCAAGCAACGGAGCGGAGGTCACTCCTGCCGTCGTCAGGCGGAATGAGCCTCGGCGTTGCGCTCCGCCCTCGAAGGGGAGAGAACGACGCACCACCAACCGTGTTCGCAGGCTCTGACGGACCTTTCGACGTAGAGGCGATTTCTTTCAGGGCCGAGTTCCGCTTCGAGCGCCTCTTGCCACTCGCAGAACGTCCCGTAGCGGACTTGCGGCTGTACCTCGGCGCCGTGCCAGACCTCGAGCTCGTCGAGCGTGGGGAGGAAGTCCGGGTTCCACCACATACCCATCTCCTCCGTTGGCTTCAGATTCGCGATCACGGCCGTGTCGCAGTTGACCCGCCGGTCGTCGAACCCGCGTCCGCAGCCGCACCGGCCGCGCTGATCTCGATGCGCGGTGGGCGCGTGTCGATCCGAGCCACTTCGTCGACCGGCACGTGCCGTTTGCCGTCAGGGGTTTTGACGACGAGCTCCTCAGCCCAGAAGTCGAAGCCGAGCGCGGGCAGGATGACGTCGGCGACGGCGCCGTTGCTGCCGTCCGCGAATACGACGGGCACGCCTTCGGCGCGGCGTAGCAGCGAGCGGTAGAGCGTTCGCCGCGGGTCGCCGGCGAGGAGCGTACGCGGTAGCCGGCGCGAACCCCAGGGTGGGGTCGGTGTGTGTACCCAGACCTCGTTCTCGTGCCAGCGGCGAGGTGGCGCCTGGATCGCGGAGAGCGGACCCCAGTGGGTGCCGACGAGTGTGCCGTCGGGTCTCATCGCGCGGTCACCTCCTCGCTCCTTCGCCCGTGCGGCGAGACGTAATCGCCGACGGGGCTGCGGAAGCCGACGGCGAAGCGGTTCCAGCCGTTGATCGCGACGATCGCCAGCGTCAGCGCCACGATCTCGTGTTCTGCGAACTGCTCCCTTACCTGCGCATAGACATCGTCGGGCGCGCCGGTCTGCGGCAGAACTGTCAGCGCCTCGCACCAGGCGAGCGCGGCGCGCTCCCTGGCGCTGTAGAACGGCGCCTCCCGCCAGGCTGCCAGCACGTGCAGCCGCTGCTCGCTCTCACCGCGGGCGCGCGCGTCCTTGGAATGCATGTCGAGGCAGTAGGCGCAGCCGTTCAGCTGCGAGGCGCGCATCTTCACCAGTTCGAGCAGCTCGGGCTCCAGCGTGCCGTCCTCGATGGCGGCCTCGAGCCCGAGCATCTCCTGCAGCGCCTGCGGGAAGGTCTTCCGATAGTCGAGCCTCATTGCTCAACTCCTGTCACTTCGATTTCTACTATTTACATCATACTACGCTGTTTTATTCTGCGCCAGTCACCGAACCCCATGCCGACTGCCTGCGTCGCGACCAGCCCAGCAAGCGGGGGCATCGCTCGCGGGGAACGACTCTCTGCCCCATTCGTCCACCAGCCAGCCCGCTTCCGGAACGCTCCACCCATGCGAAAGGTGGTCGGCGACCATAGCCGCGACCTGCTCGAGCAATCTGCGGTCGGCCGGGCCGAAGGCGGCAGGGCGATCAGAGTCGATATCGAGCTCGCCGACGACGCAGTCGCCGCGCCGGATAGGCACGACGATCTCGGAGCGGGTTGACGGGAAGCAGGCGAGGTAGCGACCATCGCCAGAGACGTCGTCGACAACCACGGTTTCTCCGCTCGCAGCCGCGGCACCGCAGATCCCCGCCCCAACCGGGATGCGCACGTGCTCGGTCGCAGCCAGGCCGCGCCAGGGGCCAAGCACGAGCTCGTCCCCGTCGAGAAGATAGAAGCCGACCCAGGAGAAGTGAGGGAGCCGGTCGTGCAGGAGCCGGACAGCAGCAGCCAGGGCCACCCGCGTCTGAGAGGACGGCGCGGACATCCTCCAAGAGCGGGCTGTAGCGATCCTCACCCATCAGCACCCTCGCCGGCGATTGACGCTCGAACCCCAGCGTATCGGAGTACGATCGGAGCGTGGCACGCCACGGATCGCTCGATGCGTGAGCGCACCTTCACCATCCCGGTGCTGGCCCCATTCCGCCTCGACCTCACGGCTTGGGCCCTGCGCAGGCGAGTCGACAACGCGGTCGACCGCTGGGACGGGTACGCCTACCGTCGCGTGCTCGCGTTCGACGCCGGGCCGGTCGAGGTCGCGGCCGTGCAGGCCGGCTCGCCGGAACGACCCGAGCTCGAGGTTACGCTCGCCGGGAGGAGCGTCGACGAGGGGACCGAGCGCACCGCGCGCGCTCTTCTCACGGCGATGCTCGGACTCGAAATCGACCTCTCTGCCTTCTACCAGCTCGCGGCAGCGGATCCCTTCCTCGCTGAGCTTGCGTCCCGCTTCCGCGGGCTCAAGCCGCCCCGTCTGCCCAGCCTTTTCGAGTGCCTCGTCAACGCGATCGCCTGCCAGCAGCTCACGCTCACCGTCGGTATCCGCCTGCTCAACCGCCTCGCCGCCGCCCACGGTACGAGCCTCGGCGCTGCCCGCCACGCGTTTCCATGCTCCTCCGATCTCGCCCGCCTCGCACCGGAGGAGTTGCTGCCACTCGGCTTCAGTCATGCCAAAGCGCGCAGCATTGTCCTGCTCGCCGCCGCGATCAGCAGGGACGACTTCCGCCCGGACGAGCTGGAGGCGCTCGACGACGACGCAGCCCTCGAACGCCTGCTCGCCCTGCGCGGGATCGGCCGCTGGAGCGGCGAGTACGCCCTCCTGCGCGGCCTCGGCCGCCTGCACGTCTTTCCCGGCGACGACGTCGGCGCCCGCAACAACCTCGCCCGCCGCCTCGGTCGACCAGGCCCACTCGACTACTCAGCTGTCGCGGAAGCCGTCCGACCCTGGCAACCCTTCGCCGGCCTCGTCTATTTCCACCTTCTGCTCGCCAACCTCGAGGAGCGCGGCCTGCTCGACTCGGGCGAGGCCGCCCCGCACGCTCACTCCCTCGTCCCGGAGGCGCACAGATGAACTCAACCGTCGCCCTTCCCGTCGAGCAGCACGAACTGCTCAAGCGAAGCCTCGGACACGGCTATGTCCCCCTTGGACGACGAGACGCTCCGATCGCAGCGGAGCTCGTCAAGCGTGATCTCGGCGCCGTTGTCACGGTCAACGTCAGCGGCTACATCGAACATCGCTTCGTCCCCAACCAGAGCGCGCGGCAAGGCGCAGGCAGCGATCTCTAAGCGAACTGACCCAACTCATCGAGTTGCCACAGTGGCTGACCTCACGCCGCGGCACAAGGCGTAGAACGAGATCGGCCCCTCGATGATCTGGCTGACCAGGCAGTCGGCATCGCAGCGGCACTCGGTCGGAAACGCGGTCAAGAGCTTCACGTCGCCCTCGTAGCCGGATGTCGCGTCGTAAAGCGCCTTGAGGAACCGCTCGGGCGTACGCACCGTGCCGGGCGTGTCAGGCTGCATCCCGAAGGCGGAGAAGATCTCACCCATGTAGCCGCGAAAGCGTTGCCAGTCGACATCGCTGACCTGGCGAGGTCGCACCTGCTCCCACGGGGTGGTCTCCTCCGAGTCGACCGACGAGGTGCGGCCGGGCTCGGGGATCAGCGCTCCCCGGATCTCAGCCAGCTGCCGCGACTCTTCCAGCATCCTGCTCACCTCCCCGCGCGCGGCGCGCACCAGAGGTCACGTCATCGCATACCTCCCAGGCGTGCAGGCCACACATCGGGCAGCGGTCGGGCAACCGGTTGACGACGCCGCCGTAGCCGCAGAAGGCGCAGTGGATCTCGACTCGAGTGGTGCTCGCGCGCCTGACGGGCAGCGGCTGCGTCGCCATCCGCACTTCGCGGCCGCAGCTGTCTGCGCCGGCCAGCTGCGCTGCGGCGCTCACCGGGTCACCTTGAGCACGCCCTTCATGCCAGCGTCGGCATGGCCGGGAAGCGTGCACCGATACGGATAGCGGCCAGCCTTGCGAAACCTCACCCGCAGCAGACCGTGCTTACCGGGGGCGATCACCGCGCTCTTCTTACCGGCGATCTTGAAGTCGTGCGAGAGGTGGCCGCGATTCACCAGCCGGAAGGTCACCGGGCCGACGTGGACAGAGCGCACCGAGAGAACGAGGTGGAACTCCTTCATCACGACGGTGACCTGCGTCGCCTGTGCACGGCCTGTGATCGCGGCAGCCGGACGCGCAGGCGAGGCGCCGAGCACGAGCAGCGTGACCACGGCGAGGGCAGCGACCAGGAACAGCTGCGAGAAACGGCGCACCACGGCGATGCGCCGTTCGACGCCGATCTCAACCGCTGGCATTGCTCCTCCTTCCGCTCAGCCGGCTAACCGGCCTTGGCGGGTAGCGCGCGGGCAGCTTGGGTCGCGGGGGCGATAACCGCGGCACCGCTTCGCTCGTGGAGGACTACCCGTTCTTGAATTGCATCGTACCACGGTGTATCTGCGCTAGTCAAATCTTGACTGTTTTCTTTCATGTATAACGTGCTTATAACTGGTTGGACGATCGAGGGAGTTCCGATGACGTACGTGATTGCCGAGCCCTGTATCGACGTGAAGGACCGGGCCTGTGTCGACGTCTGCCCGGTCGACTGCATTCACGAGGTCGGCCGCATGCTGGTGATCGATCCGGAGGAGTGCATCGACTGCGGCGCCTGCGAGCCCGAATGCCCGGTCGAGGCGATCTTCCCGGAGGATGCGCTGCCGGACAAGTGGGTCGAGTTCACCCGCATCAACACGGCCTACCTCGAAGGCCCCGAGGTCGTCGACGGTTTGGTCGAAGACTGGTGCACCCGCAACCCGCTGCCGGCGATCGAGGGCCATCGCTGATGCCGCGGCTCGACGTCTGCGCCTTCGCCGAGCTGCCCGACGGCTCTGCGCGTGTAGTCCACGCGGGCTCCGTCTCGGTCGGCGTCTACAACCTCGGCGGCGAGCTGTACGCGCTCGAGGATCGGTGTTCCCACGACGACGGGCCGTTGGCCGAAGGCGAACTCGACGCCGAGGCCGGCGTCGCTGTCTGCCCCCGCCATGGCGCCCGCATCGACATCCGATCCGGCCGACCGCTGACGCTCCCGGCGGTGCTGCCGGTCGCGACGTTCCCGGTATCCGTCGAGGAAGACCGAATCGTCGTCGAGCTCGACACGTGAGCGCGACTACCGAAGAGCTCACTCCCGAGCAGCGTGTCGATGCGCTGGCGACACTCGTCAACGACGCGCTGCGGCTGCTTGCCAAGTCGGACCTCACCCTCGAGGAGGGCTGTCGGATCGGGGCGCGCGCCTGGTGGCTCGCGCGTCCGGTCTCACCCGGCGCAGCCAACCGCCTCAACGCCACCCTGCACCGGCTCTCCAAGACGACCAACCCGACGGAGGTACCCATGCCCCAGACCGACCAGATCCTCGACGTCCGCAGCGAGCCGCCGGCCCGCCGTCACGAGCTGATTTTCGACACCTACCACGACCTGCGGCCCGGCGAAGGATTCGTGCTCGTCAACGACCACGACCCGAAGCCGCTTTGGTACCAGTTCGAGGCCGAGCACACCGGCGCCTACAGCTGGGACTACCTCGAGCAGGGTCCGGAGGTGTGGCGGGTGCGGATCGGCCGACCCGCTGCCTGAGCTCAGGCGGCGCGGCCGCCGGCGAGACGGGCAACGCAGAGGTCGGGCTGTACGAACGGCTCCAGCTTCGTCGCCCGCGTCTTCGCGCCGAGCTCGTTCAGCGCGCCCCGCATCAAGCCCAGGTGGATCGGGCAGATCACGTCCTGGTGAGTGCGCGCGAGCTCGAGGAACGGACAAGGCTTCATCAGGATCCGCCGGCCGCGACCGCCCTCGTCGAGCTCCGGCTGAAAGCCGCTCTCAGCGAGGAGGGCGATGAGCCGGTCGACGGCCTCCCGGTCGCTGAGCTTGGCGTAAGGCGGAGGCGTCTCGACCAGGTAGCGGCCCCAGGCTTCGCCGATCTCCTCCAGCTGCTCGCTCGCCTCGGGCCCAAAGCGAGCGACGAGCGCGGTCAGGATCTCTGCCAGGAGCCGGTAGCGGCGGCCGCTCTCCTCTCCGGCGGCGACAGTGCTGCGATAGACGACGCGCGGCCGGCCCCGCCCCTGCGACGGCAAAGTCTCCGACTCGACCAGACCAGCTTCGGCAAGCGCGTTCACATGCACCCGCACCGTGTTCACGTGCAGACCGACGCGCTCGGCAAGGTCACGCGCGTCCAGCGGCCCATGGTCGGCCAACTCGGCGAGGATGCGCGCCCGGCTCGGGTCGGACAGCGCGCGATGGCGACGCAGCGCCTGCTCGTCCACCGCCGGCATCAGACGTACACCCCGAGCAGGAACCGGGCGTCGTCGCTCATCTTCTCCGGCGACCAGGGCGGATCGAAGACGAGCTCCACCTCGACAGAACCCACTCCCTCAACGCCGGCGAGGGCATCGGCGATGTCGCGTTCGATCACCGGACCGAGCGGACAGCCCATAGAGGTGAGCGTATGCACCACGCGTACATGATCGCCGTCGCGCTCGACGGCATAGACGAGACCGAGCGAGACGATGTCTAAGCCGAGCTCGGGATCCTCGACCGTCGATAGCGCGGCGCGAACCGCTGTGACCACCAGATCGGTGTTTTCCGAAAAACTCATACCGATAGTATAAAACAGTCGTGGTGACGTCGCATCTGCGCTTCCCGCTTCTGGCGCTCGGGATTGCCTCCTTGTTCTGCGGCGTCTGGGCGGGATTGCTGCGCTTCGGCTGGGGCCTTCCGCAGGGACGGGCCAACTTGATCGAGCTACACGGGCCCCTGATGGTGTTCGGCTTTCTCGGCACGGTTATCTCGCTCGAACGCGCGGTCGCCCTGCGCCGACCCTGGGGCTATCTCGCTCCTGCCGGGACGCTCGCCGGCGCGGCGCTGCTCTTCGCGGGCGTGCGGCAGGGGATCGGCGAGCTTGTACTCCTCGCCGCTGGTTGCGTGCTCGCCGCCCTGTTCGTCGTGATCCTGCGCGCTCACGCGACCGCGTCGACTGCGACTCTCCTGCTAGGAGCCCTCCTCTGGGTCGTCGGGGACGCACTCTGGCTACGCGGCGATCCGCTCGTCCAGGTGGTGCCCTGGTGGGCCGGCTTCCTTGTCCTGACGATCGTCGGCGAGCGGCTCGAGCTGGCTGCGATGGGCCGCCTCACCCGCACCGGCCGGATTGTCTTCCTGGCGCTGACGCTGATCTTCCTCGCCGGGCTCGCCGTTTCGGCGACGGACGTCGACGGCGGGATCCGCCTCGCCGGTACCGCGCTGATCGGCTACGCCCTCTGGCTCGCCCGCTTCGACATCGCCCGCCACACCGTCCGCCGCCCCGGCCTGCCCCGCTTCGTCGCGCTCGCTCTGCTGCCCGGCTATGTCTGGCTCGCCGTCGGCGGCGCGCTCTGGCTACGCAACGGCGCGCAGGTTGCCGGCTTCGCGCACGACGCCGAGCTGCACGCGCTCTTCCTCGGCTTCGTCTTCTCGATGATCTTCGGCCACGCACCCGTGATCTTCCCCGGCGTGCTCGGCATCCACATCCCCTTCCGCCGCCCCTTCTACCTCCACCTCGCGCTGCTCCACGCCGGCCTGGCCCTGCGGGTCGGCGGCGATCTGGCCGGCAACTTCACCGCCGCCCGCTGGGGCGGCATCCTCAACGCAGTCGCGATCGGACTCTTCCTCGTCGCGACAATCGGCTCGGCGATCCTCGCCCGCGCCACGCATACCCCCCGCGAGCGGGCGGGGATCTTGCCGAAGGAGCCCGCCGGGGTGCACAGATGAGCCTCATTGCCAGCGAGACGAGCGAGCTGCTGACCGAGCTGCACGGCCTCTGCGACCGGCTGCCGGTGCCGCAGTCGGGCTGGCATCCCTACGTGGCGCAGATCGCCGCCTGCCGCAGCGACTTCGAGCGCTCCCTCGACCTCGCCATCGATTGGCCGAAGGCGCTCGAGCTCGTCGCCGGCCTCCTCGAGAGCAGCAGCGAGCCGAGCTTCGACGAAGACACCACGCCGGAGCTGAGCGCCGCCTGGCAGCGGCTGCAGACCTTGCCGCTACCGGACGGCCAGCACCCCTACCTGGACGACATCCTTCCCGCGCTCGTGGCTCACCGGCTGCTCCTCGTTGCGCTCAGCCGCACGGTCAGCGCCTGATGGAGAGCCTCGCCCTCTTCTTCCACCTGCTGGGGGCGTTCGCGTTTGTTGCCGGTACGATCGTCGCCGGCGTCGCCTTCGAGACGGCCCGGCGCAAGACGACGCCCGCTGAGATCGCGTTGCTACTCGGGCTCTCGCGGATCGGGGTTCTGCTCGTCGCGCTAGGGATGCTGCTCGCGCTTGGCTTCGGACTCTGGCTCGTGCGCATTGGCGACTGGGGCTACGACGCCGGCTGGGTCGACGCGGCGCTCGGCCTGCTTGTCGCCGTCGTTGTCCTCGGAACGTTCGGCGGGCAGAAGCCGAAGCAGGCGCGAAAGCTCGCCGCCCGGCTTGCCGCCGAGCACGAGCCGCTCAGCTACGAGCTACGGACGCTGCTGGACGACCGGGCAACACTCGCAACCAATTACATGTCGGCGCTGCTGCTGCTCGGGATCATCGCGCTAATGGTGTTCAAGCCGGGCGCGCCGCACTCGTAGCCGGACGCGGCCGCAGGGCCGAGCACCCGGCACGAATCGTGAACAGCGCCCCACCGCAGGCGGCGGCCGCCGCCCCGAGCAGCAGCAGGCTGCCGGTGACGACCAGCCGGGACGAGCCGGCGAGGACGCCGTCGACGACGACCTCCACTCGACTGAGGATGTGCAGCGCGCCACCCACAACGGCCAACGGCAGGAAGCCGAGTGCGACCAGGTGCAGCGCGAGCAGCACCCGCGGTGCCCAGACCGCTCCCGCGACGAGCTCGTTGCGGGCCGCGAGCAAGGCGAACGTCGCGGCGAGCCAGCAGGCGAGCGCGGCGACGAAGTAGCCGGCGACCAGGACCGCGCGGGCCGGGCGGCCGCCGCGCGCTCCGGCCGATGCGCTCACGCGCCGGCAGCGAGGGCGCGCGGGAAAAGGATGTTGTTCTCCTCATGCACGTGCTGATGTAGATCGAGCTCAAGTCCGTGCAGACCCTGCAGCAGCGTCAGGTGCGTCGCGCAGAGCGCCTGCTCGGTCGCGTAGTCGCCGCTGAGCTCTCGCAGCCGTCGCAGCCGCTCCCCGGTCTCATCGTGGTCGTGGAGCAGCCGCTCCAGCTGCGCCGGGTCGAGCACGCCGTCCGCGGCGAGGATTGGGAACAGCTCCCGCTCCTCCTCGGCGATGTGCGCCTCCAGCTCCACGCGCAGCCGCTCGAGCTCGTCGCGCAACTCGTGAAGCTGTGGCTGCGCCTCCCCGTGCGTGGAGGCGGCCCGCTCGGCTAGCTCGCACAGGCGGGGAAGCTCCCAGCGCAGCCGGCCGTGGTGCTCCTCGACGATGTGCACACAGAGATCCGCGAGTGGCGCGCTCCGCCAATCGCGTCCCTCGAGCCCAACCGGATCGAGCTCATGCTCCAGGAAGACGGAAACGGTGCCGGCATCGAGGCCGCGCTCGGCGCAAGCTTCGCGCAGGCTGCGACGGCCGCCGCAGCAGTAGTCGAGGCCCAACCGCTCCAGCACCCGCGCCGCCGCCGGTCGCTCCAGCGCCAGCTCTGCGAGGCTGCGATCCAGGTCAACGCTCATCGTGTCCTCCTTCCCGAAGATTTTAACTGTCACTGATGATTGAAATAGTCTATACTGCACTACAACGTAATACGATCCACACACCCACTGGGTGTGCGCGCGAAGGAGATGAGCCGCATGCAGGAGCTCCCATTTCAGGTCGAGCTCGAATGGTCAGGCAGCGGACGCGAGGGAACAGGTCGGATCGTCACAGACGATCTCGAGCTCGACCTCTCCAGCCCGGCATCGATGGGCGGCCGAGGCGTCGGCACCAATCCCGAGGAGCTGCTCGTCTCTGCGGTCGCCTCCTGCTATAGCGCAACTCTGTTCGGCGTTCTCCGCCGCGCCGGCCTGGCAGCGAGATCTC
The DNA here is from genome assembly GCA_025929425.1 of Thermoleophilia bacterium. Lineage (GTDB taxonomy): Bacteria > Actinomycetota > Thermoleophilia > Gaiellales > Gaiellaceae > Palsa-739. The sequence continues at coordinate 6,384 of JAICME010000015.1, read as the reverse complement.
TGAGAGTCGATGCCCAGGGGACAGTCACCGGCTATCCGCTCCGGGCTCGCTTCGAGCGGATCGTCGTCTCGCCGACGATCATCGACGGCGACCCGGCGCGGGTCCACGAGTACGAGCGGGCCGCGATCGATGCACACGATCGCTGCTTCATCGGCCGCGCACTTGCCGGCAACGTCGATTACCAGGTGGGCTGGGTTGCCGTCACCCCCGCAGCTCCGGTGGCTGCATGATCGCCGAGCCGTCTCCTGTCGCACCGAACGCGGGAAGCGTTACGATGAGTAGCCGCGCGCCGGCCCGCACACGGCGCACGATCGACGAGCCGATCAACCTGACGAAGGTCGTGACGCGCGCCGGCGACGGCGGCCAGACGAGCCTGGCTGACGGCGCACGGGTGGCCAAGGACGACCTCCGGGTGGAGGCGTACGGCACCGTCGACGAGCTCAACGCCGCGGTCGGCCTCGCTTTCGCGACGCTCCGGACGGAGTCGCCGTTGCGACCGTGGCTGACCCGCATCCAGAACGAGCTCTTCGACCTTGGGGCCGACCTCGCCACGCCGCCCGCAGACGACAGCCGCTCGCGCCTTCGGATCGAGGACGGCCAGGTAGCTACGCTCGACGACCTCTGCACTCTGTTCAACCGCGACCAGCCGCCACTACGCACCTTCCTGCTGCCGGGCGGCGGCGAAGCATCGGCGCGACTCCACCTGGCGCGCACCGTATGCCGGCGGGCTGAACGCCGCGTCGTCGCGCTCGCTCGACGCGAGCCGGTCACGCCGCACGCGCTCACCTATCTCAACCGGCTCGGCGACCTGCTCTTCATCCTCGCCCGCGCCGCCGACGTCGAACAGGATGTCCCACCGCGACTCTGGCGGCCCGGCGCCAGCACCGAGGCACGCGCACAGGAGCACCTCCTCGCCGAGTCGATCGCACCACCAGTAACGCGTTGACTCGGTTGACACCGAGTAGCACCGTAGGACGGTGCATAATCGCAGTTGACCGCCTGAATCCCCGGTTCGGACGGCCCCGAGCGGAGGTGGTGGGGCGCGGGTGAGGGTCGAAGCGTGAGTCTTCATTACGGCGATCCCCAGATCGCGATCGGGATCGTGTTCGCGGTGCTCGCGCTGCTGCTCGCGTGCGCGTTCGTGGTGATCGGCATCCAGGCGGGCACCGAGGTCGGTTTCCAGCGGGTGCACGAGGTCGCCTATTGGCTGCGCAAGCGCTGGCTGGCGCTGCTGCTGGTGATCGGTGTGTTGGTGGTCGGAATCTCGCTCTTCGATCTCCCCTATGCAGGCGGCGGCGCGGCGAGCCGGACGGTGGTGAAGGTGACCGGCGGCCAGTTCTTTTGGTCGCTCGTCCCCGACAGCGTCCCGGCCGGCACCAAGGTGCGCTTCAACGTCACCTCGATCGACGTCAACCACGGCTTCGGCCTCTACGACCCGCACGGCCACCTGATCGGCTCGGTGCAGGCGATGCCCGGCTACCACAACCTGCTCGACCTCACCCTTTCGGAGGCGGGCGTTTACCGGATCCGCTGCCTCGAGCTGTGCGGGCTCAACCACTCGACCATGCAGAACACCTTCACGGTCACAGCGCACTGATGGAATCCGCAACCACCGCCGCCCCCTCGCATGTGCTTCATCCGCGCGCGGCCGCCTTCACCGCCGACGCACGCAGCATCGAGCGGAGGATCGGGCTCCTGTTCGCCCTCAGCGGGCTCGCGCTCGTGCTGCTGATGGGCGTGCTGGGGATCGTGATGCGCCTGACCCAGGCGACCGTGATCAGCCTCTCGCCCGGCTGGTTCTACCGCATCCTCACCCTGCACGGGGCCGGGATGATCACCGGAACGCTGCTGGTGATGATGGGCGCGCTCTGGTACGTCCTGCACCAGACCGTGCCGCTGCGGGTCGGGCGCACGCTCGCCGCTTACGGGCTGATCGTGACCGGTGCGCTCTGCGTGCTGATCGCGACCCTGGTCGGCGGCTTCGGAGCCGGCTGGACCTTCCTGCCTCCGCTCCCGTTCTATCCGGCCGGGCAGTGGTCTGTCTGGTCGGAGAGCCTCTTCTTCACCGGGCTCCTGCTTGTCGGCGGCGGCTTCACTGTCTACTGCCTGGATGTGCTCGAGCAGACGACGACCCGTTACGGCGGCCTCGTGCGCACACTCGGCTGGGAGTTCCTGCGCGGCCGCGAGGAGACCGCCCCGCCGCCGCAAGCGATCGCCGCCACCGTGGTCGCGATCGACGGCCTGCTCTCGATGGCCGCCGGCACCGCGATCGTGGTCGGCCTGCTCGGCCGCACCTACGACCACACCGTCGGCATCGACGCGCTCGTCGCCAAGAACCTCGTCTACTTCTTCGGCCACTCAATCGCCAACCTCGTCATCTACCTCGCGGCCGGCGCGATCTACGTCCTGATCCCCCGCTACGCCGGCCGCCCCTACGAGACGACGAAGGTGTTTGTCGCCGGCTGGGCCGGCTCGCTCCTCTTCATCGCCACCGCCTACTCCCATCACTTGTACATGGACTTCGTCCAACCCACCTGGGCGGAGATCGGTTCCGAGATCGCCTCCTATGGGGCGCTGATTCCGGTCGCGGTGATCACGATCTACTCGATGACGATGCTCGTCTGGGGCTCCCGCTACCGCTGGACGCTGGCCTCGCTGCTGTTCTACGTTGGCCTGGCTGGCTGGGCGATCGGCGGCGTCGGCGCCGTGATCGACTCGATCATCCCGATCAACTTCCGCCTCCACAACACCGACTGGGTGGTTGCCCACTTCCACACCTACTTGATCCTCTGCGTCGTAGTCTGGTGCTTCGCCTTCCTCGCCCACCTGCTCGAACGCAATGCCGACCGCACCGTCTCGGCCGCGGGCCGCGCCTGGACGATCTCCCTGATCTTGGTTGGGGGCTATGGGCTCACCGGCACCTGGTTCCTCGCCGGCGTCCTCGGGATCCCACGCCGGTACGCGATCCAGCCGCCCGGCACGACCGGCTACAGCCTCGCCGGCTCCATCTTCGCGCTCCTGCTCGCCCTCGGCTTCCTCTTCCTCTGCCTGCAGCTCGTGCCGCTCGCTCGCGAAGCCTGGGAACGGCGCCACTACGAACTCGTCGAACGCCGCGACACCTGGACGGGGAGCCGCTACCAGGCACGCGTCAGCCGCGGCCCAGACGAGTCGGCAGCGCTCAAAAAGCCGGCTGACGCGGGCGTCCCGCTCGCGACCCCGGCCCAGCTCGCGCTCGGCGCCGCACTTTGTGTGGTCGGCCTTGCTGCCTTCTTCCCCCAGGTCGTCGATGCCTCCGAGGCGAGCATCCGCTACCACCACCTCGACCACGCCGGCCACTTCTTCCTCGGCGCCATGCTCGGCCTGCTGCTCGGCTCCCTGCCTGCCCTCTCCAACCGACTTGGCCAGCGACCGACGCTCGGGCTCGTCGCCGCGATCGGAGCGCCGACGCTGATGATGCTCGTCATGGTGCCCCGCTTCTACGAGCCTCTCGAGCGCCACCCCTTCGAACACGCCCTCTACCACCTCGCCATGGCCGTATTTGGCCTTGCGACCGGCCTCGGCGCCACCCGGCTCGGCCGCGTCACCGGCCGCCTCGCCGTCTTCCTCGCCGTTGGCATGACGGTCATGTTCGCGGCCGCCATGAAATGACCCAAGGAGCCAGATGAGCGAAGCGACGACATCGACGCACACGACCTCCGACGGGCTCTGGCGCTGGCTCATCGGCGGCCTCGCCGCCGGCGCCGCCATCCTCGGCCTGCTCATCGCCGCGTACGCGATCGGCTACCACCGCGGCCAGCACCACGCCCGCACCGCTACCCCGACCCAGCCCACAACCACCACCGCGACAACCACACCAACGCCCCCGACCACCGCCCCCTCGACATCGGCCCCCGTGCCCGTGACCGCGGCCCTCGTCGCCCAGGGCAAGAGCCTCTACTCAAGCGACGGCTGCTCCGCTTGCCACTCACTCAGCGGCAGCGCGGGAGCAGGCCCCAGCTTCAAAGGAGTGGCCGGCAGCAGTATCACACTCTCGACTGGTCAGATCGTGACCGCCGACGACGCGTACCTCGAGCAATCAATCGCCAACCCCGACGCGCAGATCGTCAAGGGCTACCGCGCCGGGGTCATGTCCGCCGCCATCTCGAGCTATGACCTTGCCAAGAATCCCGCCGACATCCGCGCACTCGTCGCATTCATCAAGTCGCAGAAGTAGAAGGGCCGGCCGCCACCCGAACACTCTGGTGAGGCTGCATGGCTGACGACACTCCGGTCGAGGCCAACGCCGCGATCGAGGTGGCGGCGCTTCGGGAAGCGCTGCGCAGCTTTCTGCGCGACAGCGAGCTGATCGCCCAGGAGTGCGGCCCCTCACCCCGCAGCGACACCTGCTCCTCCTGATGATCAAAGGCGCCCCCGACGGACGAGAACGGGCCACCGTCACCCAGCTTGCCGCACGCCTCCGGCTCGCGCAAACCACCGTCACCCCACCGTCACCGACCTCGTCCGCCGCGCCGAAGACGCCGGCCTGATCCGGCGAGAGCCGTCGCCCACCGACGCACGCGTCACCTTCCTTCGACTGACCGAGGACGGAGAACGCCGGCTGGCGCGCTCCTTCCGCGCGCGCCGTCGAGGCGCATGTAGACGCCGCCGCCGACGGCGCGCTGCGTCCCCGGCGGCAGTTTGCGCAGCTCGCGCTCGACCGAGGCCAGGAGCTCTTCGCCGGGCGGGTTCATGCCGCCTCCTCCCCGCCGGCTGCCTCCAGCGGGCGGCGGGCCTGCGCCTGCCGGCCGCGCGCTCGAGGCGCGGCTGATCCGCACGGGGCTGGTCGGCGCGTTGGTGAGCTTGAACCCCTCGATCTCGCCCAGCTTGCGCAGCCGGTCGATGGTCTTGACCGAGACGTCCAGCCAGACGGCCGCGGAGCGGCTGGAGAGGTAGGCGGCTTCCTCGGGCATCGTGCCCGGAAGCTGGGGCGCGGCGGGGGCGGGATGCGACTTTCTGCACGGCGCCGTCGCCGGGCGAGCCGACGCTCCGGTCACGATCTGTTCGCACGGCCGTTCGCACGGGCTGTCTTCGGCAGTCTCGGTGGCCGTGGGCTCGTCTAGGCTCGGCCGCGTGGAGGAGCTGCTTCTGGCCTGGTTCAGCCAAAACGGGAGAGATCTCCCCTGGCGCAGCACGAGAGACCCGTACGCGATTCTGGTCTCTGAAGTTATGTCGCAGCAGACGCAGATGGAACGCGTCGTGCCTCGCTGGCAGCGCTGGCTGGAGCGCTGGCCGACGGTCGACGCGCTCGCGGCCGCGTCCGCCGCCGACGTGATCCGCGAGTGGCAGGGCCTCGGCTACAACCGGCGCGCGCTCTCGCTTCACCGGGCGGCGCAGCACGTGGCGGCCCACGGCTGGCCGGACGACCTGACCGAGCTTCCCGGAGTCGGCCGCTACACGGCTGATGCGGTCGCCTGCTTCGCCTTTGGACGCCGCGTCCTCCCGGTGGACGTCAACGTGACCCGCGTCTCGGAGCGCACGGGGCAGACGTTCTCGCCGGCGGCCGCCCAGGCACTGATGGATCTCGGCAAGATGGTCTGCCTCGCCCGCATCCCGCGCTGCGCTGCCTGCCCCCTGGCCGCGGGCTGCCCGTCACGCGGGAGACGCTTCGAGCCGCTGCGTCGCCAGGGACCGTTTGCAGGCTCGTTCAGGCAGCGGCGGGCGACAGCGCTTCGCGAAGTCGCCGCAGGCTTGCAACCCGAGGACGGCGAGGCCGTCGCCGCACTCGTGCGCGACGGCCTCGTGCGGATGGACGGAGAGGTCGTGTCCCTGCCGCAGTAGCCGGGTACCATCCTGCCGATGCTCGCCACGTCGATCGTCGTCCTCCTGATCCCCCTCTGGATCCTGCTCGGGCTCCTCTTCCTCATGGTCGGGCTCGGCGTGCTGGGCCGCATCCAGAACGGTCGCTACCTGAGGCCGATCGTCACGGTGCTGATGAAGGTGCCGCTGCTGAAGCGGCTGCTCACGAAGGCCCACCGCGCCTCGCTGGAGCGGGCGAATCCCGAGCTGGCGAGCGCTTTGCGAAAGGTGGAGCCGCACGCGAAGCAGCTCGCCAATCCTCAGCAGGCGCAGAAGGTGATGTCTCGACTCACGCGCGAGGAGCGGGCGGCGCTGCTCGAGATGCAGGAGCAGCAGGGCGGCCCCGAGCTCGAGGCGACGAACCGCCAGATGCGCCGCCGCCTCGAGAAGCAGCGCAAGCGGCGCTAGCTAGCTGTAGTTCCTGAGAGCGTTGTTCCATCCGGGTCTCCTTGGAGGCTGGAGCTGCCAAGCCACCAGCTCCAAGGAGGGTGATCCGGATGAAGTTGCACGCTAACGCGAGGACCTGTCCGCACAGCCGTCGCCTGGCGG
>JAICME010000170.1 GCA_025929425.1 Thermoleophilia bacterium | reverse complement strand
GCGGCGGCGGCAAAGCCACCGCCCCGACCGGGAGTCGGCCACGCGTCGTGATCCTCGGCTCCGGCCCGAACCGGATCGGGCAGGGCATCGAGTTCGACTACTGCTGCGTCCACGCCGTCACGACGTACCGCGCGCTCGGCTACGAGGCCGTGATGGTCAACTGCAACCCCGAGACCGTCTCGACCGACTACGACACGTCCGACCGGCTCTACTTCGAGCCGCTCGACACCGAGTCGGTGCTCGCGATCTGCGAGCGCGAGAGGCCCGAGGGCGTCGTGATCCAGTTCGGCGGCCAGACGCCGCTCAAGCTCGCCCGCGCGATCGAAGACGCGGGCTACCGGATCCTCGGCACGCCGTTCGACGCCGTCGACCTCGCCGAGGATCGCGAGCGCTTCGCGGGGCTCCTGAAAGCGCACGGGCTTCGCTCGCCGGAGTGGGGGATCGCGGCGTCGCCCGACGAAGCCGTCGAGATCGCGGAGCGGATCGGCTACCCGGTGCTCGTCCGGCCGTCGTACGTCCTCGGCGGCCGCGCGATGCGCGTCTGCTACACGGCCGACGACGTGCGCGAGATGCCTCGGTTTGCGAGCGTGCTCGTCGACCGCTTCGTCGAGAACGCGGTCGAGGTGGATGTCGACGCGCTCTGCGACGGCACCGACACGTATGTCGCCGCGGTGATGCAGCACGTCGAGGAGGCGGGCGTGCACTCCGGCGACTCGGCCTGCGTCCTTCCGGCGCCGAGCCTCAGCTTTGCGGAGGGGCAGGAGATCGCGCGCGTCGTCCGGATCCTCGGCAGGGCGCTCGGCGCGGTCGGTCTGCTCAACGTGCAGCTCGCGGTGACCGGCGACGGCGACGTGTACGTCATCGAAGCGAACCCGCGCGCTTCGCGGACGGTGCCGTTCGTGAGCAAGGCGACCGGCGTCGAGCTCGTCAAGGCGGCCTGCCGCCTGGCCGTCGGGGCGACGATTCCCGAGCTCGGCCTTCCGCCCGAACGGCCGCCGCGCCAGTGGAGCGTGAAGGCCGCGGTGCTCCCGTTCGCGCGCTTCCCGGGTAGCGATCCGGTGCTCGGGCCCGAGATGCGATCGACCGGAGAGGTGATGGCGAGCGCCGCCGACCTCTCGACCGCGCTCGACAAGGCGGAGCGGGCGGCGGGCCGGCGGCTGCCGCGCTCGGGCTCCGTCTTCATCTCGATCCGCGAGCCCGACCACCAGCAGGCCGTGCCGATCGCGGCGACGCTCGTCGGTCTCGGCTTCGAGCTGTACGCGACCGAGGGCACGGCCGCGACTCTCGCGGCCGCGGGAATCGAGGTCGAGCCGGTGCGGAAGCTGAGCGAGGCGACCGACGGCGAGCCCACGGTCGTCGATCTGATCCGACGCGGGCGCTGCGATCTCGTGATCAACACGCCGGAAGGCCGCAACGCGCGCTCCGACGGCTACGCGATTCGCGAGGCTGCGCTCGCGCGTCGCGTGCCGTGCATCACGACGCTGTCGGGTGCCGCCGCTGCGGTGCACGCGATCGCGACCGCGCGGGCCGAACAGGCCGTCTCTCTCCAGGAACGGATCGATGCAGAGCTTGGCGTCGCCCACTCGGCATAGGGTCGCCGGCTCCGAGCGGATCGGGCCGTACACGCTGCTGCGGCTCGAGCGAGGTGGGCTCGAGCCGGGCGTGGCGGGGCAGTTCTTCATGCTCGAGGCTCCAGGGCGGCCGCTTCCGCGGCCGTTCTCGCTCTGCCTCGCGCCGCCGGGCGAGCTCGCGTTTCTCATCGACCCGATCGGGCCGGGAACCGAGGCGATCTGCGAACTCGAGGTCGGCGACGAGATCCGCGTGCTCGGGCCGCTCGGACACGGCTACCGGCTCGACGTCGAGCGCCCTCTCCTCGTCGGTGGCGGGATCGGGATCGCACCTTTGCCGTACCTCGCCGAGCAGCTGGGCGGCTCGCCGCCGGTGGTGCTCGGCTTCCGCAGCGAGGAGCACGCCGAGGCGGCGGCGCTCTTTCCAAGCGCCGAGGTCGTGATCGATCCCGTGCTCGTGACCGACGTGCTGCCCGAGGGTTACGACGTCCTTGCCTGCGGCCCCGAGCCGATGCTGCACGCGGTCGCCGACCTGTGCCCGGACGCGCAGCTCGCGTGGGAGGCGCCGATGGCGTGCGGCTACGGCGCCTGCTACGGCTGCGTCGTCGAGATCGACGGCGCGCTCAAGCGCCTCTGTCTCGAGGGGCCGGTGCTCGATGCCCAGCGCGTGAACGGCCGCTACCGGGTACCGGCCGTGTCCGAAGAGGCCGTGTCGGCATGAGGATCCTCAACGCGAGCGGCTGCCTCGACGCGCTCGCCGCGCCCGAGGTCGCGCGGCAACTCGACGCTTTCGTGACGAAGACCGTCACGCCGTTACCGCGCGAGGGCAACGCACCACCGCGGATCGCGGAGACCGCGCACGGGATGCTCAACGCGATCGGGCTCGCCAACCCCGGTCGCGAGCGGTTCGTTGCCGACCATCTGCCGCGGCTCCGCGAGCTCGGGATCCCGCTGTGGGTCAGCGTCGGCGGCTTCTGTGCCGAGGACTACGCCGTGACCTGCTCGCTGTTGGCCGGCATCGAAGCGATCGAGCTCAACCTCTCCTGCCCGAACGTCGACGAAGCGGCCGACTCGGCCGCCGAGATCGTCGCGGCCTGCCGCAGGGCGTCGGAGCTGCCGCTGTACGCCAAGCTCTCCGCCGCGCATCCCGACATCGCGGAGGTCGCGCAAGCGGTCGCGGCCGCGGGCGCCGACGGCCTCTCGCTCATCAACACGCTGCGCGCCGTCGCGTTCGACAGGCAACTCCGTCCGGCTCTCGCGCGCGGCAGCGGCGGTCTCTCCGGTCCCGCGCTCAAGCCGGTCGCGCTGCACGCCGTGAGAGCCTGTCACACCGAGACGGTCCTGCCGATCGTCGGCATGGGCGGCATCCAGACCGGCCGCGACGCGCTCGAGTTCGCGGCCTGCGGTGCACGCGACATCGCGCTCGGAACCGTCCTCTTCGCAGACCCCGGCGCGCCCTCGCGTGTTCGGGTGGAGCTCGCCTCCGCGTGCGAGGACGCCGGCGTTGCCAAACCGGAAGACGCGGCGAGCCTGGCAAAAACCCCGGAAACCGGGCGAAAAGTCCCCGCTTGAAGGTCGGCGATGCATTGGTAAGATCGGCCGGCTGTGAGTCCGACCAAGACGCAGGCGCACGCTCCGCTTCGTTCCCTCGACCAGCGGATGGACGCCCTCAAGCGAGCGAATGACGTCCGCGTCAAGCGCGCGAAGCTGAAGAAGGACCTCAAAGAGGGCACGGTCAAGATCGAGAAGATCCTCGGCAACCCGCCTGAGTACGTCTCCACCGCAAAGGTGATCGACATCCTGATGGCGGTGCCGAAGTTCGGGCGCGTGAAGGCGGCACGGTTCCTCAACACCTGCCGAATCAGCCAGTCGAAGACGGTCGGTGGGCTGTCCGACCGACAGCGCACCGAGCTCATCGGCCTCTTCAACAGCCGCTAGTGGAGGTGGGGCCGATGCCGACGGTGCTCGTCGTCACGGGCCCGTCCGGCGCCGGCAAGGGGACCCTGATTCGCGAGCTCGTCGAGCGTGTCCCGGAGATCGAGGTCACCGTCTCGGCCACGACACGGGAGCGGAGACGCGGGGAGGAGGACGGCCGCGAGTACTGGTTTCTCTCCGACGACGACTTCCTCGAGCGGGTAGGCCGGGACGAGTTCCTCGAGCACGTCGAGTACGTCTCCGGGCATCGCTACGGGACGCTCCGCTCGGAGCTCGAGCGGATCGCGCGCAGAGGTCACGTCCCCTTGCTCGAACTCGAGACCGCGGGAGCCCTCCGCGTCAAGGGCGAGGTGCCCGGCGCGGTGACGATCTTCATCTCCGCGCGGGTCGAGGAGCTCGAACGGAGGCTCCGAGAGCGGGCGACGGAGAGCACGGGGGAGATCGGGGAGCGGATCGCGCTCGCCCGCAAGCAGCTCGAGCAGGAGGGCGAGTTCGACTACGTGATCGAGAACGACGACCTCGAGCGTGCGGTCGGCGAGCTCACCGCCCTCGTCCGCGGCCTTCTCGACACGACCGCTACCATGCCTCGGCGATGATCGAACCCCGCGTCGACGACCTGCTGGAGAACGTGGATTCCCGCTACGCCCTCGTGATCGTGGCGGCGAAGCGCGCCCGGCAGATCAACAACTACCACCATCAGCTCGGTGAGGGCACGTTCGGCGACAACCTGCCGCCCCTCGTCGAGAGCCGGTCGAAGAACTACCTGACCATGGCCCTCGAGGAGACCTCCCAGGGTCTGCTCAAGTACGACTACACCGCGTAGCGCCGCTTCAGCGCGCGTTAGGCGTTTCCGCCGGGGGCAGGCATCATTTCGGCATGTCTCTCGTCCTACTCGGGGTCAGCGGCGGCATTGCCGCCTACAAGGCGTGCGAACTCTGCCGGCTTCTCGTCAGGGAGGGGCACGACGTCGTGCCCCTCGTCACGCCCGGCGCCCAGCATTTCGTGACCGAGAAGACCTTCCGAGCGCTTGCCCGCCGTCCGCCTGGAGACGATGTCTATCTTCACCTGACCCGCGCCGACCTGCTCGTCGTCGCGCCGTGCACGGCGAACACGCTCGCGAAGCTCGCGCACGGGATCGCCGACAACGTCCTCACCGAGGCGGCGCTCGCGCATCGCGGGCCGGTCCTCGTCGCACCGGCGATGAACCCACGGATG
>JAICME010000092.1 GCA_025929425.1 Thermoleophilia bacterium | reverse complement strand
TCTTTGCCTCGAACGCCGTCGACTTCGACGACATGCTCTTCCTCACGGTCGACGTGCTCGAGCGCTTCCCCGAGGCGCGCGAGAAGTGGCAGGACGCGTTCCACTACATCCTCGTCGACGAGTACCAGGACACGAACCATGCGCAGTACCGCCTGCTCCAGCTCCTCGCCGACAAGCACCACAACGTCTTCGCGGTCGGCGACCCGGACCAGTCGATCTACGGCTTCCGCGGGGCCGACATCCGCAACGTCATGGAGTTCGAGCAGGACTTCCCCGGCTCGTACACGATCGCGCTGGAGCAGAACTACCGCTCGACGCAGCACATCCTCGACGCGGCGAACGGCGTCATCGGCCACAACCGCGAGCGCAAGGAGAAGAACCTCTGGTCGGAGCTCGGCGAGGGCGACCCGGTCCGCGTCATCGAGGTGGAGGACGAGCACGCCGAGGCGCGCTACGTCGCCGCGGAGATCGCGCTGCTCGTCGAGGAAGGCTTCAACGGCGCCGACGTCGCCGTCTTCTACCGGACGAACGCCCAGAGTCGAGTGCTCGAGGACGTCCTCGTCCGCCAGGGCATCGCGTACCAGGTGATCGGCGGCCCGCGCTTCTACGAGCGTGCCGAGATCAAGGACCTCGTCGCCTACCTCCAGGTGCTCGACAATCCGTACGACGCCGTCTCGCTCATCCGCATCGCGACGCGCCCGCGCCGCGGCATCGGCGACTCCACGCTCGCGCGACTGGCGACGTGGGCCGACCAGCGCGAGATCTCGCTCTGGGAGGCGACCGCCGAGGCGGAGAACGCCGGCGTCGGCGCGGCGCCGCAAAAGGCGCTCAAGTCCTTCCGCGGGATGATCGAGTCGCTCATGTCCGCCGCGATGGAGCTCGAGGTGCCGGAGCTGATCGAGGCGGTCCTGCAGCGCAGCGGGTACCTGGAGTCGCTCGAGGCCGAACGCACGATCGAGGCACAGGGTCGCATCGAGAACCTGCAAGAGCTCGTCTCGGTTGCGCGCGAGTGGCGCGAGCAGGCCGAGGACACGACGCTCTCGTCCTTCCTCCAGGAGATCTCGCTCTACTCCGACCAGGACGCGATTCGCGGCGACGGCTCGCTCGTCACGCTCATGACGCTGCACAACGCGAAGGGTCTCGAGTTCCGTGCCGTCTACCTGATCGGCATGGAGGAGGGGATCTTCCCGCACTCGCGCTCGATCGAGGAACAGGGGATCGAGGAAGAACGGCGACTGTGCTACGTCGGGATGACGCGCGCCGAGGAACGCCTGACGCTCCTCCACGCGAGCTCGCGGATGCTCTACGGCGGCCGCAACCACAACCTGCCGTCGCGCTTCCTCGACGAGCTGCCCGACGCGCACGTCGAACGCGACCGGCTGCGCCCCACATCGTGGTCGGGCTACGGCGCGCCGCGGCGGAGCCAGATCCAGCCGCTCGAGAACGTTCCGGATCTCTCGACCGGCGACTCCGTCCGTCATTCGACGCTCGGCGAGGGTGTCGTCGTACAGATCGAGCCCGGCGGCCTCGTCACCGTCCGCTTCGCCGACGACGGCAGCGAGCGGAAGCTCATGCTCGACTACGCGCCGCTCGAGAAGCTGTAGCTTCGGCACGTGTTCGACGTCCGCGCCTGCACCGACCAGGACGAGTACGGCCGTGCCATCGGCGCGATCGGCCAGTACTTCAACCCGCCCCCGAGCGAGGATTTCTTGGAGCGCTTTGTCGAGATCCTGCCGCATGAGCGGATGCACGCCGCCTTCGAGGGCGACCAGATCGTGGGCGGCGCCGGCGCCTTCCCGTTCGAGCTCTCCGTGCCCGGCGGCTCGCTCCCGTGCGCGGGCATCACCGCCGTCGGGGTCCACCCGACGCACCGCCGCCGCGGCGTTCTGCGCTCGATGATGGACACGCAACTCCGCGACATCCACGAGCGCGGCGAGTCGATCGCGGCGCTGTGGGCGTCCGAGGAGACGATCTACGGCCGCTTCGGCTACGGGATCGCGTCCTGGGCCGGAGACCTGAACGTGCCGCACGAGTGGGACGCGTTCGCCGAGCCGGTCGAGCTCGGCGGGGCGGCGCGGTTCGTCACGCCGGAGGAGGCGGGCGAGCTCTTCCCGACGATCTACGAAGCGGTGCGGCGAGAGCGCCCCGGGATGACGTCGCGGAGCGAGGCCTGGTGGCGGAACCGGCAGCTGCGCATGCCCGAGGAGGAGGCGTCGGCGCCGCGCCGCTACGTCGTCCTCGAGCTCGACGGCGAGCCTGTTGCGTACGCGATCTACCGCACGCACTTCAGCTTCGGCGGCGGCTCCGCGACGTCGCGGCTCGTGGTGCGCGAGGCGCTCGGCGCCACGCCGCAGGCAACCGCCGCGATCTGGCGTTTCCTGCTCGACGTCGACTGGATGGCGACCGTCGAGCTGTCCCTCGCGCCGCCGGATCATCCGCTCCTCCTGCTCCTCGCGAGTCCGCGGCGCGCCCACTACGGGTTCGGTGACGCGCTGTGGATCCGGATTGTCGATCTCCCCGCAGCCCTGAGCCGCCGTGCCTACGGGGAAGGCGGCCCGCTCGTGCTCGAGGTCCGCGACGCGATCTGCGAGTGGAACGACGGCCGCTGGCGGCTCGAGGACGGCGCCTGCGATCGCACCGTCGAGGAGCCCGATCTCGCCCTCGATGTCTCGGCGCTCGGCTCTGCCTACCTCGGCGCCGTCTCGTTCGCGCAGCTGCACGAAGTACTGCGCGTCGATGAGCGCCGAGAGGGAGCCGTCGCCCGCGCCGATGCACTGTTCGCGTGGCGCCCCCTGCCCTGGTGCCTCGAGATCTTCTGAACCTCGAGCTGCGAGGTATTCACTCGGCCCAAGTGCGATAGGCCCTACCCGGCCGGGGGAGGCGAAGCGTGTGAGCGCCTCCTACGGTACGCCGGCGCATGCTTCGGCGATGGGCAGCCGGCCCCATTCACAGGGCGCCGGCGTCGCGCCGACCGGAGATCGGAACCCCGATCGCCCTCGCCGATGCGGCGATGTGGGCGGAAGAAGACGAGCGGTCGCTCGCTCGTTCCTCGCCGTCGCGTAGGTGGCTACAATCCCCGCGACCCGGGCGGTTAGCTCAGTTGGGAGAGCACCAGCTCGACAAGCTGGGGGTCACTGGTTCGAGCCCAGTACCGCCCATTCGATTCCTCCGCTCAACCATGCGCCATCGCGGCGAGTAGCGGATTCGTCTGACCACCTATTGACCACTCGTTGACCCTCCGGCTTCGGTCTTCGTAGTCGTTCCGGCGACCATGCTGTCGAGCATCGAGACGGCCTCGCGAACCTCGGTGGGGAAGAGGTGGCGGTACCGGCGGTAGATGAGCGCGCCGCCGTCGTTGTGGCCGACGCGCTCGGCGATCAACTCAGCCTTCATGCCCGCGCGAGCCATCAGCGAGATGGCCGTGTGCCGAAGCCAGTGGAAGCGGAAGTCCGCGACGACGAGGCTGCGGCCCTCGCGCTTCTCCTCGTGTGCGAGCCCGGCGGCGAGAAGCGCCGGCAGCCAAATCGACTGGAAGCCCGAGTGGCTGTACACCGCGCCCTTCTCGGTCCCGAAGACCACGCGCGTTCCCGCGGGCCGGACGAGGAGCTGCTCGCGGAGGAGCTGAACCTCGATGCGGGCGAGCGGGATCGGCTTCGGTCGGCGGCTCTTGTTGAGCCGGCCGGGGATGAAGATCGTGCCGCTCTCGAGGTCGACGCGGTCGTCGGTGAGCGTGACCGCTTCGGTGAAGCGGAGACCGACCGTGCCGCAGAACGGGACGATGCGCTGTACGCGCTCGGGCAGCCAGGAGGCGAGGACGAGCAGCTCCTCATACTCGAGCGCCTCGCCCTCGCGCGCCTCGACGCGGATCGGCTCGATCTCGAAGATGCCGACGTCGACCTGCTGTCCGCGCGACTGCGCGGCGGGCAGTGCGGCCTTGAGGAACTGGAGCTCGTTGCGCGCGGCAGTTGGCGCCGCCGCGGCGCGGGCGGCGATGTGGTCCTCCACCTGGCGGCGCGGGAGCGCGGGCACGGGTGTGTCGCGCAACGGCTCCCATGGGCGGACGCAGTCCTGGTAGTAGCGGACGCCGGCGGGCCGGAGCGGACCGCGCCTTCCGCCCATCGACTTCTTTCGCTCCAACAGCCCGTCGAGCTCGTCGCCGAGCGTCGTCGGCCTCTCCCGGTAGAGGTGCCCGAGCTTGAGACGAAGCTTCAAGTCGAGCTCGACCGTCTCGGCCGCTTCCTTCGTCGGCAGCGTGACCTCCGCGAACGGCCGCACGCGGACTTGCCAGCGGCCCTTTCCGCGTTTGCGGATCGCCATCAGCGAGCCTCCCTTCCGTTGCTGGAAGCTCGAGTCTGCCGCCGTCCGTTCAAGGCCGCCACCGCGGGGTCGACGTTAGCTGCGAGGAACTTCTGGACCGCGCTTTCTGCATAGATGCGGTCGAGCCCGATCCTTACGGACTCGAGCTCGCCGCGCTGGGCAGCGCGACGGATCGTC
This sequence comes from Thermoleophilia bacterium, assembly GCA_025929425.1. Classification (GTDB taxonomy): domain Bacteria; phylum Actinomycetota; class Thermoleophilia; order Gaiellales; family Gaiellaceae; genus Palsa-739. The sequence continues at coordinate 5,330 of JAICME010000092.1, read as the reverse complement.
TCGGGGTGCACTCCGAGAAGCTCGGCGACTTCCCGCGTCTTGTAGTGCCGTTCGATCACCGATGCTCCGAGCTGGGAGGAGAGACGGTCACCATCGAGAACTCTCAGAAGGAGGTACGATATCAAAAGTGAGAGTGATGCTAGACATGAGGGCGACAGCGTAGGCTGCCGATCGGACGATGACGACAGGCGAACTGATCCGCTCGGCGCGCCTGCGCGCCGGCTACTCGCAGAAAGAGCTTGCCCAACGGCTCGGGATGGCCTCGAGCTCGATCGCCCGCTGGGAGACGGACACCGTCGAGCCCGGTTTCTCGACGCTCCGCCGCGTCCTGCAGGCGTGCGGCTTCGACATCCCTCCGGTGCTTGTGCCCTACGAGCGCGACCCCGAGCGCGACGCACAGGTCCAGGAGATGCGGGAACTGACCCCGCAGGAGAGGATGACGCGCCTGCTCGACCGACTTGCCAAGCCGCCGCGATGAGCGAGACCCGGTTCGACCCGTACGCGATCCTGGACGAGCTAGGCGCGGTGAAGACCGGCTTCGTCGTGATCGGGGGAATCGCTCGGGTCATCCACGGCTCAGACGAAACCACGCGCGGCCTGGACCTCGCGCCTTCCCTGAACAAGGAGAGCCTCCGGCGGCTCGGGGTAGCCCTCGACCACCTGCACGGGCAGCGCGTCGACGGTCAGCCGCTCGACCTAAGCAACCTCGACCCCAAGCGCGAACCAGTGATCGAACTTGAGAGCGACGCTGGCGAGATCAAGATCGTCCTCGAGCCGGCCGGTACCCGCGGCTACGAAGACCTCCGCATCCGCGCCAACCGTGAGCCGCTCGGCCAGGGTGTTCGCCCCTCAGTCGCCTCCCCCGGCGATCTCGTCCGCATGATGGAAGCGCTCGACCAGCAGCCCGACCCGCTCGTACTCGAAACGATGCGCCGCGTACTCGAGTTCGAGCGACGACTGACGATCGAGCGATAAGCAGGCCGCGCTCCCCGCACCAGGCGTTTTGGTCTCTACAAGTTCGGGCGGGGCGCGGTGCGCGTTGCTTTTCGTGCCTGATGAACGAGTTCGCACGTGGTCGGTCAATGTGTGCACCGAACTGGAGGCCGGTCCGCCTGCCACAACCCCCTCCGCCGTGGTCCTGTGTCGAGTCTGCTCCTAAGACTCCGCGTGCTCCTCGCGCTGGCCGCTTCGGCCGAACGAGATAGAGACGGCTGCGGGCGCCCGCCCGGACGGGGCGAGCGCCGCTGCCGCAGGAGGCCAGGTAGCCGATCAGTTCAGGCTGCCGCCGCCTCCCTGCTTCATCAGGGTTAGTCCGTGAGTCGTACCTCGGATGGCCAATGTCAGCCGGATTAGTCGTGACAGACGTACCAATGCGTAGGTGTGGAGCTCAGGTTGTGTCCACCAAAGCGCCGGTTGGTGTAACCGAGGTTTTTCTTCTCATGGTAGGGACTATCGGTCCCGGAGCCTGAGAAGCTCCCGTGGTACTGGTTTGTCCCGTCGAGCAACTGGAGGTACCACTCGTAGTTATACGGCGAGCTGTAAGCGGCAAAGTTCCAGTAGTCCGCATATTCGTAGTTCGACCAGGCGTACACACCCTGCCCGACGAGCGTCGGCTGTGCAGGGATCCAGTTGCAGAGACTGTCAGGCGACGCCGTGATCGTGGGGCCATCATCGACCTGCGCAGCCCCAATCTGCGAAGCCGGTCCCGTTTCCATGAAGAAGACGACCGGATCACATGTCACTCCTGCCGTGGCCGCTTCGGCCGGATGCTGCGAGATCCAACTGCACGTATAGATGTCGCCGGGCGGAGTCAACCGCGCCGACGCAGCCGAACCACCCGCGGAAGCGGATACGGCCGTGACCGCGGCCACTATCGCTGCGCAGATGATCGCCGTCAAAGTTCGGGCAATGCGCGTGAAGCGTGTCACCTTGACCTCCTCGCAAGTCTGAACACCGTGGACGCCGCAGAGGTCACGCTTGCTCCGGCGCCTTATGCTGCACCCCTCCCCGATCCGGCTGACTCGTGGCGACACGGAGCACCGGCATCATTAACAGGTGTTCCCCGCAGATGTCGACCGGTGCAAGCCGACCTCAGTCGTCAGGTTCGAGCGAGGTGGAGCCGGCGCCCCCTTTAGTCAGCCCTCGGCGACATTCGGAGTCGAGTCAGCTGCCGCCCGAGTCTGCGCCACTACCGAACGCCGCCACGCCGGCGAGAATGACATCGAGTTCCGGAATGACCCAGCGGCGAAGTAAGTCCCCGTAACGTCTGCCTCGGACGCGACATAAACAGGGTGAGATGAACCAACGGTTCGAGCAGATCTACACGGCAAACCGCGAGGCGGTGCGAGCATATGTGCGACGCAGAGCGCCCGACGCAGTGGTGGACGACGTGGTGTCGGAGACGTTCTTGGTATGCCTGCGCAGGATCGACCAAGTGCCCCACGAGGCCCTGCCGTGGTTGTACGCCGTTGCTTGGAAGACGCTGGCGAACGAGCGGCGCAAGCAGGCACGGGCAGCGCCGAGCGACGCGTTGCCAGTCGGCGCGCCCGCCCCAGTCGGCGCGCCCGCCCCAGTCGGTGACGGCGTGCTCGCCACGGCCTTCAACGCCCTGAGCGAGGGTGACCGTGAAGTCTTACGGCTCGTCGCCTGGGAGGGCCTTTCGCTGGCTGACGCAGCGACCGTGCTCGGGTGCTCGGGGGTCACGTGCCGTGTCAGGTATCACCGCGCGAAGACAAGGCTCGCGTCGAGGCTCGCAGCCGCTGAGTCCATCCGAAGACCTCAGCCAAAGGAAGTGACGAGATGAGCAACAAAGTGATTACACGCCTTGCTGCGGCGAACCCTGTGCCCCATGACGGAACTCACCACATTCTGGAGCCAGTCCGTACCCGGCGCTCTTGGAGGCCCATGCTCGGGGTCGCCGTCGCCCTAGTCGCACTTGCGGGCGCAGGAGTTGCCGTCGCCGCTGGCTTCGGCGCATTCGAAGGCACGCCGGCGCCGCCGGAGATCACGAGTGATCTCAACGTCCCAAGTCAGATCGTCGCCGACGCCACTAAGCAGGGCTTTGCCCAGGCGTTCCCACAAGCAGACGTGAGCCACGCGCACGGCGTCATCGAGATCCAGACACCGGACGGTCCGCAGGACCTATGGGCCGCACCGAACGACCAGGGCGGCCAGTGCTTCTTCATCGACTACGCCAACGACCCGGTGGGCTCAAGTGGGGGCAAGCCAGGAACTGGCGGCTGCATCACGCCGGACACTTACGGCGATTCAAAGATCGTCGCAGACGGCCCAGAGTGGGGCATCGACCACCCAGATCTGCTGACCATCTATGGCAGCGTCGAGGTTGACGCAGCGACCGTGAACATCGCTCTCCAGGACGGATCAACCCTGACCGCCCCGGTGGCCGAGCACTTCTTCCTCGCCTCCATTCCCAAGCCTGCGACCTCAGGCGATGCCAAACTGGAGAGAGTGACGGCATTCGATGCGACCGGGACAAAGGTCGCGGACTGGACGCCTTCGCCGTAACTCGCCTCGCGACCAGTCCCTTCGCTTTGCCGACGGGACTGGTCGCCTCGCCTACGGTTGGGTGACTGCGACTCGGTCGCGTGCCGTCATAGCTCGGGCTCAAGGCCACGAGGTTCGCGATCGAGTTTCGCGGTTCGACTGCGTTCCGGTTGCTCGGCCCGCAGGCGAGGCGTCGATCCGCCGCGCTCATGTGCGAGCGCGAGCGCCTGCTTCCGCTCCGCGACGCGATCGCGTAGGTGGTCTGCTTTCTCATCGGCTCGTTCGAGGGTCTGCTTGTGCAGGGCGATCATGGTTTCGAGCTCGGCGCGGCGGCCGAAGTTCCGCCGGCGGAGTGCGGTGAGGTCGCGCTCCGCAGCTGTGAGTTGTCCGGCGGCGTGTCCCCGATGTCGGTCGAGCTTCTCCAGCTCTTGGTTCAGGAAATTCAGGATCGTGTCTGTCCGCTGGTGGCCCTGTTCGAATGCGAGCGGCTCGGCGGCCGATCGCTGAAGCGCATGGGCCGCGCGCCCGGGAGGGCCGGCGGGCTCCGGCTGGCGGAACGGTGTCTCCGTCTCCAGCTCGTCGCAGTCGGCGAGATAAACGCGGCGTCTCAAGGCGAGCGCGGCTGTACGCCACATAACCCCACTCCTGCAGAGCTCCGAGGTCGTGCAGGAGAACGAAGGCACGCTCGACGGTCAAGCCTGGGCTGCGTGGCCGGTGAGCGCGTAGCCGTAGTCCAGATGCTCGGCTGCGTACTTGAAGGAGACACGCCGAAGGTTTCGCGTTTCGTCGCGGATCGTCAGTGCATCGTTCGACATCCCGCCGGTGCTCGTGCCCTTCGAGCGCGACCCGGAACGCGACGTGCAGGTCCAGGAGATCCGAGAACTGACCCCGCAGGAGAGGATGACGCGTCTGCTCGACCGACTCGACAAGCCGCCGCGATGAGCGAGCCGCACTTCGACCCGTACGCGATCCTGCACGAGCTAGGCGCCGTCAAGACCGGCTTCGTCCTGGTCGGCGGCCTCGCCCGTGTCATCCACGGCTCTGACGAAACAACGCGCGGCCTCGACCTCGCACCTTCCCTGAACAAAGAGAGCCTCCGCCGGCTCGGGGTAGCGCTCGACAACCTGCACGCTCGGCGCGTCGACGGTCAGCCGCTCGACCTCAGCGACCTCGACCCCAAACGCGAACCAGTGATCGAACTCCAGAGCGACGCCGGCGAGATCAAGATCGTCCTAGAGCCTGCCGGGACCCGCGGCGACGAAGACCTCCGCATCCGGGCCAACCGTGAGCCGCTCGGCCAGGGCGTTCGACCCGCTGTCGCCCCCCCGGCGACCTCGTGCGGATGATGGAGGCGCTCGACCGGCAGCCTGACCCTCTCGTCCTTGAGACGATGCGGCGCGTGCTTGAGTTCGACCGACGTCTCACGCTCGAGCGGTAAAGCTCGGGTCAAAGCCGGGTGGAGGCTTTGTGTGGAGCTGTCCTTCGTAGCCCCGCCGAGGTCGGCCGTGGACCTGTCGAACGCACTCAACCGTAAGGCGCACGAGTGATCACGTGTGCTCGATTGGCCGCGTGCTGCGTGGCCGATAGCCGAGCCAAATGGAAGAGGGGTGCGCCATGACCAGCTTCGGGCGATTCATTGGTTTGACTTCGAACGGCTGTCGTCGTAGGCTGGTGGCTGTCCAGATTGAGCCGGACCGGGTTTGACGGGGACCGGGTTTGGTGGGTCACACCTTCAGTCTTTCGAGCCTAACGTGGTCTTGGGGGGCGTGCTGTTGTTCGTATTCGAGCGGCGGCAGGTAGCCGAGGCTCTCGTGCAGGCGGCCGGC
>JAICME010000147.1 GCA_025929425.1 Thermoleophilia bacterium | reverse complement strand
TGGTATGCCGGCAGCGACGAGCGCCAGAGCAGCCACGCCGCGACGGCCCAGACCGCGGCGAATCCGAGTCCGAGCGCCGCGCGGCTGCGGGTCACTCCAGCGGAGTGTCGTCGCCCTCGAGCGGGCTTGCGTGCGGGTAGCGGTCGGTCAGGAGGAGCAGGTACGCCTCCACCTGCGCGTCGTACCGGAGTGCATATGCCGAGAGATTCCGCAGGCCCCACGGCGCCGATCCCTTGGCCAGCGCGTAGAACCAGGTCAGCACCGCGGAGGCGAGGAGCGCTCCGCCGAGCGCGGCATTCACGAGGGCGGCCGGTACCACCAGCACGATCCGGAAGCCGGTCTTCCAGCGGTTCTGCCGCCGCAGCTCTTCGACCTCGAGGTCGAGTGGGTACGTGCCCTCCACTCCCGCGAAGCCGGGGAACGGGTTCCCGACGAGCAGGAGGAAGGCGTAGACGTGCAGCCGGTACCGCACGTAGCGGGTGAGGAAACGATGCAGCCCGGCCGCCGGCGTGCCACGGAAGAGCGCGACGAACCACTGCCCGACCGCCGCCAGGAGCGCGACGATCGACCAGAGCACGAGCCAGACGAGGTGCGGCAGCGAGAGCAGGAGCCGGAAGAAGACCGTGACGCGCGAGCGCCGAAGGTCGTACGGATCCCCGACGACGCGCACCGGATGGCGCGGCGGCCGGTCGGTGACCTCGACGAGCATCTCCGTCGGGTCGGCGTTCGGGTAGCGGTCGGTGACGAGGAGGAGGTAGGCGCTCCCCTGCGCGGAGTAGCCGATCGAGTACGCGCCGGCGTCGCGCAGGCCCTTCGGCATCCGGCCGCGGGCCAGCGAGGCGAACCAGCCGAGCACCCCGCAGACGAAGAGCAACGCGCCGCCGCCGGTTCCGCGTGTCGTGCTCTTCCGGCCGCGAGACGAGCCGATGTTGCCGCCGCTCAGCCCGGCGAGAGCCCCCGAGACGATCAGCGCCGGCACTGCGAGGAGGAACCGCAGGAAGATCGTCCAGCGTCGTTGCGCGACCGGCTCCTCGGGAAGCCGGATGTCGATCGGGTACTCGCCGGCCTCACCCGTGAAGCCGGGATAGGGATTGCCCACGAGCGCGAGATAGGCAGTGAGATGGGCCTGGTAGCGGATGTAGCTGCACATCAGCCGGTGCAAGCCGCGCGGGGGCTTGCCGGCGAAGATCGAGATCAGCCAGTTGATGACCGCGGTGATGACGATCAGCAGCGTCCACAGGCCGAACCAGATCAAGTGCGGGATCGCAAGGATCAGGCGGAAGAAGACCGTGATCCGCGTGCGCCGGTAATCGTCCTCGACGACGAGGTGGACCGGATGCGGTTCGTGCATCGGCCCATCTATACGCCATCCGTCAGACTGCGCCTAGTAGTGGATGAGACGAACCTCGACGAACAGACCGCCGAGCGCATCGACCAGCCGGTCGACGCGGAGGCCGAGCACGAGACGCGGCTCACGCCGGCCGAGGCCGTCGCCCGCATGCGCATCAACGTGCCCGTGCGCGGCAACCGGAAGCTGCGGACGCTGATCGAGCGGGTCAACGCGGACGACCAGCTCAAGGGCTGGTGGCACGTCTCGAACGTCAACGCGGTGGCGCGGATGGAGATCAACGACCACTCCTGGGTGCACGTCCAGATCGTCACGAACATCGCGCTCAAGCTCCTCCGCCAGCTCACGAAGCACGGTGTCGAGCCGGGGCTCGTCCGCGACTTCGGGCTCGACCAGGACGACGCCGAGGTGGTCGTCGTTCTCGCGGCGCTCCTCCATTGCATCGGCATGTCGATCCACCGGCACGGCCACGAGGACTTCTCGCTCTTCCTCGCCGAGCCGAAGATGCGGGAGTTGCTCGAGGGGATCTACGAGGAGCCCGACGTGACGGTGATCGTCTCCGAGGTCCTGCAGGCGATCATCAGCCATCGCGCGGACGGGGAGCCACTGACGGTGGACGCCGGGATCGTCCGCGTGGCGGATGCGCTCGACATGGCGAAGGGCCGCTCGCGGATCCCGTTCGAGAAGGGCAGCGTCTCGATGCATTCGCTCTCGGCCGCGGCGATCGAGGACGTCGCGATCACGGACGGCGAGGAGCGGCCGATCAAGATCGAGATCCTGATGAACAACTCGTCCGGCCTCTTCCAGGTCGACGGGCTCCTCAAGTCGAAGCTGCGTGGCAGCGGCCTCGAGCCGTACGTCGAGGTGATCGCCCACATCGACACGGAGACCGAGCAGCGGCTCGTGCCGATGTACCGGCTCGAGATCTAGGTGGTCCCGCCGCAGCTCAACTTCTTCACGCTCGCCTGCGCCGACGTGGACCGCATGGCCGAGTTCCTGCGCGCGCTTCAGCCTCCGCGACCCCGAGGGCAACGTCTGGGACGTGGCCTGGAAGCGCGGCTCGACGGTGACGCCCGCCGTCGACCTGACCTGGTCGGCGTAGCGGCTCAGCCCACGTGGATCCGGTAGACGTCCCGTCCGCCGGAGCTGGGCACCCAGACGTCGCCGAACGCGTACGCAGCCGGGAAGGGGGCCTTCCCCACCGGGATCGTGTCGATGACCTTGTTCGTGGCGGGGTCGATCCGCGCCACCGTGTTGTCGACGACGCTCGGGACGAACACCGTCCCGTCACCGGCAATCGCGGCATTCTCCGGGCGCTGACCGACGGCGATCGTCGCGACGACCTTGCGCGTCGCGGGATCGATCCGCGAGACCGTGGCGTCGGACGAGTTGGACACCCAGACGGCCGAGGGCGAGACGGCGAGCGAGCGCGGGCCGTTCCCGACCCGCACGGAGCTCACGCGGCCCGTGCGCGTGTCGATGCGGAAGACGCGGTTCCCGTACTGCTGGCCCACCCAGACCGCCCCGCCGCCGTACCGCAGGTTTCCCAGCTGTGCTCCCCCGGGCAGCTGGAACCGCCGCTGGATCCGGTTCGTCCTCGCGTTGATGCGCACGACGATGCCCAGGCTCGTCTCCGTGGCCCAGACCGAGCCGGCCCCGAAGGTCACGTCCCAGATCCGGTCCGGCAGCTTGATCCGTTTCACGACCTTCAGCCGCTTCGGATCGACGCGGATGACCGACGCGGACGTGTAGCCGTCGACCCAGACGCTCCCGGCGCCGATCGCGACGCCGCACGGGCCCGCGCCGACCCGGAGCTTCCCGGTGACCGTGTTCGTGGTGGGATCGACGCGCGCCAGGCTGCTGCCGCCGTTGTTGCCGACCCAGAGCGAGCCGAAGCCGCCGACCTCGGAGCACGGTCTGCTTCCCGTCACCACGCGGGCGACGACCTGCGGCGTCCCGGTCGCCGCCGTCGCGGCGGCGGCAGCGACCAGGACAGCCACGGAGCCGATGAGGAGGGTGCGCAGCTTCAGGCGATCCACGCTAGACCTTCCGCGGCCCGGTGTTAAGGTCCACTTCGGAGCGGATTCAGTGGACCAGTCGACGAGGGGAAGCCGCGCGCCGGAAGTGCTCGTCGAGCTCGACCGCAGCCTGCGCGAGCCGCTTTCGCTTCAGCTCGAGCGCGCACTGCGTGACGGGGTGCGAAGCGGCTCCCTGCGCGCGGGAACACCGCTCCCCTCGACGCGGGCCCTCGCGACGGAGCTCGGGATCTCGCGCGGCCTCGTGGTGGCCGCGTATGCCCAGCTCGGCGCGGAGGGCTACCTCCGGCGGCGCAGGAACACGCCGCCGGTCGTCGCCCGCGGCGTCGGAGCCGCCGCGGCGGCGCGCACGCTCACGGCCGATCCCGAATGGCCGCACAACCTGCGTCCCGACCTGCCCGACTACGGCGCCTTCCCCCGAGGCGAATGGCTGAAGTCGTATCGCGCGGCGCTCCGCGGTGCTCCGAACGCCGAGCTCGCCTACGGCGACGTCCGCGGCTCGGCCCAACTCCGCGACGCGCTCGCGGCCTACCTCGGCCGGGTGCGGGGCGTGGTCGGCGAGCCCGAGCACACCTTCATCTGCTCCGGTTTCGCCCAGGCCGTCAGCCTGCTCGGGTGCGTCCTCCTCGGCACCGGGCGGACGCGAATCGCGGTCGAGGACCCGAGCCACGCGGTGATCAGACAGATCGTCGCGCGGAGCGGTCTCGAGACGATCCCGATCCCGGTCGACGCCGAGGGAATCGACGTCGACGCCCTCGTCGCCGCGTCTCCCGATGCGGTGCTCGTGACGCCCGCGCACCAGTTCCCGACCGGCGTGGTGCTCGCGCCGGAACGGCGCGCCCGGCTCCTCGCCTGGGCCGAGGAGTCAAACGCGCTCGTGATCGAGGACGACTTCGACTCCGAGTACCGGTACGACCGTCCGCCGGTCGGCTCGCTCCAGGGCCTGATGCCGGAGCGCGTCGTCTACTGCGGAACGACGAGCAAGACGCTCGCCCCCACCCTTCGGCTCGGCTGGATCGTCGCGCCCGGCGAGCTCGTGTGGCCGCTCGTCGAGCAAGTCCTGTACACGGTCATCTCGCCCCCGCGGCTCGAGCAGCTCGCCTTCGCCGACTTCCTGCTCCGGGGCGAACTCGACCGGCATCTGCGGCGGATGCGCCTTCGCTACCGGCGCCGGCGCGACACCCTGGTGCAAGAGCTGGGGCGGCAACTGCCCACGCTCCGGGTGCGCGGTCACGCGGCGGGGCTCTACGTCGAGGCCGTGCTCCCGGACGGCATGGACGAAGCGCGTGTCCTGGCCGAAGCGCGAGCCAGAGGGATCGGACTGGCCGGCATGGCCGAGCACCGTGCAGAGGCCGTGCGCGAGCCGGCGCTCCTCCTCGGCTACGCAGTGGCGCCGGAACCGTCGCTGCGACGTGCCGTCAGCGTGCTCGCGGAAGCAGTACGAGCCGCGACCTAGCCTCGGTCAGCCGGCGAGCCTGATGCGCGGATCGAGGAAGGCGTAGACGATGTCGACGATGAAATTGAAGATGATCACCGCGAGCGTGGCGAAGATCGTGATGCCGACCACGACCGGCAGATCGTCGTTGAGCGCCGCGCCGATCAGGTCCTGGCCGAGACCGTGCAGGTTGAACACCGTCTCGGTGAAGACGGCGCCGCCCAGGCTCAGGCTGATGTCCATGCCCATCATCGTCACGGTCGGAAGCAGGCTGTTGCGCAGCACGTGGTGCAGATTCACCCGCATTGCGGGCGCGCCTTTCGCGCGTGCGGTGCGGACGTAGTCCTCCCCCATGGTCTCCAACATGCTCGCCCGGATGAACCGCGTGTAGATGGCCGCGTTGAGGAACATGAATGCCGTCCACGGCAGGATGAGGTGGTACGCCCAGCGCCACGGGCCGGAGCAGACCCCGATCTGGTGGCTGGGGAAGAAGTTGCAGTAGTCGGCGATCGGCGTCCAGCCGAGCTTGAAGCCGAAGAAGTAGGCAAGGATCAGGCCTATCCAGACGGCCGGCGCCGAAATGCCGATCAACACGAAGACCATCGTCAACCGGTCGAGGATCGAGCGAGGCCGCAGCGCCGAGAGGATGCCGGTCGGGATCGCGAGCAAGGTCCAGAAGAAGGCTCCGCCGAACACGAGCGATGCCGTCACCGGCGCGTCCTGCGCCACTACCCACCGCACCGACGTGCCGAAGCGGAACGAGTAGCCCAGCGAGGCGTGCCGCACCATGTTCCAGAGGAAGAGCCAGTACTGCTGGTAGATCGGCAGATCGAGATGCAGCTTCTGAGCGATGTGGGCGACGATTTGCGGCTTCGCCGCCTTGCCCGCCGCGAGCTCCGCGGGGCTCGTCGGGATGACGAAGAAGATGATGTAGGTGACGAGCGTCGCGACGAAGAAGAGGAACACGGCCCAGAAGAGGCGACGGACGATGTAGGTCCCCACGAACAGATCGTAGCCCGCGTAGACCCCCGGCTACACTGAGCGCCGGCCCGTTGCGGGGTCGTCTAATGGTAGGACGCCTGACTCTGGATCAGGAAGTTGGGGTTCGAATCCCTGCCCCGCAGCT
>JAICME010000084.1 GCA_025929425.1 Thermoleophilia bacterium | reverse complement strand
GACGTCGGTGTCCGTGCGACCGCCGAGCTCGTCCGGAGGCTCGAGGCGCGCGGCGAGCTCACCGAGCTGAACGTCGCGCTTGCGGCGGAGGTGACCGAGCTCTTCGGCGAGCCCCCGATCCTCGACGTCGCGCACGAGCCGGCGGTGATCCTCGTCGTCGGCGTCAACGGCACGGGCAAGACGACGACGATCGGCAAGCTCTCGGCCCGGCTGGCCGAGCACGGCCGCTCGGTGGTCGTCGCGGCCGCGGATACGTACCGCGCCGCGGCGGAGGAGCAGCTCGAGATCTGGGCCCAGCGGGCCGGGGCGGACTTCGTCGGTTCGGAGCGCGGCGGCGATCCGGCTGCGGTCGCCTACGACGCGGTGGAGGCGGCGATCGCCCGTGGCCGCGACGTCGTGGTCATCGACACCGCGGGCCGCCTCCACACGCAGACGAACCTCATGGAGGAACTGGCGAAGGTGCGGCGCGTCGTCGCCGGCCGTCTCGAGGGAGCGCCGCACGAGACGCTCCTGGTCGTCGACGCGACCACCGGGCAGAACGGCGTCCAGCAGGCACGGCTCTTCGGCGACGCGGTCGGCATCACCGGAGTCGTCTTGACCAAGCTCGACGGTTCGGCGAAGGGCGGGGTCGCGATCCCGATCGCGTACGAGCTCGGCCTGCCGGTGAAGCTCGTCGGCGTCGGCGAGGCGCTGGACGACCTGCAGCCGTTCGACCCGCGCGACTACGCCCGCGCGCTCGTCGCCGGCTGAGCCTAGGTCGCCTCGAGGAAGACCTTGATGTAGCCGACCTTGCCGGGATTGGTGACCTTGACATCGAGCGCGAACCGCACCTCGACGCTGTACTCGCCGGGCCCGATCTCCTTGCTCAGCTGGCCGAGCGCCTGCTCGAGAGCCGCGTCGAAGCCCTTGGAGTAGTTCTTGCCATACTCCTTCGCGGGAACGCGCGCTGTTGTCGACCCGATCGCCATCTCAACCTCCTGTGAGGGATTTGGCCGACCCTACAGCGCCAGGGACGTCCGGGCGACCGCGCCTTTCCGCTTGTAGAGAGCGGCGGCTTCGGCTCTCGAGCGCTCTGCCTCCTCGGGGTCGCCGGCCGACTCCGCGACGGCCGCGAGATCGACGAGCGCGTCGGCCTGCATCGTCAGGCCGTCCGTGAGGGACGCCGCTTCCACCGCGCTGCGCGCAAGCGCGAGCGCGTCCTCGAGATTGCCGGCTGCCGCTTCGACTCGGGCGAGAGCGCCACGCCAGACCACCTGATCGAGGACATCCTCGGGCGAGGCGATCGAGCGGGCCGTCTCGGCCGGTTCCCGCGCTTCCTCGTAGCGGCCCTGCGCGACGAGCGCCGCCGCCAGCCAGGCCTGTTGGAGCGCCTCGCTGCCGGTTCCGCGCAGGATCTCGAGACCGCTTCGGATCTCCGCCTCCGCGCCCGCCGGGTTCTCGGCGAGGCGCTCGATCTGAGCGGCTACCTGCGTAAGCCCTGCGATCGACATCCGTTGGCCCAGGTCGCGGTAGATGTCCTCCGCGGCGACCCGCAGGCGTCGGGCGTCCGCGACGTCGCCCTCGAGTGCGCGCAGGCCCGCGAGTGCTGCGAGCAGGTTGGCGCGCAACACCTCGTTCTCGCCGGCCTCCGCGATCAGTTCGTTGCAGCGGCGCATCGCGTCCGCAACGGGCGTCGGTCCCCAGAGGAGCGCAGTCCCGAGGCCGTCCGCCGCCCAGGCCGCGTCGACCCTCTCGCCGCAGCCGAGCGCGTAACGCAGAGCGCGGACGGCTGCGGTCTCTGCGGCGGCGTAGCTGCACCGCACGATCTCGGCCCGCGAGATCCGGCGCCACGCCTGCGCGAGCCCTCGCTCGTCGTCGAGCTCGGAGAAGACCTCGACCGCCTGGGAAGCCGTCTCGAGAAAGGAAAGGAGGCCGTCGGGCCCTCCGGCGCCGCGCATCCCGGCGGCGTCGAGCCGCGCATACCACTCCTCGGCTCGATTGCCCGTGGCCGCTGCTGCCGCGGCGACCTCCTCGACGAGGTCGAGCGCCGCCTCGGTTTCCCCGGTCTCCCAGAGCGCCCGGGCCAGGATGCGCCGCAACTCGAGATCGTCCGCTCGAGCAGAGGGACCGAGCGCGAGTCCCCGTGTGAGAAGGTTCCGCGCGGCCGGTACATCGCCCCGGGCATAGGCGCGGATTCCGGTGCGCGCAAGGAGAGCGTTCGCGTTCGCGGCGAGTGCGGCGTCCCGGTCGCTCTGCGCGCCGAGCTCCCGGGAAAGCAGGACGGCCTGCTCGAGGTGGTAAGCGCGGATCTCGTCGTACTCGTTCGCGTCGCCCACCGAAGCGAGCCACAAGGCGAACCGCTCGTGGTGTGCTGCCCGCCGCCGTAGCGGTGTCGACCCGTAGGCGGCGTCGCGGATCAGCGCGTGGCGAAACCGGAAGCCGTCCTCACCCGGAATCGTGGGCGGGCCAGGCTCGACGAAATCGAGCCGGACGAGCTCGAGCAGCGTGGTGCCGACTGCATCGCCCGGGCTCTCTCCGAGAGCGGCCACCGCGCCGGGCCAGAACTCCCTGCCCACGACGGCTGCGCGCTCGAGCACGTCGCGTTCGGCCGGGTCGATGCGGTCGAGCCGAGCGGCGAGAAGCGCCTGAATCGTGGGCGGTAGGTCCGTCGCTTCTGTCTCGGTCCCCGTCTCGCTGATCATCGCGACCAGCTGCTCCGCGTAGAGCGGGTTGCCCTGCGCCGTCTCGGCGACGCGGGCACGGGTCTGCGGTGAGAGGAGACCGTCGTCGTCGAGCGCCTCGAGGAGTTGAGACGCCTCTTCGGGGGAGAGCGAACCGAGTCGCAGCAGGGTGCCCTCCCAGCGCGGACGTTCCTCGAGCAGCTCGGGCCGGGCGAGGGCGAGGAGGAGGATCGGCGCGTCGCGGCTCCACCGGCTCACGTGCTCGACGAGATCGAGCAGCGTGGGCTCGGCCCAGTGAAGATCCTCGAGCACGACGATCAGCGGGCGTTCGCGCGCGAGAGCTTCGAAGAGACGGCGCACCGCCCAGAAGAGCTCCTCGGCCGGGCCGCCGCTCCCACCGAGCGCCCCGAGCCGTTCGACGATCAGCGCCGCGTCGGGCTCGGTTCGCGCCGCCTCGGCGATCGCCGCGTCACCGCCGAGCCCCCGGATCAGCTCCGCGACCGGCCAGAACGTGATCCCGTCACCGTACGGAAGGCAGCGCCCCGAAACGATCTTCGCGGACTCGCCCGACTCCGCCACGAGCTCCGAGACCAGCCGTGTCTTGCCGACGCCGGCGTCGCCCAGAACGGTGACCAGGCGGCAGGCTCGAGAGCCCGCGCTCGCGGCGAGCTCGTCCCGCAGAACCGCGAGCTCGCGACCTCGTCCCACGAGCGGCGTGTCCCAGCGCCTGGCGAACGGCTCGGCATCGGGAACGGCGTGCACCACCCGCCACGCGGCGAGAGGCGAGCTCTTGCCCTTGGCCTCGACGGGCTCCACGGCCTCGAGGAGCGCAGCGTGGCGGACGAGCCGCTCCGTGACAGCGCCGATCAGGATCTCGCCGGCTCCGGCGGCTTCCTCGAGGCGTTTCGCCGTGTTCACGGCATCCCCGGTGGCGAGAGTCGCGACCTCGTCGCCGGTGACGACCTCGCCGGTGTTGATCCCGATCCGGATCCGAAGCTCCGGGGCGTCGCGCCCGCTGTTCAGCCGCTTGACCGCGCTCTGCATCTCGACCGCTGCCCGGATCGCCCTCAGAGCATCGTCCTCGTGCGCCCGCGGCACGCCGAAGATGGCCATCACCGCGTCGCCGACGAACTTCTCGACGGTGCCACCATGGCGTTCCACCGCCACCCGCATCTCGTCGTACCACCGGCCGAGCAGCTCGCGGAGCGGCTCGGGATCGAGGCGCTCGCCGAGCGCGGTCGAGTCGGCCAGGTCGCAGAAGAGGACACTGACGGTCTTCCGCGTTGCGGCTGCGGAAACCATGGCCGCCAGTCTGACTCCCGGACTGCGCGGTTTCCAGCCCGGCTACCCTGCGAGCCGCGATGTTCGACGCTCTCAGCGAGAAGCTCCAGAGCGCCCTCGGCGATCTCCGCGGGCGCGGTGTCCTCGACGACGAGGCGATCTCCCGCGCCATGCGCGAGGTGCGCCTCGCCCTGCTCGAGGCCGACGTCAACTTCGGCGTCGTCAAGGAGTTCGTCGCGCACGTGCGCGAGCGCGCTCTCGGCGAGACCGTGCGGAAGAGCCTCACGCCGGGCCAGGAGGTCGTGAAGATCGTCCACGAGGAGCTGACCGAGCTCCTCGGCTCGTCGGACTCCCGCCTCGCCTTCTCGCCGCGCCCACCGACGACGATCCTCCTTGCCGGGCTCCAGGGTTCGGGCAAGACGACGGCCGCGGGGAAGCTCGCGCTCCTGCTCTCCAAGGAAGGCCGCAAACCCGCACTCGTGGCCGCCGACCTCCAGCGCCCGGCGGCGATCGACCAGCTCGTCCAGCTCGGCACACAGGTCGGCGTGCCGGTCTACGCCGACGAGCGCGCCGACCCCGTCAAGGCCGTCCACGACGGGATCGAGCGCGCGAAGACCGACGGCCGGGACGTCGTCATCCTCGATACCGCCGGGCGCCTGCACGTCGACGAGGCGCTGATGGAGGAGCTCGCCGCAGTGCGGCGCGAGGCGAAGCCGACGAACGTCCTGCTCGTCCTCGATGCCATGACCGGGCAGGAGGCCGTCAACGTCGCCCAGACGTTCCAGGAACGGATCGACTTCGACGGCGTCGTCCTGACGAAACTCGACGGCGACGCGCGCGGCGGCGCAGCGCTCTCCGTGCGCGCTGTCACGGGCAAGCCGATCAAGCTCGCGTCACTCGGCGAGAAGCTCGACGCGCTCGACTGGTTCCACCCGGACCGGATGGCATCGCGCATCCTCGGCATGGGCGACGTGCTGACGCTGATCGAGCGCGCCGAGGCCGCGATCGCCGACGACGAGAAGGAGCAGCTCGAGAAGCGCATGCTCAAGGGCGAGTTCTCGTTCGACGACTTCCTCTCGAGCTACAAGATGCTGCGTCGCATGGGGCCGCTGCAGGGGATCCTCAAGATGATCCCCGGTCTCGGGAACCAGCTCGAAGGTCTCGACCAGGTCGACGAGGGGCAGCTGAAGCGGGTCGAAGCGATCATCCTCTCGATGACGCCGCACGAGCGACGCGTCCCGCACGTGATCGACGCCTCGCGCCGCAAGCGGATCGCGGCGGGCTCGGGCACGACGGTCGAGCAGGTCAATCAGCTCATCGAGGCGCGGAAGCAGATGGCGAAGATGATGAAGATGGTCGGATCGGGCAAGATGCCGTCGCTGGCGGGCATGCCCGGGGCGCCTACCATGCCGTCGTCCAAACCGAGACCGAGTGCGACTCGCAAGGCGAGCAGCAAGCGGAAGAAGAAGAAAGCGAAGAGGTAAGCCAATGGCAGTGAAGCTCAGGCTGACGCGGGTCGGCTCGAAGAAGAACCCGATCTACCGCGTCGTCGCCGCCGATTCGCGCTCGCCGCGCGACGGCAAGTTCATCGAGATCGTTGGGCGCTACAACCCGCAGTCGGATCCGTCGCTCATCGACCTCGACGAGGACAAGGTGCGCGGCTGGCTCGAGAAGGGCGCACAGCCGACCGAGTCGGTGGCCAAGCTCCTCAAGGCGCAGGGCATTCAGTAGCGCCGTGGCGGAGTTGGTTGCCGAGCTCGCGCGCCGGCTCGTCGACGAGCCCGACGTCGTGCACGTGGAGGAGGTCGAGGAGCCCGACGGCACGCTCCTTCTGCGGCTCCATGTCGCCGAAGGAGACGTTGGCAAGGTGATCGGCCGCCAGGGGCGCCTCGCGCGCGCACTGCGTACGGTCGTCCGCGCCGGCGGTGTCGAGGCGGGACGCCGGATGCAGCTCGAGATCATCGACTGACACGATGAGCGTAGGTTCGACGGAGCTCAACGGGGAGCGGAGGCGCCGACATGCGCGGCGCCGGAGCGGATAATTGCCGGTCGCGGCCCTCTACGACGTCCACGGCAACCTGCCCGCACTCGACGCGGTGCTCGCAGAGGTTCCGGAGGATGTGACGATCGTGGTCGGCGGCGACGTAGTCGCAGGTGGTGATCAGCCCTCCGAGACGCTTGCGCGGCTGCGTGGCTTGGGCGACCGCGTCCGCTGGGTCCGAGGCAACGCCGACCGCGAGCTCTTTCCCGGCGAGGGCGGGCTCGTTCCGGAGCCGCTCGTCGAGGAGACGCGCGGCCGACTGAGTGAGGAGGAGATCGCCTTCCTGCACGAGCTGCCGGAGACACAGCAGATCGGCGACGTCCTCTACTGCCACGCCTCCCCGCGCAACGACATGGACATCTTCACCGAGCGGACACCCGAGGAGCGGCTGGCCCCGCTGTTCGAAGGACTCGACGTCTCGACGGTCGTCTGCGGACACACGCATACGCAGTTCGAGCGCACCGTCGCCGGGGTGCGCGTGGTCAACGCCGGCAGCGTCGGCATGCCGTACGAGGAGGAGCCGGGCGCGTACTGGCTGTTCGACCTCGCGCCGCGGCGGACGCCCTATGCAGGCGCCGAGCTCAAGGCAACCCGGGAAGAAGCCGTTGTCGAGTTCACCGAGCGTGGGCTCTGAGCTCGTCCCCGTCGGCCGCGTGGGGAAGCCGCACGGCCTCGACGGCGCCTTCTTCGTCGAGGGCCCGAGCGAGCGCAAGGGCGTCTTCGCCGGCGGCGCGACGCTTTACGCGGGCGGAGAGCCGGCGACGGTGGTCATCTCACGGCACGGCTCCGGCGGCCGGCCGGTGATCAGCCTCGATCGTCAGGTGGAGCGCGGCACCGAGCTCGCCGTCGCGCGGGCGACGCTGCCGCCCCTCGGCGACGCGGACGAGTTCTACGTCTTCCAGCTCGTCGGGCTGAGCGTGGAAGAGGAAAACGGGCGGCTGCTCGGACGGGTGCGCGATGTACTCGAGTACCCTGCGAACGACGTGCTCGAGCTCGACTCCGGTACGTCACTGCCTCTCGTCGAGGCGTGCGTCCGGCAGGTGGATCTGGCCGGCGGGCGAATCGTCGTCGCCGTGGGGTTCGTAGACCCGGAATAAGCCAGCCGTGCGCATCGACGTCTTCACACTCGTTCCTCACGCCTATGCCTGGCTGACGGAGCAGCAGCCGGTCGCCGGCGTGCTCGGCACGGAGCTCGAGCTCCGGCTCTTCAACTACCGAGACTCGACCCCGCTGCGCGCGGGCCAGGTCGACGACGAGCCGTACGGGGGCGGAGCGGGAATGGTGCTGCGCTTGGACGTCGTCGCCGCGGCGCTCGAGGCCGTCTACGGCGGAGAACAGCCGGGCCCGGTGATCGCGCTGTCCCCGAAGGGGCGGCAGCTGACGCAGAGCGTCGTCGAGGAGCTCGCGGCACTGCCCGCGCTGACGCTCCTCTCCTCCCGGTTCGAGGGATTCGACGAGCGGATCGTCGAGCGCCTGGCGACCGATGCGATCTCGGTCGGGCCGTACGTCCTTTCGAACGGCGACCTCCCTGCGATGCTCCTGCTCGACGCCGTGGCGCGGCGGTTGCCGGGGGCGCTGGCGGAGGGATCGGGTGAGCTCGAGAGCTTCTCCGAGGAGCTCGGTGGTGGGCTCGAGTATCCGCACTACACGCGGCCCGCCGACTTCCGCGGCTGGTCAGTGCCCGAGGTGCTGCTCTCGGGCGACCACGCGCGTGTCGATGCCTGGCGGCAGGAGCATGTGCGATGAGCGATTACGACGACTGGAACCGCCCGCGTCCCGACGACGAGGAGAAGAAGGGCGCCGAAGAGGAGCAGGCGCCGGACGCTGGACCTGAGAGCGGCTGGCCGACCTTGGACCGGCCCAGCTACGGCCGGCCCAGCCACGGGGAGCCGAGCTCCGACCAGCCCGAGCCCGAATCGCCGTGGCAGCGCAGCGACTACGGGGGCTACGGCGGCGAGTACAGCCGCTACGGCGAGACACAGGTCCCGCGGGACCCGTTCCTCGACACCGCCCGCTCCGACCGGTATGCCGACCGCCGGAGCCGCGATCCGCTCGCCCGGCTCTTTCCGGGCCTGCCACGGAGCGTGCGGGTCACCCTCGACTGGATCCTCACCATCGTCGGGGCGATCCTGATCGTGCTCGCGTTGAAGGAGTGGGTCGTCAACCCGTACCGCATCCCCTCTTCGTCGATGGAGCCGACGCTGAACTGCGCGCGCGGGCCGGCGGAGCCGGGCTGCCTCGGCAGTTCGAGCGACCGGGTGCTCGCCTGCCGTATCTGTCTCGACTTCGGGCCGCCGTCGCGCGGCGACATCGTCGTCTTCAACACGCCGACCGAGGCCGCGCTGAAGTGCGGCGAGGGTGGCACGTTCGTGAAGCGGTTGATCGGCCTCCCGAACGAGACCGTGCGTGAGGACGACAACGGATTCATCTGGATCCAGAAACCGGGGGAGAAGGACTTCAAGCTCAAAGAGCCGTACCTCTCCGCCGCTCGACGCCTTCAGGACAGCGCCCACTTCGGTCAGGTCTGGCACGTCCCCGCAGGGGCGTACTTCATGATGGGCGACAACCGCTCGGAGTCCTGCGACTCACGCACATGGGGCTCGGTTCCGCGGAACAAGCTCATCGGAACCGTGTTCTTCGTCTACTGGCCGCCCGACCGAATCGGCTTTCGCTAGCCGAGTCGGCTCGGGATCGATTCCGCTACCCTTGGCCGTCGGCCGTCAGGCCCTCTTTCTATGAGCAACGTCATCCAGGACCTCGAGCGCGCCCAGCTGCGCAACGTGCCGCGCTTCAAGGCGGGGGACACGGTGCGTGTCCACTTCCAGGTGATCGAGGGCACGCGCCGGCGTGTGCAGGTCTTCGAGGGGATCGTGCTCAAGCGCCAGGGAGCCGGCGCACGCGAGACTTTCACGGTGCGGAAGCAGTCGTTCGGCGTCGGCGTCGAGCGCACGTTCCCGCTCCACTCGCCGAAGATCGAGAAGATCGAGGTCGCCGCGATCGGCGACGTCAACCGCGCGAAGCTCTACTACCTGCGCGGCCGTGTCGGCAAGAAGGCCCGCGTCCGCGAGCGGCGGTACGGAGCGGGCTCGGAGCTGCCGCAGGCGGTGGAAGGCGGGCTGGCGGACATCGGCGAGTCGCTCGACGAGGTCGAGCCGGAAGCGGCCGAGGTCGCGGAGACGCCGGAGGCCGAAGCCGACGAGGCGGTAGAGGCGGAGGCGACGTCCGAGCCCGAAGCTGAGGCCGACCCCGAAGCCGAGGCGGTGGCTGAGCCCGAGGCGGAAGCGGAGCCCGAAGCAGAGCCTGAGGCCGAGGCCGAGAAGGCCGAAGCCACTCCCGCCGAGTAACACCTTTCCGGCGACTTCCTGACGCCCGTCCTCCGCGGCCGGAGTGCGCGCTATGGTCGCGAGCGTGCAGAAGCGCACCGGCCAGAAGCTGCTCCGGTTCGACCGCAAGCTCGGGGCGCGCTTCGTTGCCGGCGCGGACGAGGCGGGGCGCGGCTCTCTTGCCGGCCCACTCGTGGTCGCCGGTGTGCTGCTCGACTACGGCTCGCTGCGCGACCATCGCGTGCGGCCGCTCGGCTTCCTCAACGACTCGAAGCAATGCTCGCCCGAGCGCCGCGAGGAGCTCTTCCGCGCCGTGGTGAGCTGCGCCGAGCGCGTTGCGGTCCGCGTGATCCCGCCCGGTGAGATCGATCGCAACGGGCTGCATCGCTCGAACCTCGCGGGCCTGCGGGCGATGCTCCAGGCGCTGACGCCTCCGGCGCAGGCGTGCCTCGTGGACGGCTTTCGGCTTGGCCCGGCCGCGCCGGAGCACACGGCCGTCGTCGACGGCGACGAGAAGAGCGCCGCCATCGCGGCCGCCTCGATCGTGGCGAAGGTGACGCGCGATCGGCTCATGCGCCGCCTCGACGCGCTCTATCCCGCGTATGGCTTCGCCCAGCACGTCGGTTACATCACCCCCGGCCACTCCGCGGTCGTCCGTGCGCGAGGTCCGTCCGCGGTGCACCGGCTGAGCTTCCAGGCGCTCTGCTACGAGACCGAGGCCCATCCGGGAGCCGAAGGCGACCGGGGGTCTGCCGGCCGGGCACCGTCGGCTTCGCCGACAACGCTTCCAGCCATTGCCTAGAAGGGGTTCCGGCTACGCGGCCGAGCGCCGCGCGTGGTGGTGGTACCGCTTGCGGGGCTGGCGGATTCTCGGCGCGAACGTCTGGGCGGGAGGAAACGAACTCGACCTGATCGTGCGGCGCGGACGAACCCTGCGCTTTGTCGAAGTGAAGGAGAAGAACGGGTCGCGATTCGGCGATCCGCTCGAGATGGTGAACGCGGAGAAGCAACGGCGCCTGAGACGAGCAGCAGCAGCCTGGCTCGGCGGCCGTCCCGAGCTCGCAGGGCTCGCCGTGGGCTTCGACGTCATCGCCGTACGCGACGGCCGCGTGCGCCGCATCCCGCAGGCGTTCTAGCCGTAGCGTCGAATCGGTTCGCGTGGCCGTCACGCAGGACGAGCTGTACGCGACCCTGGACCTCGACCTCTCCTGGTCGGAGGCGGAGCTGCCCGAGCGGGAGCGGACGAAGCACGTCCACCGGCTCCACCCGTACCACGGCAAGTTCATCCCGCAGCTCGTCGAGGTGCTGCTCGACCGATACCTCGAGCCCGGCGACCACGTCCTCGATCCTTTCGCGGGCTCGGGAACCACGCTCGTCCAGGCGCTCGAGTCCGGCCTGGACGCGACGGGAGTGGACATCGCTGCCTTCAACTGCCTCCTGATGCGGGTCAAGACGGCGCCGTACGACATCGCGGAGCTGGGGGAGGAGCTGCAGGACGTCGCCGCGCGGATCGGGTCGTTGTCGCGCCGCGGCGGCCGTGTGAGCGGCTATCTGCGGGACTGGTACGCGCCGCGAGCGGCGGGCGAGCTCCTCGCCTTTCGCGGG
>JAICME010000098.1 GCA_025929425.1 Thermoleophilia bacterium | reverse complement strand
TGTCGCCTCCGCGGACGACGACGGCGCCGTCCGCCTGCTTCGCGAGATGGCCGGTTTCGAAAGAGATCTCCTGTGTCCCGATCTGGACGGAGACCTGCGCCCGGCGCTCGGTCGCGATACTCATCAATTGTCCTCCACTTTGCTTGTGGAGGGCGGGAGCTCGAGCCAGCTCATCGTGGTCGGGGAGCTCGCTCGAACTTCCACCCTCCGTGTTCTTCGGAGCTAGCGGCGCAGGCCGAGCTCCTTGATGAGGGCCCGGTAGCCCTCGAGGTCGTGCTTCTGCAGGTAGTTCAGGAAGCGGCGGCGTTGCCCGACCAGCTTGAGCAGCCCACGCCGCGAGTAGTGGTCGTGCTTGTGGGTGCGCAGATGCTCGGTCAGGTCGTTGATCCGCTGCGTCAGCATCGCGATCTGCACCTGCGGCGAACCGGTGTCGGCCTCGTTGCGGCCGTGCTTCGAGATGATCTCCTGCTTCGTTTCCTTGGTCAGGGCCACGCCCTCTCCTTCCTCGTTGCCTCCCGAGGCTCCGCCCGCGGCGCCAAGGAGCGTTGACGCGAGCCGGGCCTGGGTCGCCGGGTAGGGTAGCGGAAAGCGGCATGGGAAGCGCGATTCCGCAGGAGGGTCTGGCCGAGATCGTGCGCGAGGCGCAGTCGCGGACCGGCGTTTCCGTCGTCGCCGCGGCCCTGCATGGCGACGGCCGGACGACGTTCGCGGGCGAGCACGAGCGCCCGTTTCGGGTCGCGTCGATCACGAAGTCGTTCACGGCGACCGCGCTGTCCCTCGCGGGACTGCTCGACGACCGGCGGCGCGCGCTCCTCTCCCACACCGCTGGTTACCGTCCCGAACGGCCCGAGCCGCTGCCGCCGGAGTGCGCCGGGCTCTGGTCGTATTCGAATGCCGGGTACCGCGAGGCGGCTTCCGCCTTCGACGGGGCGTACTCGGAGGCCGTGCGCGAGCTCGTGCTCGAGCCGCTCGGGCTCCGGCGCACGAGTTTCGAGATTCCGGACGACGCCGTCTTCGGGACGCTGCCGGGCGGTGCCGTCGCAGATCCGACGTATCCGGTCGAGCGCCGACCCGCCGGCGGGCTGTGGTCCACCGTCGGCGACCTCGTCGAGTACGGCCGCACGCACTGCCAGGAGTGGGAACACCTGCATCGGCCCGTCGCGGACGCTCTCGGAGCGCAGTACGCGCTCGGCTGGTGGGTTCGGGACGGCATGCTCGAGCACGAGGGCTCGATCGGCGGCTTCCAGTCGCTGCTCAAGGTCGTTCCCGAGCGTGAGGTCGTGCTCGCGGTGCTGACGAACTCCTGGCGGGGATCGGGCGTGATCCGACACGTCGTCGAGGACCTGCGGCTCGCGCCTCCGCCGGTGCAGACGCCCGATCTGGCGGACGTCGACGGGACGTACTCACTCGACGGCCTGGACGCGGTCGTCGCCCGGGGCACGGTCACCGAGTCGGAGACGGATCCCGTGACCGGGACGAGGGTCGAGCGACGCTATCGGCTCAGCACGACCGCGACGCTCATGACGTGGCGAAGCGACTTCCCGCGTCCCGACGTCGCGCGAGTCGGCTGGGTCGCCCTCCCCCGCGCCGGCTAGCCCGGCCGCGCCACGCCTCGGGTGCGCTCGACGTCGGCGTCGATCGCCGCGACGAGCTCGTCGAGCGAGTCGAAGCGCCGCTGCTCGCGGATCGGGCTCCACAGCTCCACGATGAGCCGGTCGCCGTACAGGTCGCCGTCGAAATCGAGCAGATGTGCCTCGACACGCCGCTCGACGCCGTCGAAGTGCGGATTCGTGCCGATCGAGATCGCGGCGCGCCTGTCGCGCGTCCAGCCCGCGTAGACACCGTCCGGGGGGACGAGAAGCCCTTCCGGGACGTCGAGGTTCGCGGTCGGGAACCCGAGTTCGCGGCCGCGTCCGTCACCGCGGACGACGATCCCTTCGACCTCCGGAGGTCGCCCCAGCAGCATCGCGGCATGCTCCGTCTCGCCGGCGTGCACGAGCTGCCGGATGCGGCTCGAGGAGACGTTCTCGACCAGGGGCACCCGTCGCACGTCGAAGCCGAGCCGTTCGAGCAACGCGAGGTCGCCTTCGCGTCCGTGCCCGAAGCGGAACGTCTCGCCGACGGCGACCGTCTCGGCGCCGATCCCGCGCAGCATCACCTCTGCGAACTGGGTCGCCGAGAGGGACGCGAGCCGCTCGTCGAAGCGGAGGACGAGGACGTCGTCGACCCCTGCCGCTTCGAACAGCTCCAGCCGCCGCTCGAGCGTCGCGAGCAGCTCGACGTGCCCGCCGAGCACGGCGCGCGGATGTGGATCGAACGTCACGACGCCCGTCCGCAGACGTGCGTTCCGCGCGGTCTCGATCACCCGCAGATGGCCCCTGTGGACGCCGTCGAAGGTTCCGACCGCGACGGCGCGCCGCGCCCCGGACAGCTCGGCAGGTTCGCGAGCGACGTTCACACGCGCTCCAGCACTTCGGCCTCCGGCAGGAGCCGGTCGGCCGCGAATGCCTCCGGCGCGACGGCATCGGCGACCGAGAACGGCCCCACCTCCGTTCGCCACAGGCAGACGCAGTGCCCGCCGAGCTCCAGTGCAAGCGACCGGATGTACGTTCCGGAGCTCACCCGGACGTCGAGAGTCACCGTGTCGCCCGTGTAGCCGACGATCTCGAGCTCGCGCACGGTCGAGCGGCGCACGGGCATCTCCACCTCGACGCCGCGACGCGCGAGCTTGTACGCGCGCTCTCCGCCGATCTTCACGGCCGAGGTAGCCGGAATCGGCAGCTCGATCTCCCCGCGCAGGCTCTCGAGCTTCTCCTCCAGCTCGTCGCGAGTAGGAGGCGTGTGGTGTTCGAGGACCTCTCCCTCCGGATCGCCGGTGGACGTCCGGGAGGTGAGATCGATCTCGGTCACGTACCGCTTGTCGAGCCCGACGAGGCTCGGGGTCAGCTTGGTCGCCCGCCCGGAGAGGATGAGCAGGAGCCCGGTCGCGAAGGGATCGAGCGTCCCCGCGTGGCCGGTCCGGGCACCCGTCACGCGTCGGATCTGCGCGACGACGGCGAACGAGGAAGGGCCGCTCGGCTTGTCGACGAGCGCGACGCCCGCGGGCTCAAGCGCGCGAGGTGGCACGTTGCTCGCGGAATCCCAGCCGGATGCGCTCGACGATCTCGTCGAGGGAGTCGCTGCTCGAGAACCCCGCGGCCTGGCGGTGTCCCCCTCCCCCGAAGGACCGTGCGATCACCGAGACGTCGAGCTCGTCGATGCTCGAGCGAAGCGATCCCTTGTAGGCATGGGGGCTCTTGTGCAACTGCTCCCTGACCAGCACGGCGAGCTCGGCTCCCTCGACCGCCCGCAGATAGTCGATGATCCCCTCGGAGTACGGCTCCGCGGCTCCCACCTCGGCGAAGTCGGCGCGCAGGAGGTGCGAGACGACGATTCGCCCCCCCTCGAGCACCTCGGCACGGCCGAGGGCACGCGCGAGGAGCTTCAGCTTCGCGAACTCGACGGACTCGTAGACCTCCTGGAAGACGGCGTGGACGTCGGCTCCGGCCTCGACGAGCTCGGCTGCCAGACGAAGGGACTTCGGCGTCGTGTTCGCGTACTGGAAGCGACCGGTGTCGGTGACGAGCGCGATGTAGAGCGGCTCCGCGAGCTCGGGCGTCAGCTCGACGCCGAGCTCGGCGAAGAGGTCCCGCAGCACCTCCCCGGTCGAGGACGCATCGGCGACGATCAGGTTGACGTCACCGAAGCGGGTGTTGTCGTGGTGATGGTCGATGTCGAGGACGAGTGGCGCGCGGGAGCGTACGGCGTCGTCGCCGATCCGGTCCTCCTTCGCGCAGTCGACGGCGACGAGCACCCGCTCGGCCGCGTCCGCCGGCGCGACGCGGGCGAGATCCTCGAGCGGCATGAACGCGTACTCCCGCGGCAGCGGCGTGTCGCCCGGGAGATACATGACGGCGTCCTTGCCGAGCTGCCGGAGGGCGAGCGTGATTGCGAGCAGCGAGCCGAGCGCGTCCCCGTCAGGGTTCTCGTGGGTGACGACGAGGAAGCGGTCGTGCCGCTGGAGGGCGTCCGCAATCGCCTTCAGGTCAGTCGTCTGCGTCATCGTCGTCCGGCGCGAGCTCGTCGATCAGGCGGGTCATGCGCACGCCGCGCTCGACCGTCGGATCGTACTCGAAGGTCAGCTGAGGGGTTCGCTTCATTCTCAGCTCGCGCGCGAGCCGCGACTGGAGAACCCCGTGCGCCGCCTCGAGCCCGTCTAGACTGGCGCGCCGCTTCCGGCTCGAGCCGAGCACGCTGACGAAGACCGTCGCGTGCCGGAGGTCGGGGGCCGTCTTCACGCCGGTCACGGTGACGAGGCCGAGCCGCGGATCCTTGAGCTCGGGGAGCGCTTCGGCAAGCACCTGCCGGACGGACTCGTTGACCCGGCGCATGCGCTCGCTCACCGCAACACCTCGAGGACGAGCGGCCTCGGCTCCGGCTCGCCGACGCCGATCTCGTAGGCGGCCAGGAGCGCCGTCTCCGCCCTCGCAGCCGCCGCCCCGTCGCGCGCATGAATCTCGGCGAGCGGCTCGCCGGACGCGACCTCCTCCCCGCGCTTGCGGATGCAGACCACGCCGACCGCGTGGTCGACCGGCGCCCCGGCGACCTCCCGGCCGGCGCCCAGCTCCATCGCCGCGGCGGCGACCTCCCTCGCTCCCAGCTCGTGCACATACCCGGCCACCGGCGCGGTCACCTCCAGCACGACGGGCGCCACGGGCAATCGAGCCGGATCGGGGTCGCCGCCCTGCGCCCGGACCCACCGGTCGTAGGTCGCGAGTGCCGAGCCGTCTTCGAGCACGGTCTCCACACGGCGCCTCCCCTCCTCCTCGTCCACGCCGAGATCCGAGAGCGCCAGGAGCTGTGCGGCTTCGCCGACGACGAGCTCGCGGAGATCGGCCGGGCCGCCGCCGCTCAGCGCCTCCCACGCCTCCCGCACCTCGAGCGCGTTCCCGACCGCACGGCCGAGCGGCTGATCCATGTCCGTCAGCACGCAGACCACGTCCATCCCGGCCTGCTCGCCGAGCGCGCGCATCTCTTGCGCGAGTTTGCGCGCGCCGTCCACCGTCCGCATGAACGCACCCTTGCCGACCTTGACGTCGAGGACGACCGCGCTCGCGCCTGCGGCGATCTTCTTCGACATGATGCTGGCCGCGATGAGCGAGTCCTGGTCGATCGTCGCCGTCACGTCGCGCAGCGCATAGAGCTTCCTGTCGGCCGGGACGAGATCGGCCGTCTGCCCCGCGACCGCGATCCCGATCTCGCGAGTCTGCTCGACGAGCTCGTCGGTCGTCAGCTCGACGCGGAAGCCGGGGATCGACTCGAGCTTGTCGAGCGTCCCCCCCGTGTGACCGAGCCCGCGGCCGCTCATCTTCCCGAAGGGAACGCCGCAGGCGGCGACGACCGGGCCGACCGCGATCGTGATCTTGTCCCCGACGCCACCCGTCGAGTGCTTGTCGACGACGCGGCGACCGAGTCGAGCCGCGAGGTCGACGGTCACGCCGCTCGCCACCATCGCATCGGTCATGGCGTACGTCTCGGCCGGGGTCAGCCCCCGAAACCAGACGGCCATCAGGAACGCCGCGGCCTGGTAGTCGGGCACGTCGCCTCGCACGTACGCGGCGATGAGCTCCCGAACGTCGTCGGCGGAGAGCTCCTCCCCGTTCCGCTTCCGCTCGATCAGGTCGACCGCGTGCACGGGGCGAGCCTAGTCCTTGAGCAAGCTCAGTCCTCCGGATCGATCACGAGCCGCTCGGCCAGCGCGACATCCCACTCCTGCCCGCGCAGCCAGCGCTCCGCCTCGTCGAGAAGCCGTTCGACCTCGCGATGCTCCCGCGCGACGCACGCCGCCGTGATGCGTGCGCGCTGCCAGACGTCGTGATGGTCGACCTCCGCGACCGAGGCACCGACGCGGTTCTGCAACTGCGCCTTCGCGGAGCGCAGGTGGTGGCGCTTCTCCTTGAGCGAATGCGCCTCGGGAAAGTGGAGCTCGCACGTCAGGATCCCGACCCAGCCGCTCGGCATGGGCGGAGGCGCTACGCGGTGGGAGCTTCGTCGAGCGACGTGCGCTCGACCTCGCGCGTCTCGAACACCTCGAGGACGTCGCCGACCTTCACGTCGTCGAATCGCTCGAGGTGGAGGCCACATTCGAAGCCTTCGGCGACCTCGCGCGCATCGTCCTGAAAACGCTTGAGGGAGTCGATCGTCGTCGTGTAGATCACCGCGCCGTCGCGAATCACGCGAACGTTGGCGCCGCGGCGGATCACGCCGTCGGTGACCATGCAGCCCGCGATCGTGCCGACGCGCGAGGCGCGGAAGGTCTCGCGCACCTCGGCCTCGCCGATCGTTTCCTCCGTCGTGACGGCGGCGAGCTTGCCGACGAGCGCCTGCTCGATCTCCTCGGTGAGCTTGTAGATCACGTCGTAGGTGCGGATCTCGACGCCTTCGCGGGACGCGAGCTCGCGCGCCTCGGCGTTCGGCCGCACGTTGAAGCCGACGATGAGGGCGTCGGAGGCGGAGGCGAGCATGATGTCGTTCTGCGTGATCGCGCCGACGCCCTCGGCGATCACGTTGAGCCGCACCTCCGGATGCTCGAACTTCGTGAGCTCCGACACGACCGCCTCGACCGAGCCCACGACGTCGCCGCGGACGATGAGATTGAGGTCGGAGACCTCGCCCGCCTGCAGCTGCTCGTACAGGCCCTCGAGCGAGACACCGGTGTTCGGCCGCACGGCTGCGAGCTGCTCCCGGCGGAGCCGCTCCCCGCGGCGGTTCGCGAGATCGCGCGCCTCACGGTCGTTCTCGACGACGCGCGCGAGCTCGCCCGCTGCAGGAGGCTTGTCGAAGCCGAGGATCTCGATCGGGTCGCCCGGCCCCGCGCTCTCCCGGCGCTCGCCCTTGTAGTCGAAGAGCGCCTTGACGCGGCCGTGCGCGTCGCCGGCGACGACGGCATCGCCGACCTGGAGGGTCCCACGCTGCACGAGCATCGTCGCGACCGGGCCGCGCCCGACGTCGAGCCGTGACTCGATGATCGGTCCGGATGCCTCCGCGTTCGGGTTGGCCTTCAGCCCTTCGAGCTCGAGATCGGCGACGAGGAGTACCTTCTCGAGCAGCTCGTCGAGGTTCTGCTGCGTCTTCGCCGACACCTCCGCGAACTGCGTCTCGCCGCCCCAGTCCTCGGGCTGGAGGCCCTCCTGCGCGAGCTCGCCCTTGACGCGGTCGACGTTCGAGTCGGCGAGATCGATCTTGTTGACGGCGACCACGATCGGCACCTCGGCGGCGCGGGCGTGCGAGATCGACTCTTTGGTCTGCGGCATGACGCCGTCGTCGGCCGCGACGACGAGGACCGCGATGTCCGTCACTTTCGCGCCGCGGGCACGCATGGCGGTGAACGCCTCGTGGCCCGGCGTGTCGAGGAACGTGATCTTCCGCCCGTCGACGTCGACCTGGTACGCACCGATGTGCTGGGTGATGCCGCCGGCCTCCGTAGCGACGACGCGCGCGTTGCGGATCGCGTCGAGCAGCGTCGTCTTGCCGTGGTCGACGTGGCCCATGATCGTGACGACCGGAGGCCGAGCCTTGAGCGCCTCTTCCGGATCGTCGAACGCCTCGGGCTCTTCCTCCTCGTCGGCGGCGTGCTTGATCGTGACCTCGCGACCGACCTCGGCCGCGATGAGCTCGACCTCCTCGTCCGACAGCGACTGGGTCGCGGTGCGCATCTGCCCGAGACCCATGAGGATCTTGATGATGTTCGCCATCGGCGCCCCCAGTGCCTGGGAGAGGTTCTGGACGCTGATGCCCGATTCGACCGAGACGGGGCCGGTAGGCGGTGGAGCGGGTGCACGTGGCTCGCGGGGCCGGGTGTCCTGCCGTGCCTGGCGCTGCTCGCGCGAAGGGCGAGCGCCTCCCTGGTCGATGACGACGCGACGGCGCCGATTGCCCGGTCCGCCTCCGCCGCGCGGGCGGAGTGGACGGTTCGGTCTGTTGCCTCCGTTAGCCATGGCCGCCACCAGTGTAAAGGTGGCGCAGCCCGGGCCCGATTCGCACCTGCTGACGCAGAACGCGGGCAAACATCCCGCGCTCGGCCGCACGGTCGAAGCACGCGACGCTCCGGCAGGTGTAGGCGCCGCGGCCGGGCTCTCTCCGCCCGGCGACGAGAACGCCTTCGCGGGCTGCGAAGCGGAGCAGATCGCGCTGCGGCGCCGTCCGGCCGCAGCCGGCACAGCGCCGCTCAGGCTCGCGCCCTACGACTGCTCCTCCGCCGGAACCTCTTCCGCGGCTTCGGCCTCGGCCGGGGCGCTTTCCGCCTCGCCCTCTTCCTCGACGACGGCGACTGCGCTCTCGGGCGTCTCGACCTCCGGCAGTGCCGGGCCGACGCTCTCCGCGTCGGGCTCCATCGTGTCGGCGAGCGCCTCGAGCTCGGGCTCTGCCTCGGTGACGACCGGCTCCTCGTCGTCCGAGTCGTGCAGCGCGAGCTCCTGGTGGGCCGGCACGCCGCAGTACTTCGACCCGGGCAGGGCGGCGTTCGGGCAACGCTTGCCGTTGGACAGGATCGCGCCGCAACGGCCGGAGTAGTCCTCCCCGCCCTCGCCGCCGCCGCCGCCGAAAGCGGCATCGGCTTCAGCCTGCGCGAACTCGGTGTCCGACTGGATGTCGATCTTCCAGCCCGTGAGACGCGCGGCGAGGCGGGCGTTCATTCCCTCCTTGCCGATCGCGAGCGCGAGCTGGTCGTCCGGGACGACGACGGTCGCCTCGCGCGCCTCGTCGTCGAGGTAGACCTCGCGCACGCGTGCCGGCGAGAGAGCCTTGGCGACGAACCGCGCCGGCTCAGAGTTCCACGGGATGATGTCGATCTTCTCGCCGCGCAACTCGGAGACGACCATGCGGACGCGCGAACCGCGCGGGCCGACGCACGCGCCGACCGGGTCGACGCCCTGGGCATGCGACTCGACGGCGATCTTCGAGCGGTAGCCCGGTTCGCGGGCGACGCCGCGGATGTCGACGAGGCCGTCGGCGATCTCGGGCACCTCGAGCTCGAACAGCGTCTTGATCAGCTCGGGATCGCGCCGCGAGAGGATGACCTGCGGGCCCTTCGTCCCCGAGCGAACTTCTGTGATCACGGCCTTGATCCGCGAACCCTGCTCGTAGCGCTCGCCGTCGACCTGCTCGGACCGCGGCAGGAGCGCCTCGACCTTGCCGAGATCGACGAGGACGTTGTTGCGGTCGCCGGCCTGCTGGACGATGCCGGTCACGACCTCGGTCACGCGGTCGATGTACTCGTCGTACATCATCCGGCGCTCCTCCTCGCGGATCCGCTGCAGGATGACCTGCTTCGCGGTCTGC
>JAICME010000005.1 GCA_025929425.1 Thermoleophilia bacterium | reverse complement strand
GCGATGTTTTAGACTCTGAGTCGTAAACCTATGCGCCTCGCTCTCTCGCAGATAGATCCGGTCGTCGGCGACCTCGAGGGCAACCGCGAGCTGATCCTCGACCGCGTCGAGGAAGCCAGGGCGGCCGGCGCGGACCTCGTCCTGTTTCCGGAGCTCGCGGTGACGGGCTATCCGCCCGAGGATCTTCTCCTGCGGCCGGGCTTCGTCCGCGCAGCTCGAGAGTCGGTCGAGCGCATCGCCGCGGACACGCGAGGCGTCGTCGCGCTGGTCGGCGTGCCACTTCTCGAGGACGTCCTCTACAACGCGTGTGCGATCTGCGCCGACGGCGAGATCACGGGCTGGGCCAGGAAGTGGCACTTGCCGAACTACGGCGTGTTCGACGAGAAGCGCTACTTCGCCTCGGGCAACGAGCTTGCGATCGTCGACGTGGCGGGCATGAGGGTCGGCATCACGATCTGCGAGGACATGTGGATTCCCGGGCCGCCGACCACCGCTCTGACCGCGGCCGGTGCCGAACTCGTCGTCAACCTCTCGGCGTCCCCGTTCCACGTCGGACGGGCGCAGGAACGCGAGGCGATCTTCTCCTCGCGAGCTCGAGAGAGCGGCGTGCGCGTCGCCCTCTGCAACATGGTCGGCGCCCAGGACGAGCTCATCTTCGACGGGCACTCGCTCTTCATCGAGAGCGACGGCAGCGTGGTTGCACGGGCGCCCGGCTTCGAGGAGGCGCTTCTCGTCGTCGACCTCGACCGCCCGGACGCGTCGCCGCTCGCGGCGCTGGAGGACGATCTGGAGGAGATGCGGCACGCCCTCGTTCTCGGGTTGCGCGACTACGTCGGCAAGAACGGGTTCGAAGACGTCGTCATCGGTGTCTCGGGTGGGATCGACTCGGCCCTGACGGCGGCGCTCGCCGCCGAGGCGCTCGGACCAGAGCGTGTGCACTGCGTCTCGATGCCGTCCCGCTATTCCTCCGACGGCACGCGGAGCGACGCACAGCGGCTCGCGGAGAACCTCGGGGCCGACTTCCACGAGCTCCCGATCGAACCGATCGTCGAGGCTTTCGCCGGCGTGCTCGCGGAGCCGTTCGCCGGACGCGCGCCCGACCTGGCGGAGGAGAACATCCAGGCCCGGATCCGCGGCACGCTCCTCATGGCGCTCTCGAACAAGTTCGGGTGGCTCCTGGTCGCGACCGGCAACAAGTCGGAGCTTTCCGTGGGGTACGCGACGCTCTACGGTGACATGGCCGGAGGGTTCGCGCTCCTCAAGGACGTGTTCAAGACCGACGTCTTCCGACTCGCACGACACCTGAACGAGCGGGCTGGCCGTGAGCTCGTTCCCCAGTCGACGATCGACCGGGCCCCAAGCGCAGAGTTGCGCGAGAACCAGCTCGACGCGGACTCGCTGCCGCCCTATCCCGAGCTCGACCAGGTGCTGGAGGCGTACGTCGAGGAGGACCGCTCCCTCGACGAGCTGAGCGCGGAGGGCTTCGACCCGGATGTGATCGCACGCGCCGTCGCGCTCGTCGACCGCGCGGAGTACAAGCGGCGACAGGCGCCCCCCGGAGTGCGACTGCGGCCGAAGGCGTTCGGGCGCGACCGGCGCACGCCGATCACGAATCGCTGGCGCGGCTGACCCGCTCGGCCAGATCGAGAGGCCGGGTCGAGATGTGCTCGAGCTCGGCGGCCGTGAACCAGCGCAGCTCGTGCGCCTCCGTGAGGTGGGGCGGGTCGAAGCGGCCGACGCGCACGAGGTAGACGCGGGAGAGAAAGCTGCCGAAGCCCGGCTCCTCGAGGGTCCAGCCTTCGCGCTCCCAGAGCAGCGGACCGAGCTCGAAGTCGAGGAGGCCGATCTCTTCTTCGAGTTCGCGGCGCACTGTCTGCTCGTCGGACTCACCCGCCTCCCGTCCACCGCCGGAGGGAACCCACCAGTGGCCGTACTCGTCGCCGTAGCGGAGGAGCAGAATCCGTTCCTGCTCGTCGACGACCACGGCGCGGACGTTCTCGCGGCGCGGGAGCCCGCCGGCGCGTCCGGCCAGCTCCTCGAACCAGCGGCGACGGACGTCCCACGGCACCGCCGCGTTCGCGGGCGAGGTCGACGGGAGGACGAAGAGCCGGGTGTCGGCAAGCGTCCGCTCCTGCACGCCGAGCTCGACCCGCGCACCGAAGGCGCCGCGGTAGGCCTCCTTGCCGACGAAGGCGAGCCACGCCGGTTTCAGGTCGTGGGCGATGCGCTCGAGTCGCTCCCCCGAGCCGACGAAGTCCGCACGCCTGAGGTCGCCCGACCCGGGAGTCGTGCGGTAGGCCGCGTTCGTCACGCCGATCCCTTCCTCGAGCAGTGCGAACTGCTCGTGCGGCTCGTAGCGGCGGGAGGTCAAGCGCGCGGCGTGGAGGAGGCGCCAGAAATCGTTGCGCGGGTTCGCGAAGTGCGCGGCGGCGGCGGCCGACACACGGCCGGGATTGATGCCGACGAAGACGATGCGGAGGCCGGGCGCGAGGACGTCGGGCACGTCGCTCGGAGTCGGGTCTCCTCCGGTCATGTCCGTCACCTGAGCCGCGCACTCCCCCATGGGGGGAGCGAGGCTCCCTTCGCGAACGGTATGCGACGACCCGTCACCCCGGCTTGGCAACTTCGCGCCGGATCGCGGGCGAGGCTACGCAGCCTCGGCAGCGGCCTCGGCGGCGTCGAGCTCTGCGACGAGCTCCTCTGCTCGTGCTTCGATGCGCGCTTCGAACTCGCGCCGCAAGTCTTCGCCCGACACGCTGAGCTCGTACCGCGGACGGCGCGGCTCGATCTTCACAAGGGTCACCGCCGGGTCCCAGCCGCCGTAGAGGCGCACATAGCATTCCGTCTCCGACAGCGAACGCAGTCGCCGCACGTCTCGCAGCGTAGGAGCCGCCCCGGACGGAGCCGCGCATCTGAGACCATGGGCTCGTGGCCGTCAAGGCGAAGGAGCTGCGCTACGCGGTCGGCCTCTCGACGACCGGCGAGCTCACGGACGAGAACGGGGTCGCGCTCGACACGCCGCCTGCATGGTCGCCCGAGCATCTGCTGCTCGCCGCACTCATCCGCTGCTCTCTCAAGAGCCTCCGCCACCACGCAACGCGCAGCAATGTCGAGGTGCACTCGGCGTCCGGCGGCGGCCGAACGCTCGTGACACGCCGGGAGTCGGACGGGCGTTATGCGATGGTGGAGACCGACGTGGACCTCGTCGTCGAGCTCGAGCCAGAGCCGGATCCGGCGGCGCTCGAAGGACTTCTCGCGCTGGCGGAGCGCGACTGCTTCGTGGGCTCCTCGCTCACCGCCAAGCCGGGCTATCGATGGACGGTGAACGGGACGACCGCACCGTGAGCGGCACGCTGACGCCGCCCCGGGAACGGCTCGACCGCGGCGAGGGAACGGGTCTGGGGCGGCCCTGGCTCGTGATCGTGCGAAACGACGACCACAACACGTTCCAGGGCGTCGCGTTCGCGCTGTCGAACGTCATCCCCGGAGTCTCCTACGACGACGGGATGAGCCTGGCCAACCGCATCCACAACTCCGGCCAGGCCCTCGTCTGGTCGGGCCTCCGCGAGCAGGCGGAGCTCTACTGGGAGCAGTTGCGCGAACATGGGCTGACCA
Organism: Thermoleophilia bacterium; assembly: GCA_025929425.1. Lineage (GTDB taxonomy): Bacteria > Actinomycetota > Thermoleophilia > Gaiellales > Gaiellaceae > Palsa-739. The sequence goes on along the minus strand of JAICME010000005.1, from coordinate 43,769 downwards.
TGGCGCCGTTGGAGCAGGGATAGGTTGGCCACCGCGGCCCACGACATGGAAGCCGTCCGCGCCCGGTTCCCGGCGCTCTCGTCCGGCGTCGCGTTCCTCGACGGGCCCGGCGGAACGCAATGCCCCCAGTCGGTGATCGACGCGATCGCCGGCTACCTGCGCGAGTCGAACGCGAATCTCGGCGGTGCGTTCGCCGCCAGCCGCCGCAGCGACGCGCTGGTCGCGCTCGCCCACGAGACGGCCGCCCGCTTCCTCGGCTGCCGGGCCGAGGAGACGGCCTTCGGCCCGAATATGACGACACTCAACTTCGCCCTCACGCGCGCGCTCGGACGCACGCTCGCCGCAGGAGATCAGATCCTCGTGACCAGGCTCGACCACGACGGCAACGTTGCGCCCTGGCTCGAGCTGGCGCATGACCGCGACCTGACCGTCGATTTCGTCGATTTCCGCGAGGACACGAGTCTCGACCTCGACGACCTCGCGCGAAAGCTCTCGCAGCGCACCCGCGTCGTCGCGTTCCCACTCGCCTCGAACGCGCTCGGCACGATGCCCGATGCGGCGCGCATCGTCGCGCTCGCGCACGAGGCAGGTGCGCTCGCATGGGCGGACGCCGTCCACTTCGCTCCCCACGGGCCGATCGACGTCGAGGCGCTCGGCGTGGACGTGCTGCTCTGCTCGCCGTACAAGTTCTTCGGGCCGCACCTCGGCCTCGCGTACGGACGGGAGGAGCTCCTGCGCTCGTGGCGGCCGTACAAGGTGCGGCCCGCCGCGGACGAGCCCGTCGGGCACCGCTTCGAGACGGGGACGCTCGCGCACGAGCTGCTCGCAGGGTTCGTCGCGGCCGTCGACTACATCGACGAGCTCGGCTGGGAGGCCATTCGGGCGCACGAACGAGCCCTCGGCCGGCACTTCCTCGAACGGTTACCCGAGAGCTGCACTCTGTACGGACTGCCGACCATGGACGGACGCACCCCGACCTTCGCCTTCCGGGTGGCCGGAGTCACCCCCGGGGACGTCGCGCAACGACTCGCCGAGCGGGACATCGCGGTCTGGGCGGGCGACTACTACGCCGTGGAGGCGATGACGCGACTCGGGCTCCAGCCGGGAGGAGCCGTCCGCGCCGGCTTCGTCCACTACAACACGTTCGACGAGGTCGACCGGCTCCTCGAAGGCCTCGCCGTCGCCTAGGACGCGTTGTCCGCCTTCGCCGCGCTCGCGGCGGCGATCCAGCGTGGATCGTGACGGCGAATCCGGTCCGGCTCGCGGCCCCGCGATTGGGCGATCTCGACCGTGAGCCGCTGGAAGAGCACGATGTCGACGACCGGGTGGCGCGTCGGCACGAGGTCGACCTCGCAGCCCAGCTCCTGCAGCGCCGCTGCGGCAGCAGCTCCCCTCTCCGCCGCGAGCCCCTCCCCCTCGAGGACGAACGCGCGTACGGACTCGTCCACTGCGGCGAGGTAACCGTGGAGGAGCTGCTCGGTCTCGTAGGCCTCGGCCGCGACCCACGCGCCCTCGCGCAACTTGAGAACCGCTTCGTGCGCCGTCGCGAGGTCGCGGCCGGCACCCGCAACGAGGAAGCGCTCCTGCTCGCCGAACGCAGGAAGCGGCGCGGCGAGGGCACCCGCGACGGCGCCGGGCAGCCACGAGACGTCCTCCCCGTGCAGCGCCGCGATCGCCGCCACCGCCGACGTGTAGCTCGCGGTGTGGCACCAGCTCTCCTCGATCCGCGGCGCGGAGACGATCACCTCGTCGCAGAGCTCGGCGATCGGACCGTCGGCTTGCCCGGTCACGAGCCAGCGCGGGCCGCGCCACGCGCGCGCCGCCTCGAGCGTGAGCGGCGTCTCGCCCTCGTGTGAGACGAGCACGAGCAGATCGGCCTCGCGCTCGGGATCGAGGGCGAGCTCCAGAGCCGGCAGCGCTTCGCCGCCCGTCAGCGCGGCGTGGAACGACGTCCCGCAACCCGTGAACAGGAGCCGCGCTCCGTCGGGGAAGCGCCGGTCGGTCGGCACCCCGGCCAGCCACTCGGGCTGCGCGGCGATCGCGCGCCTGGTCTCCTCGCCGTACACGAGGGATACGTCTATACGATCGCGCGGGGTGACGGTGTTCCAACGCAACACGCTCGACAACGGCCTGCGCGTCCTCACGGCCGACCTCCCGTACGCGCAGTCGGTCGTGGTGATGTTCATGTTCGCCGCCGGCTCCCGCTACGAGACCGTCGAGACGGGCGGGATCGCGCACTTCGCGGAGCACATGTTCTTCAAGGGAACGGAGCGGCGGCCGACCGCCCGCCAGATCGCCGGCGAGATCGACGCGATCGGCGGCGAGTTCAACGCCTTCACGGGCAAGGAGAGCACGGCCTACTACGTGAAGTGCGCGGCCGAGCACCGCGACGTCGCGCTCGACGTCCTCGTCGACATGCTCCGCAACTCCCGCTTCGACGCGCAGGAGATCGAGCGTGAGAAGGGCGTGATCATCGAGGAGATGAACATGTACTACGACACGCCGCGCGACTACATCGGCGGCGTCTACGAGCACCTCCTGTGGGGCGACCAGGCGCTCGGCCGCGATCTCATCGGCACCAAGGAGACGATCCGCGCCGCCACCCGTGACACGTTCATGGGCTATCTCGACCGCTGGTACAAGCCTTCGCGGATGGTGCTCGGCGTCGCCGGCAGGATCGGCGACGGGTTGATCGAGCGGGCGCAGGAGCTGCTCGGCGACCTCGTCGACGCCGAGACGGGGGAGCCGGAACCGGCGGCGCCGTACGTGAACGGCCGGGTCCGGGTCGAGACGAAGGAATCCGAGCAGGCACACGTCTCCCTCGGCGTGCACAGCGTTCCGCTCGACCATCCCGACCGCTATTCGCTCCAGCTGCTCGCGACCGCGCTCGGCGGCGGGATGTCCTCCCGCCTCTTCACCGAGGTTCGCGAGCGGCGCGGGCTCGCCTATTACGTCTACGGGCTCAACCACAGCTACACCGATGCCGGCACGCTCTACTCCCAGGCGGGCGTGGACATCGGCCGCATCGACGACGCCGTCTCGACGATCGCCACGGAGCTGCGCAAGATCGCGTCGGAGCCGCTCCCGGCGGACGAGCTCGAGAAGGCGCGCAACTTCGCCAAGGGCCGCTTCGTCCTGCAACTCGAGAGCCCGCAGGGGCTGATCATGTTCGGCCTGCGGAAGGAGGTCCTCGAGCGTCGCCTTCCCGATCCCGAGGAGGTGGTACACGGGCTCGACGCGGTGACGAGCGACGACGTCGCGCGCGTTGCGTCCGAGTTGATCACCGGTGACCGCCTGCGGCTCGCGGTAATCGGCCCGTTCGACGACCCCTCACACTTCGAGCCCTTGCTCGACGGCTAGCGCAGCCCGCGCCACGTCCACCATGTCCAGCGGGCGAGGGTGACGTAGACGGCGAGGATGCTCGCCAGGAACAGATAGGCAGGGAAGCTGCGGCTGAGGCCGCCGGCCGTCCCGAACGCCACGGCTGCAGCTGTGCTGAGGACGGTCTCCCAGAAGAATGGCGAGTCTGCCGCCGAGCGCAGGCCGCGAAGCCCGAGAGCGCGCCTCCCGCTCACCACCGCGGCGATCAGGAGCGCGAACGTAGCGGCGGACGATGCGGCGAAGAGGGCCAGCCAGCGCGAGGGGACGAAGCCCGCGAGATCCTCGCCGAGGATGAGGAAGCCGAGGACCAGGCTGACGAGGGCGCCTGCCGCGGCGAGAGCTGCCGCCGAGACGCTGAGCACCGGGATGCGCACGCCGAGCAGATCTTGCCCGGCGTAGATCGAAGAAGGACGGGCGGCGGCGCTTGCGAGGTCGGCGGCCCAGTTGGCACCTGGCCCGGAATCCGCCCGTTGGAGTGCCTTCAACCTCCGCAGCCGCTCGTAGCGCGAGTTTTTACCATTCGCCGCGGACGGCGCCAACCCTCTTACAGGGGGAGAGACGCGAGATCCGCTTCGACGTGCTTCCGGTCGTCCTCTTCCGCGATCTTCGCGGCCTCCTCGCGGCCGAGCTCGAAATGGCGGCGAGCCTCGTCGACCTCGCCCGCCGCGAGGTGAGCACGCGCAAGCGCCTCGTGCGCGGCGGCGAGATCCCAGTCCTCCATCTCGTCCGACGCGGACTCGACGAGCTCGATGCACCTGCGCGCGTGATGCAGTGCAGGCTCGGATCGGCCGAGCAGTGCGTAGACCCGAGAGCAGAGCCACTCGCTACGCGCGCGGTTCGCCGTGGTCCCGCCCGCCTGCATCCAGTGGTACGCGGACGCATGCGCACAGTGGAGCATCTCGTCGCCGGGGGAGTCCATCAGCGTCCAGGTCCGGTTGTACAGATCGATGCCGAGGCGGCGGTGCTCCTCGGGCTGGAGTGACTCCGCGCCCATGCCCCCGGATTCTTGCGCAGGTCGAGGGTCAGGGGGAGCCCGAAGGCTCCCCCTAGCTTTCAGGACTCGGCTTCCTGGGCTTTCTCGTCGCTCGCGCGCTTCGAGATCTCGTCGACGACCGCCGGGTCGGCGAGCGTCGTCGTATCGCCCAGCTGCCGGTTGTTCGCGACGTCCCGCAGCAGACGGCGCATGATCTTGCCGCTGCGGGTCTTGGGCAGCTCCGGCGTGAAGACGATGTTCGCCGGCTTCGCGATCGGCCCGATCTTCACCGCGACGTGGTTCCGCAGCTCCTCGAGCTTCTCGACGGAGCCGTCGGCACCGCCCTTCAGCGTCACGTAGGCGACGATCGCCTCACCCGTGACCGAATCGGCCCGCGAGCAGACCGCCGCCTCGGCGACCTCCTGGTGGTCGACCAGCGCCGACTCCACCTCGATCGTCGAGATGCGGTGCCCGGAGACGTTCATCACGTCGTCGATCCGGCCGAGCAGCCAGTAGTCGCCGTCCTGGTCGATCCGGGCGCCGTCCCCGGCGAGGTACACGTCGTCGTACTTCGACCAGTAGGTGTCGCGGTAACGCTGGTCGTCGCCGAAGATGCCTCGCAGCATCGCCGGCCAGGGACGCTTGAGGACGAGGTACCCGCCTCCGCCGGGCCCGACCTCGTTGCCCTGCTCGTCGAATACCGCCGGCACGACGCCCGGGAACGGCTGGGTCGCCGAGCCCGGCTTGAGCGTCGTGATGCCCGGCAGCGGTGTGATCAGGATCATCCCGGTCTCCGTCTGCCACCAGGTGTCGACGATCGGCGTCCGGTCGCCGCCGATGTGCTCGCGGTACCAGATCCACGCCTCCGGGTTGATCGGCTCGCCGACCGAGCCGAGCAGACGCAGCGACGAGAGGTCGTGCTTCTGCGCGTACTCCGGCCCCCACTTCATGTGCGAGCGGATCGCTGTCGGTGCGGTGTAGAGGATCGTCACCTTGTACTTCTCGATGATCGACCACCAGCGATCCTTGTCCGGGAAGTCGGGCGTCCCCTCGTAGAGCACCGAGGTGGCCCGGTTGCAGAGCGGCCCGTACACGATGTAGCTGTGGCCGGTGATCCAGCCGATGTCGGCGGCGCACCAGAAGACGTCCTCGTCCCTCTTCAGGTCGAAGATGTAGTCGTGCGTCGCCGACGTGCCGACGAGATAGCCGCCCGTCGTGTGGATGATCCCCTTCGGCTTCGCGGTCGTGCCGCTCGTGTACATGAGGAAGAGCAGGTCCTCGCTGTCCATCGGCTCGCACGGACACGACTCCGGATCGTCTGACGCATCGCTGCAGAGGTCGTGCCAGTAGTGATCACGACCCTCTTCCATCGACACGTCGCCACCGGTGCGCCGCAGAACGACGCAGTGCTTCACGCCGGGCGCATCGGCCATCGCCTCGTCGGCGATCTTCTTGAGCCCGACCTTCGAGCCACGCCGCCACGCCTCGTCCTGCGTGATGATGACCTCGCATTTCATGTCGTTCATCCGCCCCGAGAGCGAGTCGGCCGAGAAGCCGCCGAAGACGACCGTGTGCGGCGCGCCGAGCCGGGTGCACGCGAGCATGGCAACCGGCAGCTCCGGAACCATGCCCATGTAGATCCCGATCGGCGTCCCCTTCCCGACGCCGAGCTTCTTGAGCGCGTTCGCGAAGCGGACGACGTCCTTCTGCAGGTCGGCATACGTGATCGTGCGCGTCTCGCCCTCGGGCTCGCCCTCCCAGTGGTAGGCGACGACCTGGCCGGCGCCGGCCTCGACGTGCCGGTCGACGCAGTTGAAGCAGACGTTCAGCTTGCCGCCGAGATACCACTTCGCGTACGGCGGCTCCCACTCGTAGAGCTCCGTGAAGGGCTCGAACCACGTGACCCGCTCGCGACCCTCCCGCTCCCAGAACTCCTCGAACGGGAGGTCGTAGATGTCGGGCTGCGCGTTCGCCTGGGCGGCGAAGTCCTCGGGCGGCGGATAGGTCCGCTCCTCGAGGAGCATCGTGTCGATCGCGTGGTGGCCCGCCTCTGTGGCCAAGAACGGCCTCCTTCCTTGTCGCTAGCTGGATCCTAAGCCGTCGCCGCCACCCGGGTCTGCGACACGAGGGGCCGACCGACGGGCAGTACCACTCGGCCTGCGACGCCGTTCCACACGCCCGCCGCCGACACGTACCAGGCGACGCCCGCGGTGATGACGCCGGCCCAGCCGCCCGCATGGAGCACCCACGTCGCGTTCGGGTTGTGCGAGAGCCTGAAGAAACCGATCACGAGCAAGATCTCGGTGATCTCCAGGGTCAGGAAGACCATGAACACCCCGACATTCACGCGCATGCTGGCGATCAGCATGTAGGTGTTGAAGACGGCAAACGAGAACAGGAACCACGCGAGGGCGTTGGTGATGTTCGCCGCGGTGAGGCTCGCCGCGAACGTCTTCGAGACGTCGGCGAGGACCACGACGATCCCGAGCCCCATCCAGAAGCCGCCGTACGTCGAGAACGCGGTCGCGCCGAACACGTTCCGGTTGCGGAACTCCCACATCCCGGCGCAGAACTGGGCCAGGCCGCCGTAGAACAGCGCTGGCCCGATCCAGATCGCGTCGTTGATGAAGCTCGCGTTGTGCCCGCTGAGCAGGAACGTCGTCAGCGCGAATCCCGCCAGCCCGAGCGGCGCGGGATCGGCGGCCGGTGTGCCCTCGACCAACTGCACCGGCCGGTCGGAAGACAGTGCGCTCATCCAGCCCTCCTAGCTTGGGAGGCGGCGGACACCCCCGAGGGTTACCCGTTCGTCCCCCGATGTATTTGACGCAGCTTTACCCGATTTCGCATGGGTTAGTCAAGGTTCGAGGTCGTACGGGTAATCCGTGAGAACCTCGGCGCCGGTCTCGGTCACGAGGACGATGTCCTCGAGCCGCACCCCGCCGTAGCCGGCGCGGTACAGGCCGGGCTCGATCGTGATCACATCGCCCGTGACGAGCTGCTGGTCGGAAGTCAGGCCCAGGCCCGGCTGCTCGTGCACCTCGAGGCCCACTCCGTGACCGAGGCCGTGGAAGAAGCCGTCGACGAGCGGCACACCCGGCGTCTTCGTGCGCTGAGTCTGCTCACCGGCCGCCTCGAAGATCTCGCAGGTTCCGTCGAAGATCGCGCGCGTGTCGGCACCGGGTTTCGTCTCCGCGACCGCCCGGTCGAGCGCCTCCTTGACGAGGCGGTGCCACTCGCGCACGTCGTCCGGGACGTCGCCGACGACGAAGGTGCGGGTCATGTCGGTGTAGACGCCGGAAGCGTTGTCGCGCGGGAAGATGTCGACGACGAGCGGCGAGCTCGGCGCAATCGGCCCGGAGCCCATGTCGTGGCCGACCGCACCCTGCGCGCCGGGCGCGACGATGTATTCGTCGGCGGTCGTGTCGTGCGCGGCGAAGACGACGTTCAGGTCCGCCTTCACGCGCTCCACGGTGAGTTGTTCGCCGTCGAGAAGAAGCCGGTCGCCGCTGATCTCGGACCGGCGGAGAAGCTCGCGGCACGCGTCCATTGCAGCCTCGGCCGCACGCTGCGCGCGCCTCATCCCCGCGACCTGCGCCTCGGTCTTCGCCCGGCGGCGCTCGTCGAAATGCTCCTGGTCCACGTCGAGCTCGATTCCGTCGGCGCGCAGCCGGTCGGCGAGCCACACCGGGAAGGCGTAGGGCACGATGAAACGCCTGGAGCCGAGGCTCTGCACGGCGCGCAACGCGAGCTGCGCCGTGATCTCGCGCCGAGGGATGCCCGACTTCATCAGCTCGTCGACGCCGAACTCCTCATGGACGTGGACGTCGAAGAGCCCGAGCTCGCGCAGCCGGGCGGCCTCCATCGAGTTGGAGAACACGTGCCGCGAGCCGTTCTCCTCGGCGTAGAGGAACGGATCCGGCACCCCGAGGGGCACCGCATGCCGTAGGTCCGCGGAGCGGAACGAATCGCCGTAGATGAGAACGCCGTCGCCCAGAGCGGGAACGATCCTAGCGATCCCGGCCCGGTTCCTCTTCTCTCCGTCGTCAGGAAAGGCGATACTCGCGAATCACATGGCGGTGACCGGCGAGAGAGACGACCCGGCCTTCCCCGTCGGAGCCGCGTGCAGGATCGACTCGCGCTCTCCCTGGAGGGAGATCGCCGAGATCGCGGTCGGCCTCGACCCCGAGGGAATCGCCGTCGACAACCTGCGCCGACGTGCGTTCGTCGCCTGCTCGCGCAGCGACTTCGTCTCGGTCGTCGATCTCGAGTCGCACGAGGTGATCGCCGAGATCGCGACCGGAGCGGAGCCGATCGACATCGGCCTCGACGAAGAGACGGGCCGGGTCTTCAGCGCAGACGCGCACTCCGACCAGGTGACGATCATCGACTCGGCGACACTCGAGGTGGAGACGGCCTTGCCGGTCGGGGGCTATCCCTCCGGCCTGACCCACGTCCCGGAGTTCCGCCGCCTCTACGTCGGCAACTCGCTCGGCTCCACGATGAGCGTGATCGACCTCGACACGCTCGAGACCGTGGCGACGGTCGACGCCGAACCGGGGGCAGGGGCGATCGGCGTCGATCCGACCCGGCGCCTCGCGATCTGCGTCAACTTCGTCGCCGCGTCCGCGAACTTCTACGACGCCGACTCCTTCGAGGAGATCGGCCGGCTCGAGCTCGGCACCGGCACCTGCGCGATCGGGATCGTCCCCGAACGCGGCGAGGCCTTCATCGTCAATTCCATCGCGGGGACGGTGTCGCGAGTCGACCTCGACGCGATCGAGGTCGTGGAGGAGATCCGCACCGGCCAGGCACCCGTCGGTCTCACGGTCGCGCCGGCGCACGACCGCGTCTACGTCACGAACCGTGGCGCGGGGTCGTTGAGCGTCCTCGGTGTGGCCGACGGCGCCGAGTGGTCGCAGATCCCGGTCGGACACGGCCCGGGTGGTGTCGTGGTCGACCCGCGCAACGGCCAGATCCTCGTCGCGAACGCCGGCAGCCAGACCATCTCGATCGTGGAGGATCTGCTCGCAGCCCGGCCGCCGGCGCCCGTCGTCGAGCCACCGAGCCCGTTCATCGGCGACCAGCTGCCGCCGTTCGCCCTCGAGGACTACTGGACGGGCGAGCGGAAGACGAATCGCGACTGGGCCGAGAAGAAGTACATCCTCAACTTCTTCGCCTCCTGGTGAGGACCGTGCAACGCGGAGGCGCCGTTCCTCGAGGAACTGCGCATGCGCGAGGCGGCCCGGTCGGGTCTCGAAGTAATCCTCGTCGACATCTGGGAAGGGACCGAGCCGCGCCCCGAGGTCGAGCGTTTCTGCGACATGTGGGGCATCAAGGGGCCGATCCTCCTCGATCCGGGGGCGGAGCTCGCGGGCGCCCTCGGCGTGCGCGGCGTGCCCACCAACGTCGTGGTCGATTCCGACGGGACGATTCGCGCATTCGGAGCCGCGCGACTCGACGAGCTCGAGCAGGCGATCGACGACCTCTACGGCCGAGGCTAGGCCGATGGCGCTCCTGCGCGCCGAAGAGGAGACGAAGGTCCGAGGATGGTTCGCCGAGCTCGAGCGGCCCGTAGAGCTGCTCGTGGCGGTGGGGCCGGAGGAGACTCCGCTGGCGGGTGCGCAGGACATCGACTTCGGCGCCGAGATGGAGCGGGTCTGCGAGGGGCTCGCCGAGCTGGGCGAGAACGTGGCCTACCGGGTGGAGCAGGAGCCGGACGGCTTCCCGCGCTTCCCTGCCGTCTCCATCCGGCCCGAGGGTCGGGACGTCGGGGTGCGGTACGACGGACTGCCGTGGGGCTACGAGCTCAGCTCGCTCATCGGCGCGATCCTCGAAGCCGGACGCGACACGCCGTCGCTGCGGGCGGAGTCGCTCGCTGCGCTCGAAACGCTCGACCGAGACCTCACGCTCGACGTGTTCGTCACTCCGACCTGACCGCACTGCCCGCCGGCCGTGCTGCTGGCGTACAGATGCGCCCTCGCCTCGGAGCGGGTGACCGCGACCGCCATCGAGGCGAACGAGTTCCCGCAGCTGTCCCAGGAGATGGGCGTGTGGGCGGTGCCGCGGATCGTCGTCGACGGTGAGCCGCGCCGGGACGGTGCTGTCCCGGAGGCCGAGTTCCTCCGGCGGATCCTTGCGCTCCCGGCCTAGCTAGGGGCCTCGGGATCGGAGACTCTTCGGCGGCCAGTTCTTCGGGTAGGTGGTCCGGCCTCGTTCGTCGAGCGGCAGGCGGTCGCGCGGGAAGCAGGAGGCGAGGACTGTGCCGTCGGCTCGGATTCTGATCGCCATCAGACCCGCCATGGCGGACGACTCCTCCGACGCGTTCCCCCGATGGACGGGGACGCTCATCTCCAGCGGGAAGCCTTCGTAGCTATGGGTGGCACGGCAGGTGACGAGGTCGCCTGGCCGCAGCACCCCGGGCGCGAACACACGGGTGTGGTTCATCGCGACGAAGTCGTGGCGTCGCGATTCGAGACGAACAACGGGCTTTCCGTACCGTCCGGCGAGGCCGAGCTTCTCGACTAGCGCCACGTCCGTCGCGAAGATCCCCCCACCGGCGAAGTGGACGGGCTTCCCGTTCACGCTGCCCGTGATTTTGAAGTAGTCGGGGCCGTTTGCCGGGCAGAGCTTCGCAGGATGCCGATGACAGACTTGCATGGGCGGCCCAGCGAGTGGGCCGCTGGCGGAGTAGGGCTTCGGATTCGTGACGAGGCTGGGCTGCGCAGCGATCGCCTCACAGGCCTTGGCGGGGTCCGCCACGTTGCCGCTGGCCGGATCGCACTTGAGATGGAAGAGTGCGCGCCCGCCGATCCCCCGGAGCAGGGGCAGTGTGCTGTGGCCGCGAAAGCCCTCACTCACAACGAGCACGGTGAGGTTTGCCGGTATCGGAGGTACCGACCCCCGACCTCGCAGCTCAACCGTGAGCACCGCGGCGGCCGCAGCAACAACAACCACGATCAGCGCCACGAGCAGCCGCCGCAGTCTCGCCCGCCGCTTCGCCTCCGCCATCAGAGGCTCGAGCGAAAAGGGCAAACGCGCAACACGCACAGCCATAGCACCATTATCGCTAGCACCAAGGCTTGCGGTCAAGCCGTCGCTCAGGTGCCGCTTCGGGGCACTGGCTCCCTCGAGCGATCCGTCTCTCGCAAGACGGCGTTCTCCGTCAGGGCAGCTCTGCAGCAGTCGAGCTCGCCGCGCGCCAGCGTCTCCTCGAACTCCAGGAGCGTGTCGGGCAGGACGGCGTGGATCACCGCGCCCTCCGGTAGCGAGTGTTTGAGTCGCAAGATGACGCGGACAGGCTTGGCGAACTGGCGCTGCTCCGTTTCCGCTCCGGACGGAACCCTCATCGACGAAAGGACTCCAATCAACATCGTCCCGTGATTATCGCCTTGGACGCTTAATGCGGAAAAGTTCGCTATTTGCGCGCGTTGGTAACGAAGCCAGTCGTGCTGCTGGCGTATCGATGTGCCTTCGCCTCGGAGCGCGTCTCGGCGACGGCGATCGAGGCGAACGAGTTCCCGCAGCTGTCGCAGGAGATGCAGGTCTGGGCGGTGCCGCGCGTCGTGGTCGACGGCGAGCCCCGCGGGGACGGCTCGGTGCCCGAGCCGGAGTTCCTGCGCCGGATCCTGAGCAGCTAGCCCGTGAGCCGGAAGGCAGCCCAGATCCCCGCAAGGCCGCCGAGGCAGCCGAGGGCGAGGGAGGCGAGGCCGAAAGCGCTGCCGCCCCACGCCTCCGGCACAAGCCCACCGATGGTCGAGCCGACCAGGACGAAGAGCCACATGACGCGCCGGTCCATATGACGCCCTATCGGTCAGAACCGCACGTGAAATGAGCGCCGCAGCCCACGCACGACGGGCCGCAGCTCGACGCGGGCGACGACATCCCCTCGCACCCGTCCGCGATAAGCGAACTCGACGATGCCGGCGCTGTGCGGCAGTAGCTCGCGCCTTCGCGGCCGCAGCGTTGCGAAGAGCCTGCCTTTGCGGGCGAGCTCGAGCCGCAGGCGGTCGCCGCCAAGTCGCTCCGTCACGTTGCCGCGGTTGACGAGCAGGAGTTCGAGCAGGCGCGCGGACGCTCCGCGGCGAACGCTGAGCGACCGCGCTTCGAGGCGGCGCACGAGCCGGCCGCGGACATGGAGGACGACGATGACTCCGACCCGCATTCGAACGCGAACTCGATGCACGCCCACGGGTCGCGTCGTCAGAAGCGCCAAGGCAAGGTGATCTCCCGGCGCTGCGCGCCGCGAGGGCCTGGCTGAGACGTGCAGCGTCGCCTTTCCGCCCGGCGGGATACGGAAGCGTCGTGGCCGAAGTCGAAGCCAGACGGCGTCCTCGCGGCCGGGCTCGACCCGCGGCCGCCCCCTCAGCGAGCGAGCGAACCCCGCCCGCGAGACGTCGACCCGCAAGGCGCGGCGCCCCGGGTTTCGCACGGTGATGACGGAGGCGGACGCGCCCCGCAGCGTCACGCGAAGCGGGCTCGCGCTGAGCCCGATGCCGCCGCCGGCCGCGGCACCCGAGATGGATGCCGCGGCCGCGACGAGAACCACCGCCGTGAGCAGGCGCTTCACCGGCCGATCGCCGTGAAGGTCAACGTCGCCGTGTAGTGCCCGGTAGGGACCACGGGAAGCGGCGAGACGAAGCCGACGCTCGTGTTCCAGACGTCACCCGCCGCCGCACTTGCGGTGCTCGTCGTCGCGAGGAGCAGGTCGGGCGCAGGCGTGATCGGCACCGCTGCGAGGCTGCCGCTCCCGACGCCGATGCCGAGCGGCAGGTCGTGCGGCGCGAACGCCGTCCGGTGGACGCTGAGCGTGTAGCCACTCGGATCGTTGCTCGTCACCGTGACGTCCTCCGGAAGCGGAGCGGGCGTCGTCCCCGGCACCGCCGCCGGGAAGGTCAGCGTCGCGTGGTCGAGAGCAATCGAGAGCTCGGGCTGGACGTCCACACTGACATCCGCATCGCCGGGGCCGCCACCGCCGCCGGAGCTCGAGCATGTGGCCGGGGTTGCCGAGGAGTTGAGCGGATTCGGCGCCGCGGTTGCGAAGTCCGCGGCGTTGTCGTCGGTATCCGTGCACCCGCCTCCGGCGCGGGAGATCGCCGTCGTCGCGCTCGGCGCCGGCGCGGCGCCGGTTCCCTCGTAGTCGGCCGCCGTGCCGTAGCCGACCAGATCCTCGATCGTCGCGCCGCCGGCGCAGCTTCCTGCGGCAGCGCCACACGAGAGCGCGGTCGCGTCGTCCACGATCGCGACCTTGCCGCCGGCCGCGGCCAGGTTCGACGTGCCCGTGGCGTCGGCCGCCGGTAGAGCCGCCCCGTTCGCTCCGCCGGAGGCGAGCTGCACGAGGTAGCCGCCGCCGGCCGGGATCGAGCCGGTCAGCGCGGTCTCCTGCCACGTCGTGCCGGCCGCCGAGGCGTACTGCAACGTCCAGCCGTCGATCGCGACGGCGGCGGAGCCGCGGTTGAAGAGCTCGACATAGTCGTCGGCAAAGGCGGCGCCGCTGTTGCCGCCGGACGCGTAGAGCTGGCCGACGACGACGCTGCCGGCACCGCTGCCGCTTGCCGGCGCGGCCGCGAGAGGAAGAGTGAGGAGCGAGAGCAGGACGAGCAGGTGGATGCGCTTCATGGAGCCTCCGATCAGGGACGACATGACGGCTCCTTGCTAACCCCAACCACGCGCGGCCGACAGTGTCTTTTGCGGAATCGGCACGAAGTTGCGCGTGACGCGTCCCCCGGCGGCGCACGGCTAGATTCCACACGTGGAGGCACTCGAGCGAGCCGGACAGGTCGTCGCGGAGTGGGACGAGCGCGTCTCGGCCGCTCTCCCGTCCGACCTCGACGTCTTCGACGCCCACACCCATCTCGGCACCGACATCGACGGGATGGTCGGGCGGCCCGAAGAGCTTCTCGGCGGGATGGATCGCTACGGGATCACGCGGGCGAACATGTTCTGCCTGGACGAGCCCGACCGGCATCCGGGCTTTCGCGCGGGCAACGACCGGACGCTGGCCTTCGCGGCGCAGTCGGCTGGCCGTCTCATCCCGTTCGTGCGACTCGACCTCGGCGAGGCGCCGATCGAGGAAGCGACGCGCTGCCTCGACCTCGGCGCGCGCGGCATCAAGCTCCATCCGCGCGCCCAGAAGTTCCTGCTCAACGACGAGCGCCTCGCGCCCGTCTTCTCCCTCGCTGCCGAGCGCGGCGTGCCGATCCTCGTCCACGCGGGACGCGGCCTGCCGCCCATCGCCGCCGGCCTCGAGCGGCTCGTCGACTCGAACCCCGGCGTGCAGCTGATCCTCGCCCACGCCGGGATCGCGGATCTCGCCAATCTCGCCAACCGCTTTTCCGGGAAGCGCGGCGTGTTCTTCGACAGCTCGGTGTGGAGTGCGATCGACCTGCTCGGCTTGTTGCGCCTGGTTCCGCCGGAGCAGGTCCTCTACGCCTCGGATTACCCGTACGGCGGCTGGCCCGGCTCCCTGCTCATGGCCATGCGCGTCGCCCGGGTCTCCGGCTTCGACGAGACGCAGATGCGCGCGATGTTCGCGGGCAACGCAGCTCGGATCGCGGCGGGCGAGGAGCCGCTCGAGCCCTCGCGTGCACGCGGCCCGCAGGTGCTCGAGCAGCCGCTCGCGCAGGCGCGCATCCACCAGTACCTGTCGATGGCTATGCCGCTCCTCTTCATCCGGCAGCCGGACGCGTTCGGCGCGCTCGGCCTCGCGCTCAACGCGACCGAGGAGCCGAACGGGTCGCACAGCGAGGAGCTGGAGCAGATCCGCGAGCTGCTCGAGGCGGCGCGCGACCTGTGGCGGACGCTGCCCGAGCAGGAAGAGGACGACGAGCGCCGGATGGTCGCCCGCACTGCGGTCCGCTTGATTCAGCTCGCCGACACGGTGGCAGTGACGTCTTCATGAGCGAAGTGCGCCTGACCGTGAACGGCGGCGAGCACGTCATCGACGTTCCCGTCGGGGCGAGCCTCGCCCACGTCCTGCGCGAGGAGCTCGGCCTGACCGGGACGAAGATCGCGTGCAACGAGGGCCATTGCGGCGCGTGCACCGTCCAGATCGACGGCGTGCCTCGGCTCTCGTGCATCATGCTCGCGCACACGGTCGAGGGCGAGGTGACGACGATCGAGGGACTCCGCGAGCACCCGCTCGTCGACGCGTTCGTCCGCGCGGACGCCGTCCAGTGCGGCTTCTGCACGCCCGGACAGGTCGTGTCCGCGGCGGCGCTCGTGGCGGCAAACCCCGAGCCGACGCGCGAAGAGATCCGTCACGCGATGGCCGGCAACATCTGCCGCTGCGGCACGTATCCGAAGATCGAGGAGGCGATTCTCAGTTGGCAAGATTGATCCGCACCGAGAAGGAAGTCGAGGGGCGCTTCGAGGAAGTGTGGATCGTCGTCGAGGAGGATCCGCTCGAGCAGTGGCCCGAGGGACCGCTCTCGGTAGTCGGCCGGGACGCGCCTCGGCAGGACGGATCGCTCCGCGTTCGCGGCGAGGCTCGGTACACGGCCGACATCAAGCTGCCGGGCATGCTGCACGCAGCGGTGCTTCGCTCGCCGCATGCCCACGCACGCGTGCAGCGGATCGACCTCGCGCCGGCGCTCGCGCTCCCGGGTGTACGGGCGGCGATCGGGCCGGGTGAGGCAAACGGGCTCGAGGAGGAGGCGGGCTGGGCCGGAGCTCCCGTCGCCGCCGTGGCGGCCGACACGTTCGCGCAGGCGCGAGCCGCAGTCGAGGCGGTCGACGTCGAGTGGGAGGAGCTCGAGGTCGTGCTCGATCCGGAAGACGCCGTCCGCCGCGGCCTCGTCACGGGCGAAGCCCGCCGCTCGGAGCGCGGCGACGTCGACCGTGCGTTCGCCGAGGCCGACGTGATCGTCGAGGGGACGTACCGTACGCAGACCGTCCTCCACAACTCGCTCGAGACCCACCAGGCGATCTGCGAGTGGCAGGGCGACACGCTCCACGTCTACATCTCGACGCAGTACATCTGGGGCATTCGGCAGGAGGTCGCCGAGACACTCGGGATGCCGGAGGACAAGGTGCGCGTCGTGTGCGAGTTCATGGGTGGCGGCTTCGGTGCGAAGAACAGCCCCGACGAGTACACGTTCGCCGCGGCCGAGCTGGCCAGGCGGACTGGACGCCCGGTGCGGTGCGCGCTCACGCGGCACGAAGAGCACACCTCGGCCGGCAACCGGAACTCCACGATCCAGCGGCTTCGGGCCGCCGCCCGGAGCGACGGCACGATCCTCGCGCTCGAGGGCGAGTTCTTCAACTCGGTCGGCTGGTCGGGCTGGAGCTCTCCCACGGAAGGCCCCATGCGCGCGCTCTACGCCTGCGACAACGTCCGCACGGTGACCCACGCCGCGAAGCTCAACGCGCCGCCGATGAAGGCGTTCCGCGCCCCCGGCTTCGCCGAGGGGACGTTCGGGCTCGAGTGCCTGATCGAGGATCTGGCGGCGCGGCTCGAGATCGACCCGCTCGAGTTGCGGCGGTCGAACTACGCGGAGTCGAACGAGGGCACGCCGTACTCGTCGAAGAATCTCGAGGAGTGCTACCGGCTCGCCGAGCCGCACTGGGAGCGACGCCACGAGGTGCGCGCGCGCTCGGACGCGGTCTGGAAGCGCGGCGTCGGGATGGCGAGCCAGATCTGGTACGGCGGCGGCGGTCCTCCCTCCTATGCCTGGGTGAGGCTCGGCTCCGACGGTCGCGCGACGGTGATCACCGCGATGCAGGACATCGGCACCGGCACGCGCACCGCGATGGCGCAGATCGCGGCCGAGGAGCTCCGCGTGCCGCTCGAGAAGGTCGACGTCGTGCTCGGCGACTCGGCGCGCGGGCCGTACGCATCGATCTCGGCCGGCTCGTCGACGACGCCGTCGATGGGACCGGCGGTGCGCGCGGCGGCGGCCGACGCGCGGGAGCAGATCGAGGACATCGCCGAGCAGCGAGGCCTGCCGAAGAACACTCCGGTCGAGGAGGTCGTGGGCCTGCTCGAGGAGGCGCAGATCCTGGGCAAGGGCGCGCGCGGCCCGAATCCGACGGGGATGAGCGTCCTCACGTTCGGCGTCCACGTGGTCGAGGTGGCGGTCGACGTCGAGACCGGCGAGGTGCGCGTCGAGCGCGTCGCGGCGATCCACGATGTCGGGCGCATCATCAACCCGCTCGGCGCCTCGAGCCAGGTCGAGGGCGGAGTGATCCAGGGGATCGGCCACACGCTCTCCGAGGAGCGGCTCCTCGATCCCGAGACCGGCCGGGTCCTCACGACGTCGCTCGACGCGTACCGGATGCCGACCATCGCGGACGTGCCCGAGATCGTGTGCGAGTTCGTCGACAAGCCGGACGAGCACCTGACGAATCTCGGCTCGAAGGGACTTGGCGAGCCGCCGATCGTGCCGATCGCTGCCGCGATCGCAAATGCGATCCGCGACGCCACCGGCGCCGAGGTGCACGAGCTGCCGATCTCGCGCGAGGAGATGCTCCGGGCGCTCGAGGCGGCGAAGGAGAAGGAACGGCGTGGAGCTCCTGCGGCCGTCTAGCGTCGAGGAGCTCGACGGCGGAGTCCCCGTCCACGGCGGGACGGAGGTAGTGCCGCTGCTCCGCGAGGGATTGCTCGCGGCGGAGACGCTCGTCGACGTTCGCGGCCTCGTGCCACGTGGGACTCGCGACGGGGTGATCGGAGCCGGGACGACGCTCGCGGAGCTCGAGGTCGATCCCTCGATCCCCTCTGCGCTGCGCGAGGCATGCCGGCTCGCCGCGTCGCCTCAGCTCCGGAACATGGGCTCGCTCGGCGGCAATCTGCTTCAGGCGACGCGGTGCTGGTACTGGCGCCTCGGTTACCCGTGCCGCCTCCACGGCGGCGATCGCTGCCATGCGCGTGACGGCGAGCACCGCGAACACGCGATCTTCGCGAACGGCTTCTGCGCCTCGGCTCATCCGTCCGACGTTGCCGCTGCGCTCGTCGCTCTCGGCGCACGGCTGCGGACGAACCGGCGCGAGCTCGCGATCGAGGAGCTCTATCGGCTCCCGGACGAGGACGACCGGCGTACGACGACGCTCGAAGACGGAGAGCTGATCCTCGAGGTCGAGCTGCCCTCCGTGCAGGCGAGCGTCTACCTGAAGGCGATGGACCGCAGGCGCTGGTCGTTCCCGCAGGTGGGCGTCGCCGCGGCTCGCGTCGGCAGCGAAACGCGGATCGCACTGGCAGGAGTCGCGCCGATCCCGTGGCGGATCGAGAGCGCCGAGGATCTCGACAAGGTGACCCCGCTGCCACGGACGGAGTGGAAGGTGCCGCTTGCGCAAGCGCTGGTCCGCCGCGCGTTGGCCGCCGTCGACTAGCCGTGTCCCCATCGGACACGACCGGTGCCAGGCACCGGTCGTGTCTGCGCCGGACCTGTCCACAACGGGCTTTGAGTCCCTCCGGCAGGCGATTCCTTCGAGAAGCCGGGGGCCGGTGGACATGTCCGGTGCCTGGCACCGGCCGTGTCTGTCGTAGCCATCGTCCTCGCGGCTGGCGCGTCGTCGCGTTACGGGACGGATCCGCCCAAGCAGGTCAAGCTGCTTCCCACGGTGCTAGCCGCGCTCCAGGAGAGTGCCGTCGACGGGATCGTCGTCGTCAGCGGCGCGCACCCGCTGCCGGTGGAGAGCGTCCACTGCCCCGACTGGGAGCTCGGACCGGGCGCCTCGCTCCGCTGCGGGCTCGCCGCGTTACCGCCCGACGCGGAGGCCGCGCTCGTCGTCCTCGCAGACGGTCCCGACCTCGATCCGCGGGCAGTCGGTCGCATAATCGACGACTGGCGCGCACACGGCGGCGACGCGGTCGCCGCGAGTTACGACGGCGTGCGCCTCCACCCCGTCCTCCTGGCTCGCAGCGTCTGGGACGACGTCCCGGACGAAGGCGCGAAATCGCTGCCCGCGAGGCTCGTCGTCTGCGACGACCTGGGAGCGCCCGGCGACGTCGACGTCGCTACTCGAGCGGAATCCTGAGCGAGGCGAGCTTGACCCGGAGTTCGTCGGACATCTGCTCGTCCGCCGCCTTGCGCACGTACACCCGCAGGCTCTCCTCGAAGCGGTAGCGCCTGCGGCACTTTTCGCACTCGGCGAGATGCGCCTCCGCCTCGACCATCTCCTCGTCGGTGAGGACGTGATCGAGATACGGCTGCATCATCTCCTCGCAGTGCGCGCACGGATCCATCATGGGGCCTCCTCCAGGGCCGCCTCGGCCAGCTCCCGCTTCAGGATGCGGCGCCCTCTGTGCAGCCGCGACATCACCGTGCCCACCGGAATGTCGAGGATCTGCGCCGCGTCCGCGTAGCTGAAGTCGCCGAGGTCGACGAGCACGAGCACGTCGCGAAAGTCGTGCGGCACCGCGGAGAGCGCCGTCACGATGTCGTCCTGCGAGAGTCGCTCCACGACGCGCTGCTCGTCGGAGACTCCGTCTCCGTCCTCCGCCGCGAGCCGGTCGTAGAGGTAGTAGTCGTTCGCTTCCAGCGGCTGCATCTGCGGCGTCCGCTGTTGCCGCCGACCGCGGTCGATGTTGATGTTCGTGAGGATCCGCAGGAGCCAGGCGCGCATGTTCGTGCCGGGCTGGTACGAGCGCCAGCTGCGGAACGCCCGCGCGTACGCCTCCTGCACGAGATCGTCGGCCTCTTCGCGGGAGCCGACGAGATGCCGAGCGACGCGGTAGACCTGCTCGGAGAGCGCGAGCGCCTCCTCCTCGAACCGAACACGGTCGCGCGCCTCGGTCGCGAGCCGCTGCGCGTCCTCCGGCTCCGCCTCCACGTGATCAACCGTACCAGCGGCAGCCATGCCCTCCCGAAACGGCACGTCGGACGTTGCTATTCCGCGCGGACGGGTACGCGGGGCGCATGGAAGAGAAGCCAGAGACCGAAAAGCGCCCCGAAAGCGAGCCCACCTCACTCGAGGACGGAGAGTCGACCGAGCGCGGCGAGGGCCCTCGCGACCAGCCGGCCGACGTCGAGCAGCTGCACGGCGTCCCCACGAACCGCGAGCGGGACGAAGAGCGTTAGACGGCCGCGAGCTCGGGGAAGCCGGACTTCTTCAGCCGCTCGACGATCGCGTCGCGGGTCGTCTGCTCGTCGTCCCAGGCGAGCGAGACCTGCCCCATGAGATTCGCGTTCGCGCTCTCGAGACCCTCGTGCCCCTCGAGCGCGTGTGCGAGCCGCATCACGCATCGTTCGCACCGCACGCCGCCGACCTGGATCGTGTCCGTCTGGGTCGCCACGCGGTCAGCCTAACGTCAGCGCGGCAATCTCCCGCACAGCAGCCTCGGGGCCCAGCTCGAGCTGGCGCTCGGCCTCGGGCCCACCGCCCTCACGCCCGGCGCGATCGCGGGTCGCGTCGTACTCGGCACGATCGAACGGCTCGCCGCCGAAGTCCGCAGCCTCGCGCACGAGCCGCTGCACGTCGGCCGCGAGCTCGGCTGTTCGCCGCAGCGACGTCGGCTGATCCATGATGCGCACCTCGAGCGTCCCGTACTCGGGTCGCGGCCAGACGTCCCAGTGGCGGCGCGTGCTGTCGGAGCGACTCGCCGCCTGCCAGTCGTCCCAGCTTCGCAGCACCGGCGGGGTTCCGCCGGTCGGCATCTCGAGCAGGATCTGGGAGCGGATCGAGCGCCAACCACTGGCCGCGCCGTCCCAGTAGGGCGAGTTCGCCGAGGCTGCGAGCAGCTCCGGAAGCCGCGGCACGACACCCTCAAAGGCGCGGAGGCATGTGTCCGGATCGGGCACGGCGACATGGACGTGCAGCCCGCAGACGAGCTGCCGGTCGAGCTGAGGCCCGAGCTGCTCCCTCATCCGCTCGTAGCGCTCGACCGGGACGATCGGGACGCCTCCGCGCGCCGTCGGATGCGACCCCGTTGCGAGAACCGCGAGCCCGTGCTCGGCCGCCCGCTCCGCCACCTCCCGCCGCAACGCCCCGAGCTCCGCCTCGATCTCCTCCGCCGTCTCGAGCACGGATGTCGTGATCTCGACGAAGGACTCGAACAGCTCGGGCTTGATCCGCTCCGTCGCCTCGCCGAACGCGCGCGAAAACCCGTAGCGGGCCGGCTCGAGCGTCTGGGCGTCGACGAGCATCAGCTCCTCCTCCACCCCGAGCGACCACGGCGGTGCCGAGCCGAACCGGCTCAGGTCCATGGGGCTACTTGCCGCGGACGCCGTGAACGGGCCGGCCGGCGGCCTCCCACGCGTAGTACGAGGCGCTCGGGCCGAAGTCGGTCTCGTAGGAGATGATCCGCGGGTTGCGGCCGACCTCTTTGGCGCGCTGCGCATGGCGGAGAAGATTCGGATCGTCCTGTTCCTCCCAGACGAGCACGAGATGCGCCGCGGTCATGAACACCGCCACGAAGGAGCAGTCCGGCGCCGGACACGGGAACGGATCGGTACGGACGCAGAACCAGCCGACGTGCTCGGCGCCGTCCTCCGCCCAGAGCTCCTCGGCCTCCTCGGGAATCGCGTGCTCGACGAGCCCGCCTCTGCCCGTGTGGATCTCCCCACGCTCCACCGCGCAAAGGTAGCGACACCTTCCGACTCGTCGCTACCCATGGAGGAGAAGAGCCCAGACGCCGCCGGTGACGGCGGTTCCCACGGCCACCCAGGTCACGTAGTCACCGACGACGCCGCTGTGCAGCCCGCGCAGGACGCTGATCGGGGGCGCAAGCGTCCGCCCGGCTGCGACGGCGACGCTGTGAGGTAGGCGCCGCCGATAGAGACCGATGCCGGCGAGCCCGATGGCGAAGATCGTCGCGCCGCCACCGTAGAGGAGCGACTCGAACGAGGTGTGCCGGATCGTGACCGGGAGGCTTTGCGGCGGAGCCATCGGGCGATCGCGGAGAACGCGGGCCGCGTAGCCGGAACGATCGCGAAAACGGTCGGCCGCGTACTCCGCTCTCTGGCCGAGCCCCGGCACGAGACTGACGGCGACGCCGAGCACGACGGCGGTCACGGCAACGCCCACCAGCAGCGGCCGGATGACCCGCCGCTCTCGCGGGTCTTCCTCCAGCGGCTCGCCGAGGAGAGGATCGTCGGCGTCCCCCCAGCCGAGGAAGATGCGCGCGCCCGCCCGGAGCAGCGCCGCCCCTGCGAGCGCGGAGCCGAGCCACAACAGGCCGATCACCCACGGCCTCCCCACGTGGTTGGCGCCCTCGTCGATCAGGCCGTGACCGAGGTAGATGCCGATGTACGGCGTTCCGATGAGCCCGATCGTCCCGGCGAGCCAGGCCGCAGCCGGTACCCAGCAGCCGCGTCCCAACCCGTGCAGATGCAGCTCGTCGATCCGTGTGTGGTCGACGTGGAGGATCCCCGCGACGAAGAAGAGGCCCGCGGTCAGGAGGGCGTGGGCGAGGAACATCAGCTCGGCGCCGGCCAGCCCCGCCGAGTCGAGGAGGCCGATCCCCGCGAGCATGATCCCGATGTGGCAGAGCACCGAGTACGCGAGCATCCGCTTCAGGTGCCGCTGCAGAAAGGCCATCACGCCGGCGAGCACCGCCGTCACGAGCCCGAGCCAGAGCAGGACGTCACCGACGGCGTGTCCGTGCCCGAACGGCGCGTCGAAGACCGTCCAGTACAGGCGGGCCACGCCGATCAGGCCGATGTCCGTCATCACCCCGCCCAGGACGGCGCAGACGGGCGAGGGCGCCACGGCGTACGCGTCGGCCGCCCAGAGATGGAACGGCACGACCGCGCCCTTGATCAGCAGGCCGCAGAAGAGGAGAGTCATCGCGAAGATCACGAGGCCTCCGGCGGGGCCGTGCGAGAGCGTGTTCCCGATCTGCGCGAGGTTGAGAGCGCCGGTGCGCGCATAGAGGAGCGCGATCCCGATGGCGAAGAGGTAGCCGCCGACGCCGTTCGTGATCGCGTAGTTCACCGCGCCTTGCACCGGCCCGAGCCGCTCCACCGTGAAGCCCGTGAGTGCGTAGGCGGCGACTCCCATCAGCTCGAGCCAGACGAAGAGGTTGAACAGATCGCCCGACATCGCGAAGCCGCACATCGCGGCCAGCGCGACGAGCATCAGCGCGTCGAAGAGGCGAGCTGCTTCACGGAGGAACGTCAGCGAATAGAGAAGCGCGAGCGTCACGACGATGCCGATCACTGCGCACATCCCGGCTGCGAGTGGGCCGACGGCGAAGTCGATCCCGAGCGCGACGCCGTGGCGCGTCTGCCAGCCGCCGAACCAGTGCACCACCTCGTGGTTCTCGGCATGCCAGAGGAGCAGGAAGGCAAACGCGGTGGTCGCCGCAGAGGCGGCAACGACGAGCGCGTCCTGCACCACCGTCGGCGTGATGTGGTCGAGCCCTGCGGCGAAAACCGCTCCGAGCAGCGGAATCGCTACGAGCAGCGGAGGGATCCAGGTCATCCCGAGATGTCGGCGATCTCGTCGGGGTCGACCGTGCCGGAGAGCCGGTGCGCGTCGAGTGCCAGCGCGAGGATGAGCGCGACGACGACGACGCTGACGACGACGTCCGTCAGGGTCAAGGCCTGCACGACCGGGTCGACAGCCGGCGTGCCGAGCTTGATCCCCTTGAAGATCGGCGCCCTGCCGTGCTTGACGTACCCGACCGCGAGCAGCAGGACATAGCTCGACGACTGGGTCACCGTGAGGCAGATCGCCAGGTGGATGAGATTCCGGCTGGTCGCGACTCCGAAGAGGCCGACCAGGCAGAGCCAGGCCGCGACGGCGTACGGGAGGTAGCTCACGAAGCAGCGTCCTCCGGCTCGAGCGGAACGACGTAGGTCTGGAGGAACTCGGCGAAGAGGAGCAGCAGCGCAACGGTCACCGCGATTCCCGCCGCTCCGTTGAGGATCCCGATGCTGCCCGCCGAGGCGAGCGTCCCCGTCTGGCCGTAGCCGAAGAGGTTGGTCAGGAACGGCATCCCGGACACGAGGGCAGCGAGTCCGGTCACGACGTAGCCACCCGCACCGATCCCCTCGAGCGGGTCGAGCACGTGCTCGTTGCGGAACGGCCGGTAGTCGCGGTGGCTGCCGATGAGGTAGAGCACGAGAATCGCGCCGGCGAGAACTACACCTCCTGGAAAGCCCCCGCCCGGCGTGATGTAGCCGAAGGCGACGAGCCAGAGACCGACGAGGAGACCGCCGCCGATCAGGACGACGCCGACGAGCCGGACTGCGTCGCTGCGCAGGCGCCTCGTCCTGCGCTCCACTCTTCCGCCGCCCGCCTCGTCCCGCAGCAGGAGCGTCACCCCGAGGACCGCTGCGTAGAGGATGAATTCCTCCCCCATCGTGTCGACTCCACGAACGTCGAACGTCGTGCCCATCACGACGTTGGTCGAGTGACGGAGCGGGACGACGATCTGGTTGAGCACGTAGCCGTACGGGCCGCGGTAGTCCCCGAACCGGGGGAGTCCCGTGATCGACCACGCAAAGAGCGCGCCGAGGCCGAGCAACGACGGGACGAGAAGTGCCAGACGCAGGCGTCTAGTCATCTCTCGTCTCCTTCGTTCGGCGGCGCTCGCCGCGCACTCGTGCAACGGCCGCGAGAATCACGAGCGGATAGGCGATCCCCGAGACGACGAGCATCGACAGCGCCGGATCCGGCGCCTCGAGGACGACGAAGAGACAGACGAGCGAGACGCCGTAGATGCCGTTCGCGAGCGCCTGGCGCAGCGGATCGCGGGTGAGCACGACGACCGGAGCTCCCAACGCGACGAGCGCGAAGACGACCCCCTGCAGGGGTGCGAGCGTCGCGATGAGGGTCATGCGTCGAAGCTGGGGTCTTCGGCCCGTTGGGCCGCGCGGGCCGTGGTGATGACCACCGCCGGGTTGAGCAGGAAGAGGAGTCCGACGGCCGCTATCGCTTCGATTCCTCCCGACGTCAGGTGCTCTCGGATGAGCACGGCCGCGAGGATGAGGAAGGCCGGAACCGTCGTGGTGGCGGCCGCGTAGTGAAGACGGTCGAGCGTCGTCCGCATCGCGAGAACTCCGGCAACGCAGAGCAACTCGGCCGCGACGCCGAGTCCGAGGAGGATGTCGACAGCGAGGTCTGCTGCCTGCATCAGGTCCAGCGGCCGAGGAAGCGGGCGAACACCAGACAGCCGATCAGGGACGTGACGGCGGCGATGATCGGCACGGTGAAGAACGTCGGCTGGCCGAGCCCGACGGAGAGACAGAGCAGAACCAGCGTGAGGATCGCCCCCGCGGCCTCGAGCGCCACGAGCCCGTCGATCGGTGCCCGCAGGGCCGTGACGACGAGCAGCGGCGCGAGCGCAGCGATCAGGATGGTGGCGGCGACGAGGAAGGCGTTCACAACGGTCTCTCCGACGGCCGATGCGGAACGAGATGGTGGATGAGCGCGCTGCCCGTCTCCGGATCCACGTCGATCGGGTACGCGTTGGGGCTGTAGCTCGCGACGAGCACCGTCCAGGCGCGCGGGCCGACTCCGCGGACGCCGACCGCTCCGCCCTCGACCTTCCGGGAGACGAGCCGGCCACGCACCACCCGGCGGCGGGCGACGCTCGCGACGAGCGCCCAGCTGACGAGGCCGAAGTCCACGACGACCATGCCGAGCGCCTGGGGCACGTCGGCGAGCCCGCGCAGCGGCACCCGGGCGTGAAAGCCGGTACGGATCCGGGCGAGCTCGGCGATGGTCGCAGCGATCGTCGCCGCGATCGCCGCCGCGACGATCTCCTGTCGATTCCACTCGCCGACGAGCACGAACCAGAGCCAGAAGAGCGGGATCCACCACGCAGTCCAGGCAAGTACGTGCTTCACGCAAGCGCGTATCCCCGCTCGGCCACAGCGCGAATCGTCCCGAGCAGACCGAGGGCCCGCCTCCCGGCGGGCCCTCTTTCCTCGGGCGAGGTGAGGTGCTGCTGTGCTACTGGCCTTGCTTGATCCCCGGTTCCGCCCAAGGAAGCTCCACGGTCTCGAGAGGCTGCCGGCCCGGAATGTTGCGGTCCCTGTTGAAGTGCCCGGTCGGCAGGATCGTCCGCTTCGTCACCGCCGTGAGGCACATCGACAGCACCATGTATCCGGCGAGGCCCGCCGAGATGACGAACAGGACGCCGCCGGCACCGAGCCAGCCGCTGCCGATCCCGGAGATGAACCAGCCGGCTGCGGAGAGGCCCGAGCCCACGGCGAGCGTCGAGAGGACAGCCGCGATGCCGATGCTCTCGGCCATCGACGCGAACGCGGCGATGCCCGTCATGTAGGCAAGGCCGAAGAACCAGAGCCCGAGGGCGTAGTTCGCCTCACCGGGCACCGGCGCCGGGATCTTGCCGACGAGGATGAAGATCTGCACCAGCCCGAAGGCGAGCCAGAACGAGCCCCACATCCCGTGCGCGAGCGTCGCGACGACATCGCGGGCCCGATAGCACCACATGCCGGCGGCGAACTGCGCGATGCCGCCGAAGGTCATCGCGAACAAGCCGACCACTCCCATGTCCGACCAGTGGCCGAGCCAGCCGGCCTGGATCAGGGCGACCATCAGCGTCGCCACCGAGAAGCCCGCGAGCCCGAGCGCGGACGGAGCCGCGATCGGCTGGAGGAACACACGCGGGCGGGCAAATCCGTCACGCCACGCCTCTTCGTCGTGGAGCGCGACGCCTGTCGAAGCGCGCTCTCGGCGCTCATCGATCGTGCTCATAAGGCACCGACCCCTTTCATCTCTTGTCCAACTACTTCGTATTACGGTGTTTCCCGGGATCCGACGGGACAAACACGCTCGATTCCACCGGATCCCGGTTTACACCTGCTCCGTCACGGAAGGACCAAACCGATGTCGCTGTCGAAGTTGTTGGAGTCGTGGCCGGCGGTGCGCCAGCTCCGTGAGGGAGACCCGCTCGGCCTCGGCAGAGCGGTTCAGTCCCCCCGTTCCCGGACGCTCGTGCCGCGCATCGACGAGGCCGAGCACGTCGTCCAGTCGGTCTGTCCCTTCTGCGCTGTGGGCTGCGGACAGCTCGTCTATGTCTCCGACGGTGCGATCACGCACATCGAAGGCGACCCGGCGAGCCCGATCTCCCGCGGCCGGCTCTGCCCGAAGGGCCAGGCCTCGAAGAGCTACGCGGACAGTCCGTTGCGCGAATACAAGGTCAAGTACCGGCGGCCGTACGGCACCAGCTGGGAAGAGCTCTCACTCGGGGACGCGATGGAGATGATCGCCGACCGGATCATCCGGACGCGCGCCGACTCATGGGAGTGGAAGACCGAGGACGGGAACCCTGCCAACCGGACGATGGCGATCGGCAACCTCGGCGGCGCGACGCTGGACAACGAGGAGAACTACCTCATCAAGAAGCTGATGACCGCCCTCGGCGTCGTCCAGGTCGAGAACCAGGCCCGTATATGACACAGCTCCACGGTGCCCAGTCTGGGCACCTCGTTCGGACGAGGCGGGGCCACGACCTTCCAGCAGGACCTGCAGAACGCGGACTGCATCGTGATCATGGGCTCGAACATGGCCGAGAACCACCCGGTGGGATTCCAGTGGGTGATGGAGGCAAGGGAGCGCGGTGCGCAGGTCATCCATGTCGACCCGCGCTTCACGCGCACGAGCGCGATGGCGACGAAGCACGTCCCGCTCCGCGCCGGTAGCGACATCGCCTTCCTCGGCGGCATCGCGAACTACATCCTCCAGAACGACCTCTACTTCCGGGAGTACGTCGAGCACTACACGAACGCGCCGGTGATCATCAACGACGAGTTCGCCGACACCGAGGATCTCGACGGGCTCTTCTCGGGCTGGGACCCGGAGGAGGGCGAGTACAGCGTCGAGAGCTGGATGTACGACGGCATGGAGATCCACGGCTCCGCCGGCCAGCGCGAGCAGGGCTTCAAGCCCACCAAGGGCGAGGCGTCGGGCCACGGCGGCCACGGCGGCGGGCTTCTCCACGGCGAGCCGCCGGCGGAGGATCGCGCGATGCAGCACCCGCGCTGCGTCCTCCAGCTGCTGAAGAGGCACTACGCGCGCTACACGCCGGAGTTCGTCGCCGAGACGTGCGGCTGCTCGGTCGAGGACTTCGTCCAGGTGTGCGAGACGCTGGTCGCCAACTCCGGCCGCGACCGAACGAGTGCGTTCGTCTACGCCGTCGGCTGGACCCAGCACACGGTCGGCGTCCAGACGATCCGCTCGGCGGCGATCATCCAGCAGCTGCTCGGGAACATCGGCCGTCCCGGCGGCGGGATCATGGCGCTGCGCGGGCATGCGTCGATCCAGGGCTCGACGGACATCCCGACGCTCTACAACATCCTCCCCGGCTACCTGCCGATGCCGCACACCGAGTCGTACGGCGACCTCGACAGGTACATCGAGGCGAACACGTCGCCGACCGGCTGGTGGGGGCATTTCCGGGCCTACTTCGTCAGCTTGATGAAGGCGTACTTCGGCGAGAACGCAAACGCCGACAACGACTTCCTCTTCAAGTCGCTGCCCCGGATCGACGACGACAACTCGGCGTACTGGACCGTCGAGCAGATGCTTCAGGGGAAGGTGAAGGGCTACATCATCGCGGGCGAGAACCCCGCGGTCGGGCACGCGAACGGCAAGGCGCACCGGCTGGGGCTCTCCCGTCTCGAGTGGCTCGTCGTCCGCGACGTCGTCGAGATCGAGTCGGCCTCCTTCTGGTACGACAGTCCCGAGGTCGAGTCGGGCGAGCTCGAGCCGGAGGCGATTCCGACGGAGATCTTCTTCCTCCCCGCCGCGACGCACACCGAGAAGGACGGCTCCTTCACGAACACGCAGCGGCTGCTGCAGTGGCACTGGCAGGCGGTCGAGCCGAAGGAGGACTGCCGCTCGGAGCTCTGGTTCTACTTCCATCTGGGCCGATTGATCAAGCAGAAGCTCGCCGACTCCGAGGACGAGCGGGACAAGCTGATCAAGGCGCTGCGGTGGGAGTACCCGACCCACTCGGGGATCCAGGAGCCCGACGCCGAGGCGGTGCTGCAGGAGATCAGCGGCCAGGAGATCGAAAGCGGCAAGTTCCTCTCCGGCTATCCCGAGCTGAAGGACGACGGCTCGACGCTGTGCGGCTGCTGGATCTACTCCGGCTGCTTCAAGGAGGGGATCAACCAGACTGCGCGCAAGAAGCCGCACTGGGAGCAGGACACGTACGTCGCCGACGAATGGGCGTGGGCGTGGCCGGACAACCGGCATCTCCTCTACAACCGCGCGTCGGCCGACCCCGACGGAAAGCCGTGGTCGGAGCGGAAGCGGTACGTCTGGTGGGACGCGGGCGAGGGCAAGTGGACCGGCCTCGACTCGCCGGACTTCGAGGAGGACAAGCCGCCGAGCTATGTACCGCCCAAGGACGCGAAGGCCGAGGACGCGATCGCCGGCGACCACCCGTTCGTCATGCAGGCCGACGGCCGCTCATGGCTCTACGTGCCCCAGGGTCTCGAGGACGGGCCGCTGCCGACGCACTACGAGCCGCACGAGTCGCCGTTCGGCAACCGGCTCTACTCGCAGCGCGCCAACCCGCGACGCCAGCAGAACAAGGATCTCGCCGAGGATCCGTACAACCCTGTCGCGGACGAGCCGGGCGCGGACGTGTACCCGTACGTCGTGACGACGTACCGGCTGACCGAGCATCACACCGCCGGCGGCATGACGCGCTCCGTCCCCTATCTCGCCGAGCTGCAGCCGCAGATGTTCTGCGAGGTGCACCCGGATCTCGCGCGCGACGTGGGACTCGAGCACGGCGGCTGGGCGACGATCTACACCTCGCGTTCGGCGATCGAGGCGCGGGTCATGGTCACCGACCGCATGCGGCCCGTGCGGATGGACGGACGCGAGGTACACCAGATCGGTCTGCCCTACCACTGGGGCAAGCGCGGCCTGATCACCGGCGACTCCGCCAACGACCTCGCACACATGGCGCTCGACCCGAACGTCCACATCCAGGAGACCAAGGCCTTCACCTGCGGGATCCGGCCCGGGCGCAGGCCGCGAGGCGCCGACCTGCCGCGCTTCGTCGCCGAGCTCCGCGAACAGGCGCGCTCGAGGCTGGAAGCATCGGTGGCGGAGCCGCCGATGTCCGGCCGAACTTCCCGGACGCCCTCGGCACCAGGCGGGCGTCGCGAGGAGGACCCGCACGTCGAGCCGGAGGAAGCGAGGAAGCCGGCACAGTGAGCGTCGTCGAGACGAAGCGGCCGGACGGCTGGGAGTCGTATGGCGACGCACAGAAGGAGCGCGTCGGCTTCTTCACCGACACCTCGGTCTGCATCGGGTGCAAGGCGTGCGAGGTCGCGTGCAAGGAGTGGAACCTCATCCCGGAGGACGGCCGCGTCTGGACGGGCGAGTCGTACGACCACACGTCGCAGCTCGGCGCGAACACCTGGCGCCACGTCGCCTTCGTCGAGCAACGCAAACCATTACAGGCGCTGCTGGAAGCGCCGCCGGCGCCCGGCGATCGGACCGCGCCTTCGGCGGCGCCCGGCGGGGACGGCAGCACCGCGCTGCGCTGGCTCATGGAGTCCGACGTCTGCAAGCACTGCACGCACGCGGCGTGCCTCGATGTCTGCCCCACCGGCTCTCTCTTCCGCACCGAGTTCGGCACGGTCGTCGTGCAGCAGGACATCTGCAACGGCTGCGGCTACTGCGTCCCGGCGTGTCCCTTCGGCGTCCTCGACAAGCGGCACCTTCCGGCCACCACCGATCCGCCGCCGGCCATCCTCGGCCGCAAGGAGGACGGTCGTGTCTGGAAGTGCACCCTCTGCTACGACCGCCTGAAGGGTGGGCACGAGCCCGCCTGCGCGAAGGCCTGCCCGACGAAGTCGATCCAGTTCGGCCCGCTCGAGGAGCTGCGCGAGCGCGCCGACGCGCGCCTCGCCAAGCTGTCCGCCGAAGGCTGGAACGGTGCGCAGCTCTACGGGCGCGACCCCGAGGACGGCGTGGGCGGCTTCGGCGCGTTCTTCCTGCTCCTGGACGACCCCGAGGTCTACGGGCTGCCGCCCGACCCCGTCGTGACGACGCGCGACCTGCCCGAGATGTGGTCGAACATGCTCGCCGCAGCGGGCGCGATGCTCGCGGGCGTGGCCGCGCTGACGCTGTTCGGGAGCCGGCGATGAGAGAGGAGCTCCATCCGCTCTCCGACGTGAACGGGAAGCCGCCCGGCACGACCTCGTGGGACGGCTCGATCACCGAGGCGGGCACCGAGATGCGCTCGTACTACGGGCGGCCGGTGATCAAGGAGCCCGTCTGGACGTGGGAGATCCCGGCGTACTTCTTCACCGGCGGCCTGGCCGGCGCCTCGGCCGTCCTCTCCACCGCGGCGAAGCTCACGGGAAACGAGCCGCTCTCGAAGAGAGCGCTCTACATCGGCGCAGTCGCCGATCTCGTCTCGCCCGCTCTGCTGATCTCCGACCTCGGGCGGCCGGAGCGGTTCCACCACATGCTCCGCGTCGTCAAGATCACGTCCCCGATGAACGTCGGCTCGTGGGTGCTGCTCGTGAGCGGCGGCGCCTCGAACACGGCCGCGGTGCTCGAGCTGCTCGGCCGGCTGAAGCCGGTCAAGCTTCTCGCCGGGGCCGTCTCCTCGCTCGCCGGCCCGCTGCTGGCGACGTACACCGGCGTTCTGATCGCGGACACCGCCGTTCCGGTGTGGCACGAAGGCAGGCGCGAGCTGCCGTGGATCTTCGGCGCGAGCGCGATGGCGAGCGCAGGTGCCGCTGCGTCCGTGTTCCTCCGGCCGGAGGACGCCGGGCCGGCGCGACGGCTCGCCGTTGCCGGCGTCCTCGCGGAGGGAGCGCTCATGCAGCTGATGGAGGTGCGCCTCGGGAAGATCGGCGAGGTCTACCGGCAAGGAGCGGCCGGAAAGCTCTCCTGGGCCGCGAAGGGCCTCGCAACCGGCGGCGCCGCCCTCCTGGCACGGCGCGGGAAGAGGAGCCGCGCGGCACTCGTCCTCGGCGGCGCGATGGTGTGCGCCGGCGAGATGTGCCTGCGGTGGGCGGTGTTCAAGGCCGGCCTCCAGTCGGCGCGCGATCCGAAGTACGTCGTCGAGCCGCAACGCGAACGAGCCGACCGGCGCGGGACCAAGGCGACGACCAAGCCCGACGCGTGAGGGACCGCCCCGGCGCGACGCCGATCCCGATCACGTTCCTCGGGCTGACGATCGCGACGACGCTCTACGCGGGCTTCGAGACCCAGATCCTCCCGCAGGCGGACTTCCACACGCTCGGCTGGCTCCTGCTTGCGATCCCGGTGCCGCTGCAGCTCGTCCCCGCCGTCTGGGGACTGATCCGGGGCGAGCTCGCGGCTGCCACCGCGTCGTCCGTGCTCGGCGCGACATGGCTCGCGCTCGCCGTCGCCACGATCACCGGGTCGGTGGGCGCTCCGGGACCGTCGAAGGCGGAGAGCCTGTTCCTGTTCGCGTCGGCTGCAGCGCTCGTCGTGTCGGTCGTCACCGAGCTCGTCGATGCGAAGTTCGTCGCGGCCATCGTCCTGTTCACTGCCGCGTGCCGTTTCGCCCTCACCGGCGTCTCCGGGCTGACGCATACGCAGGGCTGGGCGACGACGGCCGGTGTCGCAGGCTTCGTCCTCGCCGGCGTCGCGTTCGCAGGGGCGTTCGTGGTCGAGCTGCGCAGCGCGCTCAGTCGCCGCTGACGGCGTCGAGGTCGCGCACGCGGCCGCTTGCGGGATGGGCCCGCGTATACGAATCGCCGCCGGGCGGAGCCCCGCTCTCCTCGCGGGGCCGGTGCGGCACCTCGTCCTCGCGCGGCGGCTGAACGCCGATGAGCTCCTCGGCAAGCTCGTCGAGGTTGTCGAACTTTCGCTCGGGCAACTGTCGAAGGAGCGCCAACTGCTGCCAGGACGCGCCTTCGTGGGTTGCGTACCTGAGGAGGCTGGAGCGCTCGTTCGGGAGGGGAACACCCTCGAGCAGCACCTGCAGTTCGGCCACCGCGGCGAAGTCCATCAATGGTCGATGCCTCGTTTGCCGTCGCGGCAAACAGGTACTTCGGGATGATGGAGCTCGGCTTCGCCCTTTCGTCCGAAGACCATCCGCCGACCGAGCTGGTCCGGCAGGCTCGGATCGCCGAAGAGGCGGGCTTCACGTTCGCCCTCGTCTCGGATCACTTCCATCCGTGGGTGAGCGACCAGGGGCAGAACCCGTTCGTATGGTCGACGCTCGGCGGGATCGCGCAGGCGACAGAGAAGATCCGCGTCGGAACCGGGGTCACCTGCCCGCTGATTCGGATCCACCCCACCCGGCGATCGTGGCGCAGGTCGCGGCGACCGTTGCGTGCATGATGCCCGGCCGCTTCTTCCTCGGGGTCGGCACCGGCGAAAACCTCAACGAACACGTAACGGGGCGCGCGCTGGCCCCTGCCGTGGGAGCGGCTCGAGATGCTCGAGGAGGCCGTGAACGTGATCCGCCAGTTGTGGACGGGGGAGGAGATCACGCACCGTGGCGACCACTACACGGTGCAGGGTGCGCGCCTCTACACCGTGCCCGAGCAGCAGGCCGAGATCTATCTCGCGGCGTCGAAACCCCAGCGAGGTCGTCGAGGAGTTCGAGGCAGCGGGCGGGAGCGGAAGCCGAAGCTCGGGATGATCCACATCGCCTACGACGAAGACGAGGAGGCGGGCCACGAGCGCGCACAGGCTGTGGCCGAACCTCGCGCTCGCGGGCTCGGGCGGCCAGGAGCTGCCGGCTCCGCGCAACTTCGAGGAGTCGGCCGCGAACGTCACCGTCGCCGACGTCGCCGAGTCGACGCCTGCCGGCCCGGATCCGGAGCCGTACCTCGAGCTGATTCGCAAGTACGAAGAGGCCGGCTTCACGCACGTCTACATCCACCAGATCGGGGACAACCAGTAGGAGTTCGCCGAGTTCGCGGCGCGCGAGCTCATGCCCCGGCTGTGACCTAATTCAACTTCTTGCTCGTCACGCTGAACCGGCTCACGCGGGCAAGCAGGGCGAGCGGAAGCGCGCCTCTGCTTGAATCGATGCATGGAAGCGCTACGCGTCGGCAACGAGAGCTACGGGTTTCACAAGCTCGACGCCGCCGCTACCCGGCTCCCGTACACACTCCGGATCCTGCTCGAGAACGTGCTGCGTGCGGGCTCCGAGGAAGGGGCGGAAGCCGTCTCGGGCTGGGTCGCCGACGCGGAGCCGTCGCACGAGATTTCCTTCCATCCCGCGCGGGTGCTGCTGCAGGACTTCACCGGCGTCCCGGCCGTGGTCGACCTCGCCGCGATGCGCAACGCGATGCGCGACCAGGGCGGCTCGCCGAGCGCGATCAACCCGCTCATCCCGGTCGAGCTCGTCATCGACCACTCGGTTCAGGTCGACGAGTTCGCGTCCCGGTTCGCGATCGAGCGCAACGTCGAGCTCGAGTTCGAGCGGAACGTCGAGCGCTACGCCTTCCTCCGCTGGGGGCAGAGCGCCTTCGACAACTTTCGCGTCGTGCCGCCGAACACCGGCATCGTCCACCAGGTCAACCTCGAGTACCTCGCGCGTGTCGTCGAGGTGCGCGACGGCGTCGCCTTCCCGGACACGGTCATCGGCACCGATTCGCACACGACGATGGTCAACGGCCTCGGCGTGCTCGGCTGGGGCGTCGGCGGGATCGAGGCCGAGGCGGCGATGCTCGGCGAGGCGCTCTCGATGCTCGTGCCGCAGGTGGTCGGCTTCCGACTGACCGGCGCGCTCCGAGAGGGCGCCACGGCGACAGATCTCGTGCTCACGGTGACGGAGATCCTGCGGCGCACCGGCGTCGTGGGAAAGTTCGTCGAGTACTTCGGCCCGGGTGTGGGCTCGCTCGCGCTCGCCGACCGTGCGACGCTCGGGAACATGAGTCCCGAGTACGGCGCGACCTGCGGCTTCTTCCCCGTCGACGACGTGACGCTCAACTACCTGCGCCTGACCAGCCGGGACGAGGAGCAGATCGCGCTCGTCGAGGCGTACTGCAAGGAGAACCTCCTCTGGCACGAGCCTCACGAGCATCCGGAGTACTCGGAGGTCGTCGAGCTCGACCTCGGCGACGTCGAGCCGTCGCTCGCCGGGCCGCGGCGTCCGCAGGATCGCGTCCCGCTCGCCCGCGCGAAGGAGATGTTCCTCGAGTCGCTCGGGAGCTTCGGCGTCGAGCTCGAGAACGGGACGTACGACAAGGAGATCGCGGACTCGTTCCCCGCGAGCGACCCGCCGACCGGGGACGGCGTGACCGACGAGGAGCCGGCGCCGGTGCAGACGGCGACGCTCGCGCCGCGGCGCGTCCCGGTGAGCGGTGAGGACTATGCGCTCGAGCACGGCTCGGTCGTGATCGCCGCGATCACATCCTGCACGAACACCTCGAACCCGTCGGTGATGATCGCCGCAGGACTCCTCGCGAGAAACGCCGTCGAGCGCGGGCTGACGAGGCGGCCGTGGGTCAAGTCGTCGCTGGCGCCAGGGTCGAAAGTCGTGAGCGAGTACTACCGCGCGTCCGGCCTCGACACGTATCTCGACGAGCTCGGCTTCAACACGGTCGGCTACGGCTGCACGACGTGCATAGGGAACTCCGGCCCGCTGCCCGAGGCGATCAGTGCAGCCGTGACGGACGGCGATCTCGTCGTGGCCGCCGTCCTCTCCGGCAACCGCAACTTCGAGGCGCGGATCCACAGCGAGGTGAAGGCGAACTACCTCGCATCGCCGCCGCTCGTCGTCGCCTACGCGCTGGCCGGGCGGATGGACGTCGACCTCGTCAACGAGCCGCTCGGCCAGGGCTCCGACGGCGAGGATGTCTTCCTTCGCGACCTCTGGCCGACACGCGAGGAGATCGACGCGGTGATCGGCGAGTCCGTGCAGGGCCGCATGTACACGGACGTGTACGCCGACGTCTTCACCGGCGACGAGCGCTGGCGCGGGCTCGACACGCCCGAGGGCGAGCTCTACGCGTGGGACGAGGCGTCGACCTACGTCCGGCTCCCGCCGTACTTCGACGGGATGCCACGCGAGCCCGAGCCGGTCGCCGACGTGGAGGGCGCCCGCTGCCTCGTGATGATCGGGGACTCGGTCACGACCGACCACATCTCGCCCGCCGGCGCGATCCGGCCCGATTCACCGGCGGGGAAGTACCTGCTCGAGCACGGCGTCGAGCGGCGCGGGTTCAACTCCTACGGTGCTCGCCGCGGCAACCACGAGGTGATGATCCGTGGGACGTTCGCCAATGTGCGGCTGAAGAACCTCCTCGTCCCCGGCAGCGAGGGAACCTGGACGGTGCACCTGCCGGACGGCGAGGAGGGGACGATTTACGACGTCGCTGAGCGCTACCGCACGGAGGGCGTGCCGACGATCGTGATCGCAGGCAAGGAGTACGGCTCGGGCTCGTCGCGCGACTGGGCCGCGAAGGGGCCGAACCTCCTCGGCGTCCGCGCGGCGATCGCGGATTCGTACGAGCGGATCCACCGCTCGAACCTCCTGATGATGGGGATCGCGCCGCTCCAGTTCATGTCGGGCGAGAACGCCGAGTCGCTCGGACTGACCGGTCGCGAGACGTTCTCGATCACGGGGCTCGAGAGCGGCGACGCGGACGAGGTGACGGTGCGCGCCGACGACAAGGAGTTCCGCGCGCGCCTCCGGCTCGACACGCCGCGCGAGCGCGAGTACTTCCGCCACGGCGGCATCCTCCAGTACGTGTTGCGTCGACTGCTCTCGGAGTAGACCTCGTGGAGACACCCCTGGTGGTGGTCGTCACCGGGCCGCCGGCAGCGGGGAAGACGACGATCGCGCGCGAGCTCGCAGCGCGACTCCGGCTGCCGCTGATCACGAAGGACACGGTCAAGGAGGCGCTCTTCGACGGCCTGGGCACCGGCGATCTCGCCTGGTCACAGCGGCTCGGCGCAGCGACGTATCTCGTCCTCGAAGCCCTCGTCGAGGAGTCCGTGAGCGCCGGCGCGGGCCTCGTGCTGGAGGCCAACTTCGTCCGCGGCGAGGCGGAGGTGCGACTTTCGGCGCTGCCGGCCCGCTTCGTCCAGGTTCACTGCAGCGCGCCACTCGAGCTGCTCGTCGAGCGCTACGCGGCACGCGAGAGGCATCCGGGCCACGTCGACGCGGAGCGGATCGACGCCCTGCGCAAAGCGGTCGCCTCCGGACGGCACGACCCTCTCGAGCTCCCAGGCAAAACGATCCGGATCGAGACGACCAATCCGATCGACATCGACGCGCTGGCGGCACGCATCGCCTGAGACCGGTGGCAGCCACCTTCACGAAAGCGTCACGAACAGGAGGCGCTCAACGCAGACAGATCGGCTGAACGACACTGTTCAAGCCGTTTTCGCAGTCGCACATTCGCCGGGAAGTCGTTACGTCGGCGTGCAGTGGCTGCCACCGGCCTCGGTTACGACTCGAGTGTGCTCGGGTCTCGGGGCGGCTCGGAGCTCCGTCGCATTCGGGCGAGACGCGCCTCGGCCTCCGCCTCGTGGCGTACACGCACCACTCGCTCGCTCGCCTGCAGCTCCTTGCAGATCCACCACGCGACGAGCCCGAACAGCGCGGGCAACACCCAGACCAGGATCCGGTACGCCCAGATCTGGCCGGTATACGAGAGCCCGAACGTGACGAAGACGCGGTCGGAGGACCCCGCGAAGAAGACGAGCACGACCCAGCTGACCACGCCCACCCCGATGCCCGTGCGGGCCGGCGCGTCCCGCGGCCCGTCGAGGAGGTTGTGGAACGCCTCGTCGCCGGTGAACTTCCGTTCGAGCCACGGCCAGAGGTAGAGGAAGCCGAAGACGACGAGCGGGAAGGCGGCACCGCCCCAGAACGGATTCGGCACGAGCGTGTAGCCGGCGATCGTGAGGTCGAACCCCGGGACGAGTCGCAAGGCGCCGATGAGCCAGCCGAGATACCAGTCCGGCTGCGCGCCGTTCGTCGAGGAGTACGTGTGGTACGGGCCCCAGAGCCAGATCGGGTTGATCTGGACGAGACCGCCCAGCAGGAAGAGGATCCCGGTCGTCCCGACCATCAGTCCGAGCGAGCGCGGCGCCTGGCCCGGAAACGCCGGCACGCCGACGATGGTGTGCTCGGTCTGCGCCTTCGTGCGCCGAAACTGCGTGTGGTGCCGCATCGCGACGAGCAGCAGGTGCGCCCCGAGCAGCAGTCCGATCAGGATCGGGAAGATCAGCACGTGCGCGATGTACATCCGCGGCCAGAGCTTGGGACTGCCCGGGAACATCCCGTCGAACAGCCAGTTCATGAGGTTCTGGCCGACGAACGGGATCGCGAGCCCGACCGAGTAGCCGATCACGAGCCCCATCCCCGACATGAGATCGTCGACGAGCGAGTAGCCCAGGTACGCCTCGAGGAGCGCGAGCGTGAGCATCGTCACGCCGAGCCAGTACGTCAGCTCGCGCGGCTTTCGGTACGCACCCGTGAAGAAGATCCGGAACAGATGGAGAACGATCGCCGCGATGAAGATGTTGGCTGCCCAGTGGTGCGTCTGCCGGAGCAGCAAACCCGCGCGCACCGCGAGCGAGAGGTGCACGACCGACGCGTAGGCCTCGCTCATCTTCTGTCCGTAGAGCGGCGGGTAATAGTCGCCGCGAAAGACGACCTCCTTCGTCGAGTCGACGAAGAAGAAGGTCAGGTAGATCCCGGTCGCGACGAGGACGACGAACGCGTACAGCGCGACCTCGCCGAGGAGGAACGACCAGTGGTCGGGGAAGAGATAGCGCAACGCCTTGCGCAGGAGCGGAGCGCTCGCGGTGCGCTGGTCGACCCACCGGACGCCCCGGCGCGTCATCGGCGCTCCGCGAGAGGCGGTCACGGCTGCGCCTTCCAGAGCCGGACACCCCACCACGACGGCCCGACCGGCCCGTCGAAGTTGCCCTTCGCGCGCAGGTAACCCTTCGAGTCCTTGTAGACGGGCAAGAGCGGCAGGTCGCGTCCGGCCGGACCGAAGGTGACGGTGCCGCCCGTCGCGGGGTCGAACGTCGAGTAGTGGCAGGGACAGACGAGCGCCGGCCTCGGTTCGTCGGGCTGGAAGAGCGGCGCGCGGTAGAGCGTGATCGCGCAGCCGGCGTGCGTGCAGATCCGCGAGTAGGCGAGGATCCCGTTCGCGTCGTAGCCCTTCAGGTGCGACGGCAGCCGGAGCTCCTTCTGCGGCAGCCGGATCACGACGAGCGAGGCCGCCATCTGCTCCTTCTCCTCGTCGCTCGTGCCTTCGGGGAAGGCGAGGTAGAAGTTCTTCTCCGAGATGTCCGACGCCTTGTAGGGCTTGCCGGTCTCGTCGACGAGACGGCGTCCACGGCGCCACGGGGTCTGGAGGAAGTCGCCGACGCGGAAGAGCGGCCCGAACGAGACGGCGGGCGCGAGGATCGCGAGCCCGAGTGTCCCTCCCGCACCGAGCAGGCCGAGCTTGAAGAAGCGCGACCGCGTGAAGCGCGTGCCGCTCTCGTCGATCACCTCCGCGATCAGCTGCTGTTCATGCGGGTGCTCGTGCGGCGGGTACTCCTCCGCCACCTCCTCGCTCGGGACGAGCTTGAGCCCGACGAGGATCAGCGCCGTGGCGAGACAGAGAAGCGCGAGCCCGAGCGCCGCGCCGAGGAACTGCGTCTCGTTCGGGATCGAATCCCCGAGCGCGTAGACGAGGATGAATGCGATCGCACAAGACGACGAGAGGCCGAGCAGGGCGAGCACGGCGAGTTCGGCGGCGAGATGGCCGGGCTGGGGCGGCACGATGCGCGTCTCCTCCCGCCTCGGTCGCCGCCGACGGGCCCGACCGAGGAGGAGCACGAGCGCCGAGATGATCGCGTTCCGAAGCCGGGTCACGAGCGCAACCTCCGTCCGAGCAGCAGGCAGAGCACGATCAGCGCCGGAATCGCGATGAACCACGTCACGAGCCCCTCGGGGACGGGCCCGAGGTAGCCCAGTCCCCAGCCGCCGGGACGGGATGGGTTCTTCGTGAACTCGACGTAGCGGACGATCGAGTCGAGCTGTCGATCCGTGAGATCGCGTTGCGAGAACTTCGGCATCACGTACGGCCCGATCCGCACCGCTTCGGCCACCTGCCTCGGTGTGGCGTTGACGAGCGCGGGCGGCAGCGCGCCCGTGACGACCCCGCCCTGGGCGACGACCTGATGACAGCCGGCGCAGTGCTCGGTGAAGAGCTCCAGGCCCTTCGAGACGTCACCGGTCTGCGGCTGCGGCTTCGGAATCGGTGGGCCGCCGAAGCTCGCGATGTAGGCGACGAGCGCGCGGATCTGGTGGTTGCTCAGGAAGACCGGCTCCCGGCGGGGCTGCATGCCGATGTGCCGGAGCGGCATGTAGCCGGTGCGGAGATAGAAGTCCGCGGCGAGGGCGCCCACGCCCTGCAGCGACGGCCCGATGCCGTTCTGCTGCTTCTGCTCCCGACCGGGCCCGCTCCCGCTCGACGTCGAGGTCTGGTTCATGCGTCCGGCCGCGTTCGCCCCGTGGCACGAGAGGCAGTACTCCCCGTAGAGGTGGTAGCCATACGCGGCGAGCGGCTTTCTCGGCGGGCCGGAGGCCGCACCGGCAGAGCCTGTGCCGAGCAGCCCGGCGCCGACGAGAATCGCGATCGTTACGACTGCACGCATAGCGAGTCGAAGACCGAGGCCAGACCGTCGAGGAGCACGACCGCCAGGAAGAGGACGTTCGCGACCATCGCCGCCGTGGCGAAGAAATGGAGCCGGCTCGCGGGCACGACTCCGGCCAGGCGTCCGTCGTCCGGCGGCCCGTCGCCGTAGTTCACCTCGCGCGTCGCGACGAAGACGGTGACGGCGGCCGCCTCCGAGATCAGGATCAGCAGGCCCGCGGCGGCGAGGATCGCGAGCTGCCAGGTGTCGAAGCCGATGTTCCAGGCCGCTCCGACCTCGCAGCGAGCCTGACCCACTCCGTAGCCGACGACGTGCTGCCCCGTCCACGCGAGCGGAGCGACCATCACCCCCACCCATTGGACGACGCTGAGCCGGCGCAGCGAGAAGCGCCCGATGCGAGTGGAGTAGTCCGGGTACGCCGGCCCGCTCATATCGTCGCGCTGGTCAGGACCCCGATCACGATCAGGGTCAGGAGGTTGACGGCGTGCCAGTAGATCGCGATCGTCTGGATCGCATTCAGCCGGTACATCGTCAGTCCGCGCACGAGCTTCCAGGAGAGCCAGACGACGAGGACGATCCCGACCGCGACGTGGACGTGGTCGGCGCCGAGCAGCGTGTAGTAGATCGAGCTGTACGCGTTGTCCTGCGGCACGGAGTGCTGCAGCTGGTGCGCGTAGTCGTGCACCTCGTAGACGAGGTAGCCGACCTGGACGACGAGCGCCCACACGAGCAGGAACCGCGTGGCCCAGAGCCTCCCCCGCCGCGCGGCCGTCGCCGCGAGCTGCATCGGCAGGCTCGTGGTCGCCAGGACTCCCGCGAGGATCAGCGGTACGACGACGCGCGGCTCCGGCGTCCCCGGCGGCGGCCAGTGGTGCGTGCTGAAGCGGAGGTAGTAGTACGAGCCGATGAAGGTGCCGAAGAGCGTCGCCTCGCTCGCGATCAGCATCGCCATGCCCCAGAACGCCACGCTCGGCCCGCGCCGCCGTCCCACGAGGAGAGACACCTCGCCCGCGTTGCGCGCCTCGGTCGTGCGCGGGACGACCCGCTCGGACACTCCGCCTGCGACGTAGTCGGCCACGGCTAGGCCTCGCTCTCCTGGGGCTCTTCGCCGTGCCACCCGAGCAGCGCGAGCATGACTCCCGCCAATGCGAAGGCCGTCCCCATCCAGAGATGGAGCAGCAGGAGGATGAAGACGATCGACAGCGCGAGGGCGAGAACGATCGGCCACGGGGAGTCGTGCGGCATCTCGACGATCTCGGCCCACCAGCCGTCGACGGGAGAGCTCACGGGCTGTTCGTGCCCCTGCTCGAGCACCATGATCCCCTCCGCGAGCTTGCGCCGGTCCTCCTCCCGGTCCTCGACGTCCCAGTTCGCGTAGGCGCTCGAAACCTTCGGGATGACCGCGAAGTTGTACTCGGGCGGCGGCGACGAGATCGTCCATTCGAGCGTCGCGCCGTGCCACGGATCAGGGCCGGCGGGGGGCCCGCGGAAGTAGCTCACGACGAGGTTGACGAGCAGCAGCAGGATCCCGACCGTCGTGATGTAGGAGCCGATCGTCTCGGCGAGGTTCTCCGACCCCCACCCGAGCCCCGACGGATACGTGTAGTTCCGCCGCGGCATCCCCTCGAGCCCGACGATGTGCATCGGGAAGAAGAGGAGGTTCGTCCCGAGGAAGATGATCCAGAAGCTGATCTGGCCGGGCAGCTCGAAGTAGAGCTTCCCCGTCACCTTCGGGAACCAGAAGTACATGCCGCCGAAGATCGGGAAGACGGCGGCACCGAAGATGATGTAGTGGAAGTGCGCGATGACGAAGTAGGTGTCCGTCACCTGCTGGTCGAACGGCACCGCCAGGAACATGATCCCGGTCAGGCCGCCGGCGACGAACATGAAGATGAAGCCGGCGATGAAGAGCAGCGGCGTCTTGAACCGCGCGTTGCCGGTGATGAAGGTCATGCACCAGGCGAAGACCTGGATCGTGCTCGGGATCACGACGACCGCCGTCGCTGCGGCGAAGAAGACGACCGTGATCGTCGGCATTCCCGTCGCGAACATGTGGTGCGCCCAGACGCCGAAGCCGATGAAGACGACGAGCAGCTCGGCGACCGCGACGAGCGGGAACGCGACGACACGCCGCTGGGTGAACGCGGGGATGATCTCCGTTGCGATTCCGAACGCGGGGACGATGAGGATGTAGACCTCGGGGTGGCCGAAGATCCAGAACAGGTGCTGCCAGAGCAGCGTCGAACCGCCCTTCGCGACGTCGAAGAAGTGCGTGCCGATGTTGCGGTCGAGGAAGAGGAAGATCGTGTCCGCGCTGAGCGAGGGCAGCGCGAAGAGGAGCCCCCACGACGCCGCGAGAAACGCGAAGCAGAAGAGCGGCATCCGGTTGAAGGACATGCCGGGCGCGCGCATCTTGAGGATCGTCACGATGAAGTTCGCCGCCGTCAGCGTCGACGAGATGCCGTTGAAGATGATCCCGAGGCAATAGAAGTCGATCGCGTGGCCCGGGTCGAACTGGCTGTTCGCCAGCGGTACGTAGTCGAACCAGCCCGCATTCGGCGCAATCCCGAGGAAGAGGCTCGTGTAGATGAAGATCCCCGAGCCGAGGAAGATCCAGAAGCTGAGCGCATTCATCCGCGGGAACGCCATGTCCCTCGCGCCGAGCATCAGCGGGAGCAGGTAGTTGCCGAACGCCCCCGTCGTCATCGGGATGATGAAGAAGAAGATCATCGTCAACCCGTGCATCGTGAAGAGCTGGTCGTAGGTGGACGGGCCGACGACGTGCTGGTTCGGCTGGATCAGCTGGGTGCGGATTAGGAGCGCTTCGGCGCCGCCAGCGCCGAAGAGGACGAGCGTCGTCCAGAAGTAGAGAAGCCCGATCCGCTTGTGGTCGGTCGTCATCACCCAGCCGAGCACGCCGGGCCGCGACTGC
>JAICME010000103.1 GCA_025929425.1 Thermoleophilia bacterium | reverse complement strand
TTCAAGGACGTCTCGGAGTACGTCCAGGTCTGCATGGTCCCGGAGCAGGCGCGACAGCTCGTCGACCGCGCTTGCCGGATCGCCCTCGACCACCGCGGGGTCTGCACGATCATCGTCCCGAACGACGTGGCCGAGCTGAAGGCGGTCGAGTCTCCGCCTCGCGCTCACGGCTCCGTCT
Organism: Thermoleophilia bacterium; assembly: GCA_025929425.1. GTDB lineage: Bacteria > Actinomycetota > Thermoleophilia > Gaiellales > Gaiellaceae > Palsa-739. The sequence goes on along the minus strand of JAICME010000103.1, from coordinate 8,999 downwards.
ACTCGAGCGTCGGCTACCACCGGCCGCGCGTGCTGCCACAGGAGCGCGACATCCAGCACGCGGCCGAGATCCTCAACGTCGGCGAGAAGGTAGCGATGCTCGTCGGTCAGGGCGCCCGAGGCGCCGTCGAGGAGCTCGAGCGCGTCGCCGACCTGCTCGGCGCCGGCGTCGCCAAAGCGTTGCTGGGCAAGGACGTCCTCGCCGACGACCTCCCGTACGTGACCGGCGCGATCGGCCTCCTCGGGACGATCCCGAGCTACGACATGATGGAGGACTGCGACACGCTGCTCATGGTGGGGACGAGCTTCCCGTACGCGGAGTTCCTGCCGAAGGAAGGGCAGGCGCGCTGCGTCGAGATCGACATCAAGGCCGACATGATCGGCATCCGCTACCCGGCCGACGTCCAGCTGATCGGCGACGCGAAGGAGACGCTACGCGCGCTCCTGCCGCACCTCGTGCGCAAGGACGACCGCGCCTGGCGGGAGAGGATCGAGAAGAGCGTCACCGAGTGGTGGGACATCGTCGAGCGCCGCGCGATGCAGGACGCCGACCCGATGAACCCGCAGCGCGTCGTCTACGAGCTGTCACAGGTGCTGCCCGAGGACGCGATCATCACCGCCGATTCGGGCTCCTCGACGAACTGGTTCGCGCGCCAACTGAAGCTGCGCAAGGGGAACCTCGCGTCGCTCTCCGGGACGCTCGCAACGATGGTGCCCGGCGTCCCGTACGCGATCGCGGCGAAGTTCGCGCATCCCGGCCGGCCGGTCATCTGCTTCGTCGGTGACGGCGCGTTCCAGATGCTCGGCATGAACGAGATGCTGACGGTGAAGCGCTACATGGAGCGTTGGCACGACAAGCGGCTGATCTTCTGCGTCTTCAACAACGAGGACCTGAACCAGGTGACCTGGGAGCAGCGCGTGATGGAAGGCGACCCGAAGTTCCCGGGAACCCAGTGGCTCCCGAACTTCGATTACGCCGCCTACGCCGAGCTCTGCGGGCTGAAGGGGATCTTCTGCGACAGCGGCGACGGGATGCACTCCGCCTGGGAGGAAGCGCTCGCGGCAGACCGCCCGGTCGTGCTCGAGGTCAAGACCGATCCCGAGGTTCCGCCGCTGCCGCCGCACATCCGGCTCGAGCAGGCGGAGGAGATGGCAAAGGCGATGGTCAAGGGCGACCCGGAGCGGAACGGTGTGATGGAGAAGTCGTTCCGCGGGAAGCTCGTCGAGTTCACCGAGCGTCTCCGCTCGTAATGGTTGGCGCAGCACCGGTCGAGCGGCTCGACGTCACCGCGTACACGATTCCGACCGACGAGCCGGAGTCGGACGGCACGCTCGAGTGGGACTCCACGACGATCGTCGTCGTCGAGGCGCATGTCGGCGGGTGCACCGGCCTCGGCTACACGTATTGCGACGCAGCTGCCGCCGAGGTGATCTCGTCCCAGCTCGCCGGGGTCGTCGAAGGCGCGGACGCGATGGATGTGCGCGCTGCGTGGCTGCGCATGGGCGCGCAGGTCCGCAACGCCGGACGGCCCGGCATCGGCTTCTGCGCGGTTTCCGCGGTCGACCAGGCCCTGTGGGACGTGAAGGCGCGCTTGCTGGACGTCCCCCTCGTCGTGCTCCTCGGTGCTGCGCACGACGATGTCCCGATTTACGGGAGCGGCGGCTTCACGTCCTACAGCGACGAGCGGCTGTGCCGTCAGCTCGGCGGCTGGGCCGAGGCGGGTATCCCGCGCGTGAAGATGAAGGTCGGCCGCGATCCGGAGCGCGATCCGGTTCGGCTCGATGCGGCGCGCGAGGCGATCGGCGAGGACGTCGATCTCTATGTCGACGCGAACGGCGCCTTCGCCCGCAAGGAGGCGCTCGCCTGGGCGGAGCGCTACGCCTCGTCGTGGGATGTCAAGTGGTTCGAGGAGCCGGTCTCCTCCGACGATCTCGAGGGACTCCGTCTCATCCGCGACGAGGCGCCCGCAGGTCTCGAGATCGCGGCCGGCGAGTACGCCTACATCCCATCCGACTTCCGCAACCTCGTCGGCTCCGTCGACTGCCTGCAGGCGGACGTCACCCGCTGCGGCGGCATCACGGGCCTCCTTTCCGCGTCCGGGCTCGCAAACGCCCACCAGATAGACGTCTCCGCACACTGCGCGCCCGCGATCTCCACGCATGCGTTCTGCGCCGTCGAGCGACGGCGACACCTCGAGTACTTCCACGACCACGTCCGGATCGAGGGAATGCTGTTCGACGGCGTTCCCGAGCCCGAGGGCGGCGTTCTCAGGCCGGATCGCTCGCGCGTGGGCAACGGGCTCGAGCTCAAGCGTCGCGAAGCGGAGAGGCTCGCCGCCTGAGCGGGGCGTTTTCGTTCGCGGCGACCGAGAGAAAAGGATCCCGATGAAACTCCTCACCCGCGCACTGGCGAACGCCCGCGAGGGCCGCCTGCAGAAGCTGCTCTCGGGGATGACGGCGTTCAGTGTCCCGTCGCTCGCGTTCGAGATCTACCTGGAGCACTACAAAGGGTCGTTCGGCGACAAGTGGATGTGGACGCCGATCGTGCTGACGCCACCGCTCACCGCAGCCGGTGTCGCCGGCGTCTTCTCGGAGAGGGCGGCGCGCACCTGGCTTCCTGCGTTCTCCGCCCTGTACGCGCTCGACGGGGCGATCGGCGTGATCACGCACCTCCGCGGCGTGCAGAAGCGGCCCGGGGGGCTAAGCGAGCCGACGTACAACCTCGTGATGGGCCCGCCGCTTCTCGCGCCGGGCTCGCTTTGCCTCGTCGGCGCGCTCGGCATCCTCGCCGCGGTGGTGAAGCGGGAGAAGTAGTGCCCCCGGATTTTCGCGAGCCGCATCACCTCCCGAACCGGCGCCTCCCCGCGCAGGCGCACGCCGATCCGTACGACCTACCGCGGCAGCGGCGCGGCATCACGCCGCAGATGCACGGGCGCTATCCCGACTACGACGTCCTCGAACAGCAGGACCACTGGGACGAGGTGACGCGGAAGCTGATCCTCGACCGGGTCCACCAGGTGCCGGAGATCCGGTTCTTCGACGAGGCCGAGCTCGAGACGCTGACCGTATTCGCGGATCTCTTCCTCGCGCAGGACTCCGACCCGCGCATTCCCGTGATGGCCTACGTCGACGAGAAGCTCCACAAGGGCGAGCTCGACGGCTACCAGTACTTCGACATGCCCGACGACCGCGAGACGTGGCGGCGCGTCGCGCGTGGGCTCGACGAGGAAGCGCGGCGGCGCGGCGCCGACCGCTTCCCGCTCCTGGGCTCGGACGACCAGCTCGACGTGGTGCACGACTTCGGCAACGGGCGCCTGCACGGTGGTGTCTGGGACACCCTCAACGTCTCGCGCGCATGGAGCGTCGTCACGCGGCACCTCATGCAGCAGTTCTACGCTCACCCCTGGGCCTGGAACGAGATCGGCTTCGGCGGGCCGGCCTATCCGCGCGGCTACTCCCGCTTCGGCAGTCCCCACTTGCAGAGCGCAGAGCGCGAGGAGTGGGAGGGGGAGGAGGCGTACGAGCGCGACCCGGTGCAGGACACGCAGGAGCGCGGGCTCCAATGAAAGGCCTGATGAGCCTCGTCAAAGGGTCGGTCGTGATGCCGAAGGACAACGACTCGCCCTACCTGCTCGACATGCACAAGCGCGGGCTGCAGAACCTCGACCGGATGGCGCACTACCCGCTTTCCGAGCCCGTCGACCTGCTCGTCGTCGGTGCCGGTGCGGGGGGCGTGACGCTGGCACAGCGGCTCGCGCGCGCCGGCTGGCGGGTCGTGATCCTCGAGAAGGGGCCGTTCTGGGATCCCGACCGCGACTGGGTGAGTGACGAGAAGGGCTCGCACGGCCTGTACTGGACGGACAAGCGGATCATCTCGGGGAGCGACCCGATCGAGATGGGCAAGAACAACTCGGGTGTCGGCGTCGGTGGCTCGATGACCCACTTCGCCGGCTACACCCCTCGATTCCATCCGTCCGACTTCGAGGTACGGACGCGTGACGGCGTCGGCTTCGACTGGCCGATCTCCTACTGGGACCTGAAGGAGTCGTTCGAGCGCCTCGAGCTCGAGTTGCCGGTCGCGGGTCAGGACTGGCCGTGGGGCGATCCGCACAGCTATCCACACGGTCCGCACCCCATCGCGGGCGCTGCGAGCGTGGCGTGGAAGGGCGCGCTCGACTGCGGGATCGAGATGCGTGTCGGACCGGTCTCGATCACGAACGGTGTCTTCGGGAACCGGCCCCACTGCATCTATCGCGGGTTCTGCCTCCAGGGCTGCAAGGTGAACGCGAAGGCGAGCCCGCTCATCACGCATCTTCCCGACGCGATCGAGCACGGCGTGGAGGTGCGGGCCGACTCGATGGCGATACGGGTCGAGGTGAACGAGACGAGCGGGCGTTGCACGGGCGTCACGTACATCGACTCGGACGGGCTCGAGCGGTTCCAGCCCGCGGACGCCGTCGCCGTCTGCGGCTACGCGATCGAGACGCCGCGCCTGCTCCTCAACTCGACGAGCGCCCGCTATCCGCACGGGCTTGCCAACGGCACGGATCAGGTCGGGCGCTACGTGATGGTGCAGGGAGCGACCCAGGTCGCCGCGCGCTTTCCGGACGAGCTGCGGATGTACAAGGCGCCGCCGCCAGAGGTGTCCTCCGAGCAGTTCTACGAGACGGACTCCTCGCGCGGCTTCGCACGCGGCTTCTCCCTGCAGACGGTCGCGCCGCTCCCGATTGACTGGGCGCAGCACGTGCAGTCCGAGGGCCACTGGGGCCAGGCGCTCCGCGAGTACATGCGCGACTACAACCACTGGACGCTCCTCGGCGTCCTCTGCGAGCTGCTGCCGCTCGCGGAGAACCGCGTCACCCTCGCGTCGGAGAAGGATCAGTACGGCATACCGGTCGCGAATTTCTCATACTCGCTCTGCGACAACGACAAGCAGAACATCGCGTACGCCACGAAGGTGATGGAGGAGATCTGGAATCACGCGGGCGCACAGGACACGCTGAAGAGCGACCGGTACGCGCATCTCGTCGGCGGCTGCAAGATGGGCTTCTCCCCGGAGGACAGCGTCGTCGATTCGAGCCAGCGCGCCTGGGAGGTGCCCAACCTCTTCATTGCCGACGGCAGCGTCTTCCCGACCGAGGGCGCGGCGAACCCGGCGCTCGTGATCATGGCCCTCTCCGACCGTCTCGCCAGCCTGTTGAAGGCCAAGCGCGTCTCCCGGCCGGCGGACGCGCGGAAGAAAGGAGTGCTCGCATCCCTCCGACGCTGAGCAATCCGCGCGACCTCTTCCTCCAGCTCCTCGGCGAGCTGCTCTGGACGGAGCGGAGGCTGTCGTTCGACGTGCTGCCGGAGCTGCACGAGTCCGTGCAGAGCGAGGGGCTCGCCGCGGCGGTCGAGGAGCATCTCGAGCAGACCCGTGAGCACGGGCCGCGGCTGGAGAAGGTGTTCCGCGCACTCGGCGCAGAGCCGAGCTCGAACCTCGACCCGCCGGCCGAGAAGCTCGTCGAGCACCACAGCGAGCTCGCCGGAAGCTTCACCAACGACCGGCTCGAAGACGTCTTTCACGCCTCCGCCGCGGCGACGACGGAGCACCACGAGCTCTCCGCCTACGACGCGCTGTTGGCGCTCGCCCAGGCGGTCGAGCTCCCGCACGACGCGCGAGGGCTCCTCGAGCGCAACCGCGCCGAGGAGGCGGAGGCGCTCCGCCGCCTCCAGCAGGAGCGGGACCGGCTCGTCGGCGAACTCGGGACGTGAGCTCGGCCGAGGTCGACCGCCGGACGCTCGCGGCCGACCTTCGGGACGCGATAGAGGGAGACGTCCGCTTCGACACCGCGAGCCGGGCCCTGTACGCCACTGATGCGTCGAATTACCGGCAACCGCCGATCGGGGTCGTGATCCCCCGAACGATTGACGACGTCGTCGCCGTCCACCGGGTGTGCCGCGAGCACGGTGCGCCGATCACGGCGCGCGGCTGCGGCACGAGCCTCTCCGGCGAGACGGTCAACGTCGCGGTGATCCTCGACTGCTCGAAGCACCTGACCGGAATCGGCGACGTAGATCCCGAGCGGCGGCTCGTCTCGGCCGAGCCCGGAGCGATCAACGAGCACGTGAACCGGAAGGCCGGACGCCATGGCCTCGTCTTCGGCCCCGACCCGTCCACACACGCGTACTGCACGATCGGCGGCAACGTCGGCAACAACTCGTGCGGCGCCCACTCCGTGCAGGCGATGTTCCTGGGGGAGGGCGGGCGTACCTCGGACAACGTCCATTCGCTCGAGGTCCTGACGTACGACGGGTTGCGGCTCCGCGTGGGGACGACCTCGGACGAGGAGCTCGAGCGGATCGTCGCGGATGGCGGGCGTCGAGCCGAGATCTACCTCGGCCTCCGCACCCTGCGAGACCGATATGCCGACCTGATCCGCGAGCGCTATCCGCAGATCCCGCGCCGCGTCTCGGGCTACAACCTCGACGACCTGCTCCCCGAGCGCGGCTTCAACGTGGCGCGCGCGCTCGTCGGCACCGAGGGCACCTGCGTCACGGTTCTCGAGGCGACGCTGCAGCTGATCGAAGACCCGCCCGCGAAGTGCGGGGTCGTCGTCGGTTACGACGACATCGCCACCGCCGGCGACCACGTCGCGGAGGTGCTCGCGCACAGGCCGCTCGCCGTCGAGGGGTTCGATGACCACCTCGTCGAGCTCGAGCGCGAGGCGTCGCTCAACGTCGAGGCGCTCGACGACCTTCCCGACGGTAGGGGATGGATGTACGTCGAGCTCGGCGGCGGCACCAGGGAGGAGGCAAGCGAGCGGGCCCGGGCGCTCCTCGAAGAACTTCGGCCCGGCGCGGTCGATGCGGCGCTCGTCGAGGGTGACGCGGCCCGCAAGCAGCTCGCGCAGCTCCGCGAGGTGGGCCTCGCAATGGCGGCGTTCCCGCGCGGCGAGGATCACTGGGAAGGCTGGGAGGATTCCGCCGTTCCGCCGGAGAGCATCGGCGACTACCTCCGCGATCTCCGTTCGCTTGCGGCACGGCACGGCTACTGGGGCACGTACTACGGCCACCTCGGCCAGGGCTGCATGCACGTCCGCTACGACTTCGATCTCCGCTCGAAGAACGGGGTGAAGAAGTTCCGCGCGTTCGTCGAGGAGGCGGCGGATCTCTGCGTTTCCTACGGCGGCTCGCTCTCGGGCGAGCACGGCGACGGTCAGGCGCGTGCGGAGCTCCTCTACAAGCAATACGGCCACGAGCTCGTCGAGGCGTTCCGCGAGTTCAAGCGGATCTGGGACCCCGACGGGAAGATGAACCCGGGGAAGGTCGTCGACCCGTACCGGCTCGACGAGAACCTCAAGCTCGGCGCCGACTACGCGCCCTGGCGTCCGGCCGTGAAGTTCGCATACGCCGAAGACAAGGGCGATTTCGCGCACGCGGCGCTTCGCTGTGTCGGCGTCGGCCGATGCCGCCGTCCGGAGGGGATGGACGTGATGTGCCCGTCCTTCACGGCGACGCGCGAGGAGATGCATTCGACGCGTGGCCGTGCCCGGCTGCTCTTCGAGATGCTCCAGGGCGAGATCGTCACCGACGGCTGGCAGTCGGACGAGGTGATGGAGGCGCTCGACCTCTGCCTGGCGTGCAAGGGCTGCACGCACGACTGCCCGGTCGACGTGGACATGCCCATCTACAAGGCGGAGTTCCTCCACCACCGCTGGAAGCACCGTCTCCGGCCACGGCACGCGTATGCGTTCGGGCTGATCGACCAGGTCGCCCGGGTCGCCTCGCTCGCACCCGGCCTCGTCAACCTCGTCACTCAGACGCCGCCCTTCGCGCAGGCGTTCAAGCTTGCCGCCGGGATGACGCAGCGCCGCGCCGTACCGACGTTCGCCCCGCTCACCCTGCAGCAGTGGTTCAAGCGGCGCGGCGGGACGACGAACCCGGGCGGCCGGAAGGTCGTACTCTTCCCGGACACCTTCAACAACCACCTGCACACGGACGTCGGTGTTGCCGCGGTCGAGGCGCTCGAGGCAGCGGGCTGGCAGGTCGTCATGCCGGAGGGACACGTCTGCTGCGGCCGACCGCTCTACGACTACGGCTTCCTCGACCTCGCCGAGCGCTACCTCCAGCGCAGCCTCGACCAGCTGCGGGAGTGGTACCGCGAGGGGATCCCGATCGTCGGGCTGGAGCCGAGCTGCGTGGCCGTCTTCAAGGACGAGCTGGGGAAGCTCCTGCCGCACTCGGACGACGCGAAGCGGCTCGCGCAGAGCACGTATCACTTCGCCGAGTTCTTCGAGAAGTTCGACGTCGAGCCGCCACGGCTCGAGCGCAAGGCCCTCGTCTGGGGTCACTGTCACCACAAGGCGACCGGTGGGATCGACCCCGAGGTCGAGCTGCTGAAGAGGATGGGAGTCGAGGTCGAGACACTGAACGCCGGCTGCTGCGGCCTCGCCGGCTCCTGGGGCTTCGAGAGCGGGCACTACGACGTCTCGCTGCAGTGCGGCGAGCAGGGCCTCCTCCCGAAGGTGCGCGAGCTCGCCGACGAGACGTTCGTCGTGGCCGACGGCTTCTCGTGCAAGACGCAGATCGAGCAGGGAGCAACGGGCCGGCGGGCGCTCCACGTCGCGCAGGTCCTGAAGCTCGCGCGTGAGCACGGGGACTCCGGCCCGCCCGGACCACGTCCCGAGGATCTCTACTACGAGGTACGCCCCAAGCCGTCGGTCGCCCGCCGCGCGGCCCGCGCCGGCGCGGTGGTGGCGCTCGTCGTGGGAGTCGCTACACTGCTGCGGCGCGAGGCGCCGTAGCTCAGCTGGTTAGAGCGCTGCACTCATAATGCAGAGGTCGGTGGTTCGAGCCCACCCGGCGCTACTTCAGCGCGTTCGTCCCTCGGATCGAGAACAGAAATGGCAACCGGAGTCAGAGTCGCAATCACGCTCGCCTGTACCGAGTGCAGGCGGCGGAACTATCAGACGCAGAAGTCGAAGCGAAACTCGCCCGACCGCGTCGAGTTCCGCAAGT
>JAICME010000066.1 GCA_025929425.1 Thermoleophilia bacterium | reverse complement strand
GAGGGCTTCAACACCTCGGCCGACGTGGAGGAGTGGGCCTCCGGCATACCGGTCCCGACGTATGCGCTCGACGACCAGAGCGCGATCAAGGTGGTGGACGGCGACGCCGAGGTCGTCTCCGAGGGGAGCTGGAAGCTGCTGGAGTAAGGACCCGGAGCGCTACGAGCCCAGTGGCGACCCTGCCGGGCGAGCGTCCCCTCGCTTGACGGCTACGCGGTGAACGGGCCCAGCGTCGGGAAGCGGACCTCGCCGTCGAGCAGGTGCCGGAGGAAGAGGGCGACGCCCAGGTCGCCGGTGAAGAGCGAGTAGCGGCCGCGTCCTACAGCGGCGCGCTCCCGCTCGACCTGGTCGATCACGTGCATTGCGAATGCGCGCGCCCGGTCGAGCCAGAGCTCGTCTCCCGTCCGGCGATGGAGGACGAGGAACGCGTACGCGTTCCCGGAAGTGCCATGACAGAGACCCGAGCCCTTCACGAGCGGCCCCGCGCGCCACGTCAGCTCGCCGCCGGCGACCGCCAGCTCGAGGTCGAGGAGGTCGCCGAGCGTCGCCACGATCCCTGGTGCGCCGTGGCACCACTGAACGCGAATCTCGTCGGGGCTCGCCCCCTCGCCGGGTGGCCAGTTCGCGAGCTCGCCGTCTCGGAGAACGTATGGCCCGAGGTCGGCGAGTTGCACCGGCCCCCGGTTGGCGAACGCGCGGACATTCCCGACGTAGCCGTGTGCGGGGCCGAGGTACCTGAAGGCGTGTCCGCCGATACGTGCCGTCCAGAGACCGTCGGGATCGCGGGAGGCCTCGACGCGTTCCGCAACCGCGCGCCAGGCCGCGTCCCAACGCGGCTCCCCCGTCCACGCGAGCATCGCTTCCGCACCAAGCATGGATCCGGGTGCTCCGTACATCACCTCGTTCGCGTCGGAATCGAGGCCGGCGAGGACAAGCTCGTGGACGCGGTCGGCGAGACCGGCATCGCGGGTCAGCCGGAACGCGACGAGGGCGATCCCGAGCTCCCCGAAGTGGTAGCTCGTCTCGACCGGATCCTCGTCCCAGGGGCTCGGCCGCGCGCGATATTGGTCGACGAACGAAACGGCCGGGTCCTCCCAGCCGGTCGAACCGAGCTCGTCGAGCGCCCAGATAACGCCCGCGCCGCCGATGTAGACATCCGAGGACGCCCACTCCTCGTCGTCGCGCGGATGCCACGGCCAGCGGGTGCCGTCGAACGCGGCCTCCGCGTCGGTGACGATCGCGGCGATCGCCTCCTCGGCGCGCGCCTCGTCCCACTCCCCGCCCGCGAGCGGCTCGTGCTCGCTCGGACGCCAGAGCTCAGCCAACGCCGGCCAGGAGGAAGGCGCGGGATTCTTTCAGCATCTCGCGCGCGATCACCAGGCGCTGGATCTCCTGCGTTCCCTCGTAGATCTGCGTGATCTTCGCGTCGCGCATGAAGCGCTCGACCGGGTACTCCCTGATGTAGCCGTAGCCGCCGAGGATCTGCACCGCGTCGGTCGTTACGGCCATCGCGACGTCGCCGCACTTGAGCTTCGCCATCGCGGACGCCTTGGTCAGCTCCGCGGCGTCGGCGCCCTCGTCGACCATGCGGCCGTAGCGGTAGAGGAGGCCGCGCGCCGCTTCGCACTCCGTCTCCATGTCGGCGAGCTTCGCCTGGATCAGCTGGTGCTGGCCGATCGGCTTGCCCATCGTCTCGCGCGTCTTCGCGTACTCGAGCGCGTAGTCGGTCGCGCCCTGCGCGATGCCGAGCGCCTGCGCCGCGACGCCGGGGCGCGAGCGGTCGAGGATGCGCATCGCGATCCGGAAGCCCTCGCTCTCCTCGCCGAGCAGATTCGCGGCCGGGATGCGGCAGCCGTCGAACGTCAGCTCGCCGGTCGTCGAGCCCGAGATCCCCATCTTCGGCTCGAGCCGGGCGACCGCGAAGCCGGGCGTGTCGGCCTCGACCACGAACGCGGAGATCCCGGAGTGGCCCGCGTCCGGATCGGTCTTCGCGAAGACCGTGTAGAGGTTCGCCACGCCCGCGTTCGTGATGAAGCGCTTCGAGCCGTCGAGGACGTACTCGGCGCCGTCGCGCCGCGCCGTCGTCCGCATCGCGGCCGAGTCGGAGCCGGAGCCCGACTCGGTGAGCGCGTACGCCGGCAGCCATTCGCCGGACGCAAACTTCGGGAGATAGCGCTCCTTCTGCTCGTCCGAGCCGGCGAGCTTGAGGCCGAGCGAGCCCAGCTCCTGCACCGCGAGGATGAGCGCGGAGGTCGCGCAGACCTTCGCCACCTCCTCGATCGCGATCAGCGAAAGGAGTGCGCCGGTGCCGAGCCCGCCGTACTCCTCGGCGAAGAAGAGGCCGAAAATGTCGTTTTCGCGGTAGAGCTCGACGATGTCCCAGGGGAACTCGTGGGAGGCGTCGATCTCGGCTGCGCGTGGCGCGATCCGTTCACGCGCGAGCTGCCGGACGAGGTCGCGCAGCTCACGCTGCTCGTCGGTCAGGACGTCCCAGGCCACCGGGCCGTGAGTCTAGTCCCGGTGCCGCGTTACGGGATCGGGATCGCCGCTGTGTAGAGGTCGAACTTGTGCAGCGTCCCGTCCGGGTTGCCCCCGACGCTGTTGGAGTTGTCCGACCAGACCGGCCAGAACGTTCCGTCCACGAACGCGGCGTGCGTGTAGTCGCCAATGTCGAAAAAGGAGTTCGCGGCGACAGCGCTCGAGGTTCCGGCGCTGACCTGGAAGTTCGGCGCGAAGTTCAGTCCGCCGTCGGTCGAGTCGGTCGCCCAGATCTGGAAGTCGTCGTTCGGGATGCCGTCGGTGTCTCCGCTTCCCCCGGTTCCCAGATCGCTCCGGGTGTCGTACCACGAAACCGCAACGTTCCCGGTGGTCTGATCGAGCGCGATCGCGGGGTCGTACTGGCTGTTCGTCGTGTGGTCGTCGTTGAGCTTCACCGGCGACGACCAGGTGGCGCCGTTGTCGTCGGAATGCTGGAGCACGATGTCCGTGTTGTCCTTCTGGTTCGGCGGGTTGGTCACCCAGACGAGGTAGACGCGCCCATTGTGCGCGCCGCCGCTCCGATCCCAGGCGAGATTGGGTTCGGCGTCGATCGTCCGATCCGGCTGAGCTGGGATGGGGTCGAACCCACCGACATGGCTGTGGGCGACAAGAACCGGCGTGTTGAAGCCGGCCGGACCGAGGCCGTCCGGGTCCACCGCCGTGTAGATGTCGGTTCCGCCCTTCCCGTTCAGCGTCTTCTGGTACGTCAGCATCACCTGGCCGTCCGGCCCGACCGCTGTGTCGCCATAGTCGCCGTTGCTGCCGGGACTGGGGACGTTCTCCGGCGCGGTGAAGGCGCCGTACTGGCCGGGTCCGGTGACGTGGGCTCCGAACGCCTGCATCTGCTTCCCCGGAAAGAACGAGTAGCTGACCCAGACGCTGTCCGCTCCGACCGCGATCGACGGCTGGTCGCTGTTCGTCACGACGTCCGCGACCTTCGTGAATGACAGCCCGCCGTCCGTGGAGAGCGCAACAAGCACATCGCCGTTCGAGTTCAGGAGGTAGGTCATCCAGAGATTGCCGAAGCCATCCCAGGCCAGCTGCTGGTCGCAGCAGATGTCCCCAAGTGGATCGCTGGTCGAGCTACCGATGACCCGGCTCGCCCAGGTGCCGCCGCCATTGAAGGTCACGTTCACGGAGAGACCCGCGGCCACGTCCGACAGCGAGGACATCGTCACGACGTTCGCCGGGTCCGTCGGATTGACTGCGATCGCATCCTCGGCCTCGTTGCCGATCAGGGTGCTCGTGTCGAAGTTCGTCGGCGGCGACCCGGCCGCTGCGAGACCTGTGACGGCCAGCGCCAAGGCGAGCCCTAGTACAACCGTCAGCCACTTGAACCTCAACACCACCAACGCTCCCTTCTCCCGCTCACATCATGGACCGAGAGGGTTGACTGCGCCAGTGCGACCGTCGTAGAGTCGCTTCATGTCTCTGAACCCCAAGTTCAGTTGACTGAACCAGCTCTCGCGAACGGCACGCCGGAGCTCGGCGAGCGCCTGCGCGCGATCCGGTTGCTCCGCCGCCTGACCTTGCGCGACGTGGCACAGGCAGCCGGAGTGAGCGAGAGCTTCGTCAGCCGCCTCGAGCGCGGACGCTCGAGCGCGAGCGTCGCAACCCTGCAGCGGCTGGCCGCAGCGGTCGGGATCGAGATCTCCGACCTGTTCGCAGGGGAGTCGCAGTCCGGGCCGCGCGTCCTGCGACGGCAGGAACGGCAGCTGCTCGAATGGGGGCATCTCGGCCGCAAGGCGCTGCTCACGCCGAAGCCGTTCCACTCGCTCGAGGTCGTGGCCGCCGCCTTCGATCCCGGGGGCTCGACGGGGGACGAGCCCTACACGCACGGCGACTCGGAGGAGCTCCTGCTCGTCCTCGCGGGTCGTGTCCACGTGCAGCTCGGCAGCGAGCTGCTCGATCTGGAGAGCGGCGACAGCGTCAACTACCGGAGCTCGACGCCCCACCGCGTCAGCAACCCGTGCGACGAAACCGCCGAGGTTCTGTTCGTCATCAGTCCGCCCAGCTACTAACGCCAACGCCCAAAGGAGGCGTCAATGGACGTGGAGGGTGAACCGCTCGACCGCCGGCTCTCGCGGGCCGACATGCTGCGACTCGCAGCGCTTGCGGCCGGAGCCGGAGTCGTCGCGGGGCCTGCTGCGGCAGCCGACGCCGCGATCGCTCGGCTGACGAAGGAAACCGGCCGCCTGCAGGTGATGGACTGGGCGGGCTACGGCAACGACGGCGGGCAATCGATGTTCGCGGCCTACGTCAAGAAGTACCCGAACAACAAGCCGCAGTTCGCCTCACCGATGACGAACGAGACGAACGCGTACGGCCGGATCCGGGCGGGCGCACACCCCGATCTCTTCCGTCCGTACGTCGGCTGGGTGAAGTTCTTCGCCCAGAGCGGTCTCGTTCAGCCCTGGAACCCGAAGCTCATAAGGAACTTCGAGCACCTCAACCCGTTCATGGTGAAGGCGGGCCAGTACCGGGGCAAGCAGTACGGCATCCCGGACGACTGGGGCTTCGACGCGATCCTCTACCGCAAGGACAAGGTGCACCCGAAGTCCAACTCGTGGGGGCTCCTCTTCGACGAGCGCTACAAGGGCAAGATCGCCTGGTTCGACGATCTCGAGATGATCACGATCGCCGGGCTCTACCTGAAGGCGAAAAACCCCTGGAACCAGACCTCGTCGGAGCTCAAGCGCTCCGTCAACTTCCTCAAGAGCAAGAAGCACGTCGCGCGCTTCAACTGGTCGTCGGAGACCGATCTCTGGCAGGCCTTCGGCTCGGGTGAGGTCTGGATCGCGTACGCCTGGCCGAACGACTGGGTGCAGATGAAGAAGAAGCTCCCCGTGGTCTACATGCACCCGAAGGAGAAGCCGATCGCCTGGGTCGGCATGTTCATGCTGCTCAAGAACTCGCCGCGCCCGCATCTCGCCCACGCCTACGTGGACGCGTGGAGCTCGGCCCGCTCCGGCAAGTGGCTCGAGGACAACTACGGCTACGGCCACGCGAACGTCGAGGCGAAGCCGAGCTCGAGCCAGCTGCTGAAGGCACTCCAGCTGGCGAATCCGAAGGCCGTGACCCTGCCCAACGCGTACCTCGATCGCGACATCCCGCAGCGCTCGACGTACGCGAACCTCTGGGAAGAGGTGAAGCGGGCCTGACCCCTGAGGCCTCGGTGACACAAGCGGCGGCGGCGCCTTCGCGGCGCCGCCGCAGGCTCAAGCTCGCGATGCCTGCCCTGCTCGGCCTGCCGGTGAGCTGGCTCGTCGTCTTCCTGGTCGCGCCGGCGGTGATCGTCGCGCTCTACAGCGTGAACGAGCTCTCGCTGTTCCCGGGGCCGCACAGCTTCGCCCTCGGCGGGTGGTACCGGCTCTTCCACGGCGGGTTCATGTCCCTGTTCTGGAAGTCGGCGAAGATGTCGCTGATCGTCTCCGCGCTCGTCGTTGCCGCCGCTTACCCGCTCGCCTACTTCCTCGCGCTCTCCGGCACGCGACGCAAGTACGTCCTTCTGCTGCTGTTGATCGCACCGTTCCTGACGAGCTACCTCCTGCGCGTACTCGCCTGGAAGGTGATCCTGAGCGACGGGGGAGTGATCAACACCTTCCTCGTCTGGCTTCACCTGGAGGCGCACGGCCATTCCCTCTCGTTCCTTCTCTACAGCCGGTTCGCCGTGATGCTCGTGCTCGGTTACGTCTGGCTGCCCTTCGTCGCCCTGCCGATCTTCGTCACGCTCGAGACTCTGGACTTTCGGCTCCTGGAGGCGGCGAGCGACCTCTACGCGAGTCGCCTGCAGGCGTTCCTCCGTGTGACCTTGCCGCTCAGCCTGCCGGGAGTCGTGGCGGCGTTCCTCTTCGTGTTCATCCCCACGGTCGGCGAGTTCGTGACCCCCTCGCTCGTCGGCGGGCAGGCCGGCTACATGTACGGGAACCAGATCGTCGACCTGTTCGCGACGGGCTTTCCCGACTGGGAGACCGGCGCGGCTTTGGCCCTCTTCCTGATCGGCGTCATCGCGGTACTGACGATCGTATTCGTCCGCTTCCTCCGCATCGGCGAGGCGCGAGCGGCCTGATGGACGTCGCCCTTTCACGGAACGGCCGGCGGATCATGCGCGTCTTCTTCGCGCTCGTGATCGTCTTCCTCTACGCGCCGATCGTAATCCTCGTCATCTTCTCCTTCAACAAGGGGTCGGTGCCGACGTTCCCGCTCACGGGGTTCACGCTCCACTGGTACCACGAGTTCCTCACGAACTCCGACATGCAGGCCGCGCTGAAGACGAGCGCGATCGTGGCCGCCATCTCGAGCGTCATCGCGGTCTCGCTCGGGATCCTCGCGTCGATCGGCCTCCGCCGGAGCCGCTTCCGCGGGAGAGGGGTCGTCACCACGCTCGTCCTCGTCCCCCTCGTGGTGCCGCTCGTCGTGCTCGGGATCTCGCTCCTCCTGCTCTTCCACGCCCTCGGGATCCAGCTCTCGATCCTCACGATCGCGATCGGGCACGTCGTGATCAGCCTCCCCTACACGGTTCTGATCCTGCTGCCGCGGCTCGAGCAGATCGACGTCTCACTTGCCGAGGCGGCCTACGACCTCGGCGCCGGGCCGTTCACGACCTTTCGCCGGGTCACGCTCCCGCTGATCCTGCCTGCCGTCGTCTCCGCCTTCCTCGTCGCGTTCACCACGTCGTTCGACGAGTACGCCGTCGCGTCGTTCCTCGCCGGCCCGCAACAGACGTTCCCGCTCTTCCTCTACTCGGCGCTGCGCTTCCCGAGCCAGCTGCCGCAGGTGATCGCGGTGGCGGTCGTCGTGATCAGCCTCACGATCCTCGTAATCGCCGCGGCCGAGATCTTGCGGCGCCGCGTCGAGGCCCCGCTCGAAGCTGCCTGACCGACTACGCTCGGCGCCGTGATCCTGAGGAACGGCACGATCCGGACGTTCGACCCGTCCCTGCCGAGCGTCTCGTCTCTCTGGATCGCGGGAGACCGGATCGCGGGCGGCGTGGGCGTGCACGAGACCTCGCTGCCGAGCCCGGAGACGGTCGATCTCGGCGGCCGGTGCGTCCTGCCCGGGTTCACGGACTCGCACGTCCATTTCCCGACCTGGGCGCTCGCGCGGAACGACGTGCGACTGCACGGCTGCGCGTCGCTGGCCGAGGCGCTCGACGCGGTGCGCGCCGCGCCGCGCGACGGCAGCTGGCTTCGCGGCCAGGGCTGGCGCGACGCCGACTGGCCGGACGGGCGGCCGACCCGCCAGGCGCTCGACGCGCTCGAGCCGGAGCGCCCGGCGATGCTGATCTCGAAGGACTACCACGCGCTCTGGCTCAACTCCACGGCGCTCGCGCTCGCGGGCGGCGACCTCGAGGTGGAAGGCGGCGTGGTCGTCCGGGACGAAGCCGGGGAACCCACCGGCGTCCTCTACGAGCGTGCGGCGTGGCAGTTCAAGGAGCGCTACGCCCGTGCGCCGGACGAGGAGTACGTCGAGGCGATGCGCGAGGGAGTGCGGGTCGCTGCGGCGCGCGGCGTCACCGCGCTGCACGACAAGGACGGCTGGCTCGGCGCGATCGGCCTCTGGCAGCGGCTCGACGATCAGGGCGGACTGCCGCTGCGGGTCTGGCAGTCCACCCCGGCGGATCAGCTGGCGAATCTCCGCGCCGTCGGGCTCCGCAGCGGTGCCGGCTCCTCCCTCCTCCGCCTCGGCTACCTGAAGACGTTCATGGACGGGACGCTCGGCTCCCAGACCGCATGGCTCACGGACGGGAGCGGCGTCGTGATCACGTCCGGCGAGGAGCTCGAGGAGATCGTGCGCGAAGGCGCCGAGGCGGGCTGGCCGGTCGGCGTGCACGCGATCGGCGACGCGGCGAACAAGGCCGCCCTCGACGCGTTCGAGCGCTCACGCGAGGCGTGGCAGCCGCGCGGCCTCCGCCAGCGGATCGAGCACGCACAGTGCCTCGCGCCGGAGGACGTCGCACGCTTCGCGGACCTGGGCGTCGCCGTCTCCGTCCAGTTCTCGCACGCTCCGTCGGACGAGGAGCTCGCCAGGCGCTACTGGGCCGACCGGCTCGACCGCGCGTACTCGTTCCGCTCGCTTCTCGACTCGGGTGCCCTCCTTGCGAACGGCTCGGATGCGCCGGTGGAGGAGCTCGAGCCCTGGGCCGGCGTCGTCGCCGCCGTCCTCGACCACTGGCGTGAGGACCAGCGCCTCACGCTCGAGCAGGCTCTGCACGCGGTGTGCGTCGCGCCTGCCTGGCTCTCGCACGACGAACGGGTTCGCGGCACGCTCGTCCCCGGCCGCTACGCCGACCTCGTCGTGCTCGACCGCGACCCGTTCACCTGCGCAGCGGAGGAGCTGCGCGAGGTACAGGTCGTCGCCACCATGCTCGGCGGGCGCTGGACGCACAATGCCCCACCCTGGGACTGAGCTCCGGGTTTGCCCAGACCGGTCCCGGTGCGAGAAGATCGCGCTGCGGGGTCCAACGAGGGAGGGACGATGGAGGCTGCATCCGCAGGCGGCGGACGCTTCGAGCATCTACGTGAGCACTCGATCGGATTGCCGCAGGTCTTGTTCCAGTCGATCACGCACATGGCGCCCGCTGCGGCCGTGGCGTACTCGATCTTCATCTCCGTGCCGCAGTCGCAGCAGGCGCTGCCACTTTCGGTCGGTCTCGCGCTGATCGCGTGCATCTGCGCCGCAACAGCGATCGGGCAGCTCGCGAAGCTGTTCCCGTCCGCGGGCGGCATGTACACGTACGCCGGCAAATCGCTCGGCCCGTGGGCCGGCTTCCTCGTCGCCTGGCTCTTCATCCTCTTCCAGCCGCTCGTCGCGCCGTTCCTCTACCTCGAGTTCGGCTGGGCGATGAGCGACGTCTTCTCGAACTCGATCGGCTGGCACTACAGCGGCCAGTGGTGGATCTGGGTGGTGCTGATGACGGTGATCGTCTTCCTGCTGACCTACCGCGACATCCGCCTTTCCACCACCGCCGGCGTGATCCTCGGCGCCTTCGAGATTGCGATCTTCGCCGCGCTCGCCCTCTGGATGATGTTCTCGAACGCAGGCGACCTGAACCTCCAGCCGTTCAACCCGACCCACGCTGCCGGCGACTGGAGCGGCGTCTTCAAGGGGATGGTGTTCGCGATCCTCGCCTTCATCGGCTTCGAGGCGTCGGCACCGCTCGGCGAGGAGGCCCGGCACCCGCGTCGCACCGTGCCGCGTGCAGTCGTCGGCTCGGCGATCGCGATCGGACTCTTCTACGTCCTCTGCTCGTATGCGTGGGTCTTCGGCGCAGGCTTCGACAACTTCGTCAACCAGGCGACGACGAACGCCGACCCGTGGCGGAGCCTCGGCAAGGTGTTCTGGGGCGGCGGCTGGGTGCTCGTCTTCCTCGCGATCTGCAACTCGATCGCGGCGAACTCGAACGCGGCTGTCAACGCCGCGACGCGCGTCTTCTACTCGCTCGCTCGCAACGGCCTTGCGCCACGGCCGCTCGGACGCGTACACGAGCGATTCAGGACGCCGAACGTCGCGATCATCTGGATGTCGACTTTCGCGCTCGTGGTCGCGCTTCTCTTCGGCTGGAAGTGGGGTCCGCTGGACGGCTTCTTCACGATCGCGACGCTCGCGGTGCCGCCGGTGATCCTCGTCTACATGCTCGTCAGCGCCGGGTGTGTGTACTGGTACTGGACCAAGTCGCGGGGGCAGTTCAATCCGCTTCTCCACCTCGCGCTTCCCATCGGCGGGATCGTGCTCTTCTTCTTCCCGCTCTACTACCAGTTCGTGAAATATCCGCCCGTGTATCCGGAGAAGTACGGCAACTGGGTCGACATCGCCTGGGTGATTCTCGGTCTCGCCCTGACGGCGTTCGTCGTCATCGCGCGGCCCGACAAGCTCGCGGACGTCGACCGTGTCTACGTCGAAGACGAGACCGTGGAGGGTCGTGTCGAATCATCGCCTGTCGCGTGACCAGGTGATCTGGTCGTTCGGGCCCGACCTCCAGCCCGTGCTGGAGGTCGAGCCCGGCGACGTCGTCACCTTCGAGACGAACGACTGCTTCACCGGGCAGATCCGGAGCGAAGAGGACCTCGTGACCGAGATCGACCTCACACGGATCAACGGGGCCACCGGCCCGGTCGCGGTGAAGGGCGCCGAGCCGGGAGACTCGCTCGTGGCCGAGATTCTCGACGTCCGCCCCGTCGAGTGGGGAGTCGCGACGCTCATCCCCGGCTTCGGGCAGCTGATCGAGCAGGTGCGGTCGCCGCTGACCCGCCTCTTCGAGGTTCGCGACGGGATGGTGAAGATGAACGACCGCGTCTCCTTCCCTGCGATGCCGATGGTCGGCGTCGTGGGGGTTGCGACCGACGGCGAGGAGCTGTCGAACGGCCTCGCCGGGCAGCACGGCGGCA
Organism: Thermoleophilia bacterium; assembly: GCA_025929425.1. Classification (GTDB taxonomy): domain Bacteria; phylum Actinomycetota; class Thermoleophilia; order Gaiellales; family Gaiellaceae; genus Palsa-739. The sequence continues at coordinate 2,787 of JAICME010000066.1, read as the reverse complement.
ACCTCGACGACCACTGGCACGGAGCCGGCGCGAAGATCTTCTTCCCCGTCCGGCAACCGGGCGGCATGTTCGCGGTCGGCGATATGCACGCCGCGATGGGAGACGGCGAGATCTGCTTCACGGGCGTCGAGATCGCAGGAGAAGTGGACGTCCGCTTCGACGTCCTCAAGGGCAAGCAGGCCACGTGGCCGGTGACCGAGCTCGCCGACCGCTGGCTCCCGCACGCGACCGCGGATCAGTACGACGAAGCGCTCGTGCTCGTCTCGGAGGAGGCGGCTCGCCTGCTCGTCGACGAGCACGGTTTCTCGACGGAGGACGCATTCATCTTCCTCTCGGTCGCGTGCGACGCCGGGGTCGCGCAGGCGTGCAAGCCCGCGCCCGGAGGGTTCGGCTCGATCGCGCGCTTCTCGATCCCGAAGATCGACGCCTGCCCGGCGCCGTTCCGGATCTAGGAGCGCTTGCCGCGCGGCGTACAATTCCGCTGGAAATGGCGATGCGCACGATGAACCCGGTCCACGAGGCGAGCACGTGCGCCGTCGCAGCGACGGCCGAGATCGTCGGTGCGAAGTGGACGGCGCTTCTCGTCCACGATCTCTCCGAGGGCGCGCGGCGCTTCTCCGAGCTCGAGCGCTCCTGCCAGGGAATCAGCCCGCGCACGCTCGCCGAGCGCCTTCGCGCGCTCGAGGCCGAAGGGATTCTCGAGCGGCAGAGTTATCCGGAGACGCCGCCGCGTGTCGAGTACTCGCTGACGGAGAAGGGCGAGTCGCTCCTGCCGATCATCGACGCCATGCGCGAGTTCGGCCACGAGTGGCTCGCGTGCGGACGCACGCACCCGCACGAGCTCTAGCGCTATAGGCGTCCGAGAGCCGTGAAGAGCGCGGCCGCGGTGTCGACCCCTGACGCGAAGTACGGGACGAGGAAACGCTCGTTCGGCGAGTGGATGTTGGACTCCGGCAGCCCGAAGCCGGTGAGGATGGTGTCGATCCCTTTCTCCGTCAGCGCGGGCATGAGCGGGATCGAACCGCCGACGCGGGTCAGGAGTGGGCGGATCCCGAGCCCCTGCTCGAACGCCTCCACCGCGAGCTGAATCGCGGGCGCATCTGCGCTGACGAGCCCGGGGTTCGAGCCGGTCCAGGCGATTTCGAGCTCGGCGCCGACAGGCGCCGCGTCGCGCAGCAGGCGTTCCGCAGCGGCCCCGATCGTCTCCACGTCCTGCCCGGGAGCGAGCCGGATCGAGAACTCGCCGGCCGCCTCGACGCTGAGCGTCGTGTTGCGGATGCCCGGCTTGCCGCCGACGATCCCGTTCACGTCCGCGGACGGCTCCGCCCAGACCCGGCGATAGAACTCCTCCGCCGCCGTTCCATCGAGCGGCTGCGCACCCGCCTCGGCCAGGGACTCGGCGCCCGGCGGGAGCTTCGACCACGCCTCCAGCTCCTCCGCCGTCGGCGCAGCGATCCCCTGCCGCAGCGGCTCCGGCAGCCGACCGTCCGGCCCGGCGAGCACCGAATCGAGACAGGGCATCAGAACGTGAATTGCGTTGAGGGCCACGCCGCCGAACATCCCGGAGTGAAGGTCGCGCGCCCCCGTTCGCACCTTCACGTCGAATGCGACGAGACCGCGCGTCGCGAGCTCGATCGTCGGCACGTCGCGTCGCAGCATCCCGCCGTCGAAGATCACGGCAGCGTCCGCGCCGCGCTCGTCTTGCGCGACCCAGTCGGCGATGGTGTGGCCGCCGATCTCCTCCTCGCCGTCGAACGCGATGCGGAGATTGACCGGGAGCGCGCCAGCCTCGACGAGGCGTTGCGCGGCCTTGAGGACGAGCCAGAGCTGGCCCTTGTCGTCGGTGACGCCGCGGCCGTACGCCCACTCGCCCCGGATGTCGAGCTGGAAGGGATCCGACTCCCAGAGGCCGAGCGGCGCGGGCGGCTGGACGTCGAAGTGGTTGTAGAGAAGGACGGTCGGCGCGTCGGTCGCCCCGTTCGAGGCGCGGATCTCGCCGAGCACGAGCTCGCGCTCTCCGAACGGCGTCAGCTCGGCAGTGCCGCCGATGCGGCGAATGAGGTCGCAGACCCACTCGCCGGCGCGCTTGACGTCCTCCCGGTGGGCCGGGTCGGCGCTCACACTCGGGATTGCGATCAGCTCCGCCAGCTCGGCGCGCCAGGCCTCGTCCACGGCGCGATCGTATGCTCAGGACGATGCGCTTCGCGGAGGTGACCCTCGCGGCCCCGCTCGACCTCCGCGGTTTCTACGGCGGCGAGCTCGGGCTCCCGATCGAGGAAGAGGCGGTCGCGGTGGGCGAGACGCGGCTCCACTTCGAGGTCGAGGAGGGCAGCGCCGCCTTCTACCACTTCGCGTTCCTCGTGCCGGGCGACCGCTTCGATGCGGCGCTTGCGTGGGCGAGGGAGCGGGTCGAGCTGCTCGGAGACGTGTTCCGGTTCGAGAACTGGGACGCGGAGGCCGTCTACTTCCACGATCCCGCCGGGAGCATCGTCGAGCTGATCGCCCACCACGGGCTCGAGGAGAACGGCCGCGACGGGCCGTTCGCCGCCGACGAGCTGGTCGGCTTCTCCGAGCTGGGGATCGTGGGCGACCGTTCGCGCCTCCTCCGACAGCTCGAGACCGAGGGCCTCGAGCTCTGGAGCGGAACGGTCGACGAGCCCGACCGCCTCGCCTTCGTCGGCGAGAAGGGCCGCACGTTGATCCTCGCCCCACCCGGACGCGGCTGGCTGCCGACGGACCGGCCGGCCGAGCCACACCCGGTTCGGTACGTCTTACGCGACGTCTCTG
>JAICME010000045.1 GCA_025929425.1 Thermoleophilia bacterium | reverse complement strand
TGGATGTTCGAACCGCCGGTGTCGACGCCGACCGCGCGAATGACGGCGGCCGCCGCGTCGCGCAGCTCCTGGTAGGCCTCGTCCGGCAGCGTCATCTGCGGCGCGACCGTGACCGAGTCGCCCGTGTGGACGCCCATCGGGTCGAGGTTCTCGATCGAGCAGACGATCACGACGTTGTCGATCCGGTCGCGGACGACCTCGAGCTCGAACTCGTCCCAGCCGCGTACGGACTCCTCGACGAGCACCTGGCCGATCGGGGACTCCGAGAGGCCGCGCTCGACCTGCCGGTACAGCTCCTCCTCCGTGTACGCGAAGCCGCCGCCGTGGCCGCCGAGTGTGAACGCGGGACGCACGACCGCCGGCACCTCGAGCCCGTCGAGCTCGTCGAGCGACGTGACGATCGCCGACGCCGGCACCTTGAGCCCACAGGACTCCACGGCTTCCTTGAACTTGAGCCTGTCCTCGGCGCGCTCGATCGCGTCGAGACGTGCGCCGATCAGCTCGATCCCGAGCTCGTCGAGGACGCCGGTTCCGGCGAGCTCCCGCGCGAGGTTGAGCGCGGTCTGGCCGCCCATCGTCGGCAGCAGCGCGTCGGGTCGCTCGATCCGCAGCACGTCCGCGACCGCCTCGACGTCGAGCGGCTCGAGGTACGTGCGGTCGGCGAAGCCGGGGTCGGTCATGATCGTCGCCGGGTTCGAGTTGACGACGATCGTGCGGAAGCCGTCCTCACGCAGCACCTTCAGCGCCTGGCAGCCCGCGTAGTCGAACTCCGCCGCCTGGCCGATCACGATCGGACCGGAGCCGACGATGCAGATCGACTCGAGGTCGTTACGCCGCGGCATCCGCCACCTCCTTCACCCATGCCTCGAGCAGGGGCCAGGCGTCGTGCGGGCCGGGTCCGGCCTCGGGGTGGAACTGGAGCGACCGGGCCCGCAGCTCGGGGAAGTCGAGGCCCTCGACCGTCCCGTCGTAGAGCGAGACGTGCGACACCTCTGCAGCGTCGGTCGCGCGCACCGCGAAGCCGTGGTTCTGGCTCGTCACGAGAACGCGGCCCGTGAGGCGCTCGTGTACCGGATGGTTCGCGCCGCGGTGACCGAAGGGCAGCTTGTACGTCTCGTGGCCGGTCGCGCGGGCGATCAGCTGGTGCCCGAGGCAGATGCCGAGCACGTGCGTGCGGCCGAGCAGGTCGCGCACCGTCTGCGTCTCCGCCTCGAGCGGCTCCGGGTCGCCCGGACCGGGCGACAGCAGGACGCCGTCGTGGCGCGCGAGCTCGTCCGCGTCGGTGTCGTGCGGGTAGACGGTCACCGTCGCGCCGGCCTTCGCGAGGCGGCGCAGGACGGAGTTCTTGACGCCGTAGTCGACGACGGCGACCCGGACGCGGCCGTCCGCCGCGAAGACGTACGGCTCGTCGGTCGAGACGTCGTCGACGAGCGCGCGCCCGAGCATCGACGGCTGCTGGGCCGCGAGCCCGACGGCCTCCTCGACCGGCAGGTCGGACGCGACCGCGATGCCGAGCGCCGAGCCGGCGTCGCGGAGGTGGAGGACGAGGCTGCGCGTGTCGATTCCCGTGAGCGCGACGACGCCGCGCTCACGCAGCCAGTCCGTCCATTCGGGTCCACGCGCCTCTCGCATGAGCACGGCGCGCGCGTGCGTGCCGGCCGACTCGCTCCGCCCCTCGGCGACGCCGTAGTTGCCGACCATCGGCGCCGTGAAGCAGATGAGCTGGTCTTCGAAGCTCGGATCGGTGACCGCCTCCTGGTAGCCGGACATGCCGGTCGTGAACACGGCCTCTCCGAGCGCGTCACCGGCGGCGCCGACCGACTCTCCCGGCCAGACCGTGCCGTCGGCGAGCGCCAGGTAGCTCATTCGTGCACCACGCCTCCGCCGGCCACGGTCAGCTGCACCGTGCCGTTGAGTGTCGACCCGAGCAGCCAGGAGTTCCCCGACCGCGACCGGAACGGCTGCTCGCCGACCGTCCAGTCGCGGTCGAGATCGAGGAGGACGAGATTCGCCCGCGCCCCGGTAGCGACACGGGGCCGGTCGAGCCCGAAGATGCGTGCGGGCCCGGCCGACATTCGCTCGAGCAGCGTCTCGAGCGGCAGCAGGCCCGGCTTGACGAGATGGGTGTAGAGCACGGCGAACGCGGTCTCGAGCCCCGTGACCCCGAACGGCGCCGCCTCGAACGGCACCTCCTTCTCGTGCGCGGCGTGCGGCGCGTGATCGGTGGCGACCGCCTCGATCGTTCCGTCCCGGACCGCGTCGAGCAGCGCGAGGCGGTCCTGCTCGGCACGGAGCGGTGGGTTCATCTTCACGTTGGGGTCGAGCGAACGCACGGCGTCGTCCGTGAGCACGAGGTGGTGCGGTGTCGCCTCCCCGCTCGCGGCGACTCCGGCCTCCCGCGCGCGGCGCAGCGCGCCGACCGACTCCGCCGCCGAGAGGTGCAGTACGTGGACACGGCCGCCCTCGTAGCCCGCGAGCGAGAGGTCGCGCTCGACCGCGACGGACTCCGCGACGGAGGGGTAGCCCGCGAAGCCCAGCTCTGCGGCGACGCGCCCCTCGTGCACGTGACCGCCGTGCGAGAGCGTCGGCTCCTCGCAGTGGAGCGCGAGGGGCCGGTCGGTGGTCGACGCGTACTGGAGCGCCCGGCGCATCAGACCGGCGGAGGCGACGGGCACGCCGTCGTCGGAGAAGGCGACCGCGCCGATGTCCGCCAGCTCGCCCATCTCGGTCAGCTCCTCCCCACGCTGCCCACGCGTGATCGCAGCGAGGAAGCCCGTCGGTACCGCTGCCTCGCGGCGCGCGGACTCGACAAGAGCGCCCAGCGTCGCGGCGGAGTCGACAACCGGATCGGTGTTCGGCATCGCGAGAATCGCGCAGTAGCCGCCCGCAGCAGCGGCAGCGGTACCGCTCGCGACGGTCTCTTCGTCCTCGCGCCCGGGCGTGCGCAGATGGACGTGCGGGTCGACGAAGGCCGGCGCGAGGACGAGCCCGTCCGCCTCGACGACGCGGTGCTCGTTCGTGTCCACCCTCTCGGCGATCTCGACGATCTCGCCGTCGTCGATCCGCACCTCGAGCCGCGCGTCGATCCCTTCGACCGGGTCGAGCACGCGCGCGCCGCGAATCACGAGGTCGGCGCCCGGAAGATCCTGCTGCCAGAGCATCACGCCACCTCCGCCGCGGCGAGCGCCTGCACACCGACGGGGCCGCCGGTGAGGACGTCGTAGAGGACGGCCATCCGCACGACGAGCCCGGAGCGCACCTGCTTGACGATCAGCGAGTCGGGCGAGTCGGCGACGCTCGGGTCGATCTCGACGCCGCGGTTCATGGGACCGGGATGCATGACCTTCTGCCCCGGCCGCAGCCGCTCGGGGGTGATCCCCCAGCGCGCCGTGTACTCGCGCAGGCTCGGGACGTAGTTGGCGCCCGGCTCCATGCGCTCGTTCTGCATCCGGAGGACGTAGACGACGTCGGCGTCACGGATCGCGTCGATGTCGGAGGTCGCCTCCGCCGGAAGCTCGCGTGGGAGCAGCGCGGGCGGGCCGACGAGCGTCGCGCGGACTCCGACGAGCGCCAACGCCTGCAGCAGCGAGCGGGCGACGCGCGAGTGGAGTACGTCGCCGACGATCGCGACGTGCAGGCCCTCGAGCGCGCCCAGTTCCTCCCTGAGCGTGTAGAGGTCGAGCAGCGCCTGCGTCGGGTGCTGGTGCTTGCCGTCGCCGGCGTTGACGACGTGCGCGTCGGTGACCGCCGCGACGAGCTGCGGCGCTCCGATCTGCGGGTGCCGGATCACGATGATGTCGGGGTCGTACGCGCCGAGCGTGAGCGCCGTGTCCTTGAGCGACTCGCCTTTGTCCACCGAGGAGCCGGTCGACTTGACGTTGAGCGTGTCCGCCGAGAGACGTTTCGCGGCGAGCTCGAACGACGACGATGTGCGCGTCGACGACTCGTAGAAGAGGTTGACGATGAGATGCCCCTTGAGCGTCGGCAGCTTCTTCACGTGCCGGTCGAGCGAGGCTGCGAACGTGCGCGCCGTGCCGAGCAGACGCTCGACGTCGTCGCGCGTCAGGTCGGCCACCGACAGGAGATGCCGTCTCGGCGGATCTGTCGGCGGCCGAAGGTCGTCGGTGACGAGACGGATCATCGGCTCTCCTCTTCTGGGCTCGAGACGAGTAGAACGGCGTCGACTTCGTCCACCTCGACGAGCTGCACCTGGATGCGCTCGCCGCGGGCCGTGGGCAGGTTCTTGCCGATGTAGTCGGGCCGGATCGGAAGCTCGCGGTGGCCGCGGTCGACGACGACGGCGAGCTGGACGCGAGCGGGCCGGCCGTAGTCGAAGAGCGTCTCGATCGCGGCGCGGATCGTGCGGCCGGTGTAGAGGACGTCGTCCACGAGCACCACGGTTCTGCCGTCGAGCGCGCAGTCGAGCTGCGTCGCGCGCACGACCGGCTGCGCGGCGAGCGGCGCTTCGCCCCGCCGCACCGAGACGTCGTCGCGATGGAAGGTGATGTCGACCGTCCCCACGTCGGGCGCGACGCCTGTGCGCTCCTCGATCAGTCGCGCCAGCCGCCGCGCGAGCGGAACGCCCCGGGTCTGGATCCCGACGAGCGCGACCTCGTCGAGGTCGGGGTTGCCCTCGATGATTTCGTGGGCGATTCTCGAAAGGGTCCTCCCGAGCCCGTCGGCATCGAGGAGACTTTTCCCCTGAACGGGGGCGTGCGTATTCATCCGACTCCTTTCCGGCCTCGCTGGACCGGGTTAAAGGGTTCGTGCTCGGAGGACTGTAGCTGCCCCGCCGGATGCCCGGCGGGGCAGCATCCAGTTCAACCCCTAGACGGGCACCTCGGCCGAAACGCCGGCCGTGTCGCCCTTCGTCACCTGCGGCGGGTTCGGGACGAGCTGGGCCAGGTTCTCCTGCACCCAGGTCGCGGCGGCAGCCGTCGACTCCTCGGCAGCCTCCTCCGACTCGAAGACACTGATCGTCGCGAGAACGCCGTTGCCCGCGTCGACGACCCAGTACCCCTGAAAGCCGGGCGCGTCACGGAGCTGCGGCGCGAACTCCTCGACCGCGCGCCGTGCCACCTCTCCGGTGTCCTGAACGCCCTGGTACCTGCGGATGACCGTGTGCATCGCACCTCCTCGGCATGGGAACCGTTCAACGGGATCTTCCCCGAGACGGGGCGACTCAAGCGCCGGGCAGCGCCCAGAAGTCGCCGGTGAGGCCGAGCTGCCCGAGGATGGCCATGTTCCGCTCGCGCGTGTGAGGCACCCAGTCGGGCGAGAGACGGTCGTCCCACCAGGCGAAGGCGAGCTCCGCGAGCTTCGTCACCGAGATGGTCGCACCAGGGTCTCTGCCGCCGAGCCACCGGGCGATGTGCTCCTCCGACCGGAAGAGGTTCATCCCGCTTCAGGTGAAGACGATGTCGTCCCACCAGTGAGCGGCAGGGACGAGGCAGTGGAACAGCAGCGACTCGTCGCTGACCCGCTCGTCTCGAACGTCGAAGGCGAGCGTCTCGCCACAGTCGGGGCAGGACGTCTCGATCCGGCCGTCGGTGTGGAGCGCGGCGCAGATGCCGAGCGCGTCCCCAGGCGCAGTTGCCGCACCACCAGCGGCCGCCGGCGTGCACGCGGTACGCGGTCGGCACGATCGAAAACGGGTTGAGCATCCGCAGCTCGTCGGTCTTCGGGTTGAGGACGACAGCGTGTTCGGCATGCAGGCGCCGCCACCCCGCGAGAACCGTGTCCGGGTCGCCGAGCTCACGGGCGGCCGGGGCTCGACCGTGCTCGACGAGGAACGCATAGGTGCGGCGGCGGAGCCCGAGGTCGGCCTCGTCCACGGACGCGACGCTAACGGGTGAACGGTGGCCGTGCGAACGACGAGACGAGCCACGGAGGCTCGAGGGCCACGTCCGCTTGACCGCCTATGCCGCATTCCCCGAGCACCTGCCCGACGAGGTCGAGGCTCACCTCGGTGTCTCGCCACGAATCGGCGAGTGGACCGAGTGGTGAGCGATACGGTCTCCGCCGTGGAAGAGGATCTCCTCAACCGCTACGCCGAGCTGATCATCGGCCTCGGCGCCAACGTCCAGCCCGATCAAGTCGTGGCCGTGGAAGGGCCGCTCGAAGCAGCGCCGCTCGTTCGCCGCATCGCTCGCGGCGCCTACGAGCGCGGCGCGCGCTACGTCGACGTCGTCTACTTCGACGCGCAGGTGAAGCGAATCCGGATCGAGGCCTCTCCCGACAACGCGCTCGACTGGGTACCGCCCTGGCTCGGACGACGCCTGCTCGACCTCGGCGAGCTCGACGCCGCGCGAATCGTGCTCACGCCGTTCGTGCCGCCGGGCGCGCTCGAAGGGCTCGACCCGGAGCGCGCCGGCCGCGACCGGCTGCCCACGGTGCCGGAACTGTTCAAGGTGGTCGACGACCGGTCGGTCGCCTGGACCGTCTCGCCGTTCGTGACGGAGGCGTGGGCACAGCTCGTCTTCCCGGAGCTCGACGCGGCGGCGGCGGTCGAGGCCCTCTGGCACGACGTCATCCACGTCTGCCGGCTCGACGAGCCCGACGCGGTGGCTGCGTGGGAGCACCGTATCGACGAGATCTGGCAGGTGGCGTCCCGACTCGACGAGCTCGATCTCGATGCTCTGCACTTCGTCGGCCCGGGCACCGATCTGACCGTCGGTCTCCTCCCCAGCTCGCGCTTCGCGAGGGAGGGCGGCTCGTCGACGACCCGCACCGGGATCAAGCACATGCCCAACCTGCCCACGGAGGAGCTCTACACGACGCCCGATCCCGAACGTACGGACGGTTACGTGGCCTCGACGAAGCCGCTCGACGTCGGCGGCGCCATCGTGCGGGGATTGCGAGTCCGCTTCGACGGCGGCCGCGCGGTCGAGATCGACGCCGACGCGAATGCAGAGGCGCTGCGAAGGCGCTGCGGCACGGACGAAGGCGCGGCTCGACTCGGCGAGGTCGCGCTCGTCGACGGCAAGAGCCGCATCGGGCGCCTCGGCCGCACCTTCTTCAACACGCTGCTCGACGAGAACGCGGCAAGTCACATCGCGCTCGGCGCTGCGTATGCGAGGCCGATCGCGGATCCCGCCGATCTGCCGCGAATCAACGAGAGCCAGATCCACGTCGACTTCATGGTCGGCTCGGACGACGTCACCGTCAGCGGCGTGACCCGCGGCGGCGCGGAGCTTCCCCTCCTGGTGGGCGAGGCGTGGCAGATCTGACTGCTGTGTAGAGCCGCGCCCACTGCCGCACGTCGAGGTCGCGCGCGACGGCGTGCGGGTCGAAGCCGAGCTCGAGGGCGGCCCGACGGACGAGCCGGCGCGGCAGGATGCAGTCGAGCGGTCTCCGAGCCGCGAACGCGCGGTGGAGAAGGGCGGCGTAGGCGGCCGCCTCGGCCGGCGGGACGAGCGGGTTTGCGCGACGCGTCGCGCGAAGAACAGCTCCGTCGACGCTCGGCGGCGGTGCGAAGCACGTGCGCGGCACGCGCCGGACGAGTCTCAGCTCGTACCACGCTCCCCACGTGCACCCGAGCAGTGTGGACGGCCAGACGGCCGAGCGCTTCGCGGCGAGCCCCCATTCCACGATCGCGTCGAGCTGCGTCAGCGGAACCCGCGGCTCGCCGAGAAGGCGCCGCAAGATCGCAGTCCCCGCGGCGAAGGGGAGGTTCCCGACGACGGCGAACGGCTCGTCGGGCAGCGGAAGCGCTGTCGCGTCCCCCTCGATCACCTCGACCCGGGGGTCGTCGCCGAAACGCGCGGTCAGTTGCCGGCACGCTGCGGGATCGAGTTCGATCGCGCGTACGCGTGCGCCGGCGTGCACCAGAGCGCGAGTGAGGACGCCGCCGCCCGCGCCGAGGTCGAGCACGAGTGAGCCGGGCTCGAGGCCGGCGTCGCGGACGAGGTCGTCTGCGAAGGCGCGGCTACGGAGTGCGTGGCGCCCTCGCGGCCACGCCTCTGGTGAGACGCGCCCTGCCACGGAGGAAGCTCATGGTGGTGGGCATCGGCTAGGGCTCGGAGATCAGGTCGTCAGGCTCGGTCAGGGCCTCGATCGCGTCCTGCGCCGTCTCGAGCTCCCCTTCGGGGACGAGAACCGTGACGGCGTCGTCTTCGGGCGACTGCTCGATCGACGAGTCGATGCCGGCGTTGCGGAGGATCTCTTGCATCTCCTCGGCTTCGGCGACGTCGCCTGCGACCGCGACCTGGACCATCCCGTTCATGACGACTCGATCATAGGCCCTTCCTCGCTACGAGGCGGTCGCGCCCCACTCTTTACGAGCTGTGGCGCACCGCGCTCCGGGAAGGGCACTTCGATCAGGTCGAAGTCCCGCGGCACGACGGTGTCGGCGAAGACTGCGCGGGCCTCGTCGGCCAGCTCCGGTCCGAAGTAGCGGGGAGACACGTGCGTGAGCGCGAGGAGGCGAACGTGCGCGAGCCGTGCGATCTCGGCGGCGTCCGCAGCGGTGGAGTGGAGCGTCTCGCGTGCGCGTTCGGCCTCCTCTGCGAGGAAGCTCGCCTCGTGCACGAGCAAATCCGCCTCGTGCGCGACCTGGACGACGAGTGGCGACGGCGCCGTGTCCCCGGTGAGCACGAGCTTCCGACCGGGCCTCGGCTCGCCGAGCACCTCGGCCGGCGTCACCGTCCGGCCGGAGTCGAGCGTCACGTCCTCCCCGGCCTGCAGGCGCCCCCGCGCGGGACCGTCGGGAACGCCGAGCGCATCGGCCGCCGTCACGTCGAACCGCCCGGGCCGCTCCGGCTCGACGAGCGCGTAGCCCAGAGCATCGGGGCCGTGCGCGACGGCGAATCCCTCGACCGCGTACTCGCCCCGATCCAGCCTCTCCCCGGGCTCGAGCTCGACGACGGTCAGCGGATACGGCAGGCGTCCGAGGAACGGGCGCAGGTGGGTGAACAGCTCGCGCAGGCCGTGCGGGCCGTACACCGTAAGGGGCGTCTCGTCGCGACCGCGCAGCGCGAACGTCTTGAGCATCCCCGGCAGGCCGAGGAAGTGGTCTGCGTGGAAGTGCGTGAGAAAGATGTCCTGCAGGTCCGGCAGGCCGATTGCAGACCGCTGCAGCTGCCGCTGCGTTCCCTCGCCGCAGTCGAACAGGAGGCGCTCGCCGCCACGGCGGACGAGCAACGCCGCAGGGCTGCGCTGCGCGGTCGGCATCGACGCGGCCGTGCCGAGGAAGACGACGTCGAGGTCCACCCGGCGATTCTAGGAACGGGGGACTCATTTCACGGCGCGGCGCGGCCGATAAGTCCCCCGTGGACGGGGTCATGCGGCGATTTCGACGCGGACGCGATCTCGAACGATCGCTCACGCTCCTGCGTGTCTTCCTCCTGGCGTCTGCGCTCATCTGCGCCGGAGCGGGTGTCGCGCTCGGCTCGGTTCTCTCGCGCTCGGTGAAGTCCGAGGCGCTCGACGCCGAGAAGTCCGCCCTCGCCCGCTACGTCGACGGCGTGGTGCAGCCCACGCTCGTGCACGGCAACCGGATCGACATCCTGCGGCAGCAGGACGCCCAGCTCGAGGAGGGGGTCCTCAGGCAGCGTGACATCGTGACGGTCAAGGTCTGGCAGGCCGACGGCGTCCTGGCCTGGACGAACAAGCTGTCCCGCTCGAGCCGCGGGCGACTGGTGTCGAATCCGAATCGCGAGGAGATCGACAAGCGCCTCGGGCTCGATGAAGAGCTCGAGAAGGCGATCGACACCAATGCGCCGGTCGCGGCGCTCGTGGGCACCGGCGCCAAGGGTGAGGACGCGTTCGAGCGCAACGACCTCGGCTACCGGCACCTGTTCGAGGTGTATGCACCGATCGAAGGTGCCACGAGCACGCGCCCGATCGGCGCCTACGAGATCTACGCGGACCCGCGCGCGCTCGATCGCCTGATCGGTTCACGTCGCACGACGCTTTGGCTCGCCGTTGCCGGGGTGTTAGCCGCTCTCTGGGCGCTCCTCGCGCTGCTCGTGCGCGGCGCGTCGCACACCCTGCGGCGACAGAACGCCGAGCTCCGCACCCGGACGATCGAGCTCGTCGAGTCGAACAGGCTCCTCGAGACGAGCGCGCTCGAGGCGGTCGAGAGCCTCAACGCGACCGTCGACGCGAAAGACCCGTACACGGCAGGGCACTCGCAGCGCGTGCAGCGCATCGCGGTCGCGATCGGCGAGGAGCTCGGGCTCGAGCAGGAGCGGCTCGACGTGCTCCGCTTCGCCGGGCTCTTCCACGACATCGGCAAGATCGGCGTCCCGGACGCAATCCTCATGAAGCCCGACCGGCTGACGAAGCTCGAGTACGAGATCGTGAAACACCACCCGGAAGACGGCGCACGGATCGTGGGCAGGCTCCGGCGACTGGAGGCGGCAGTGCCGGCGATCCTTCACCACCACGAACGCTGGGACGGGAACGGCTACCCGCATCGACTGAGCGGCGAAGGAATCCCACTCGAGGCGGCGATCGTCGGGCTCGCCGACGCTGTCGACGCGATGACGACCGATCGCCCCTACAGCTACGCCCGGACGCTCGGCGAAGCGACCGAGGAGGTCGTCCGGAACCGCGGCACCCAGTTCGCGCCGACGGTAGTGGACGCGTTCGTCGCGCTCGTGGAACGCGCGCCGGAGCTGTTCGGAACAGAGCTCCTTCCCGCCTGAGCACGCCGCGATAGGCTCGCGGCATGGCCGACCCGACGGTGCTCGAGGTCTATCGCCGCGAAGTCACGCCGGAGTTGTACGGCGAGGTCCGCGAGCTCTACAAGAAGCATTCGATCGCCGAGGACGCGCGCGACCTCGACGGCCTGATCTCGACCCTGACGCCCGACTGCGTCTACGAGCTCGTCGAGAGTGGCCATCGCTGGGAGGGTCACGACGGAGCGCGCCGGTTCTACACCGAGCTCCTCACCGCTTTCCCGGACATCCGGTTCGACCTGACCGACATCGTGATCGGGCCACAGGGAGTGTGTGAGGAGGCGACCGTCTCGGCCACCCAGCGCGCGCCGTGGCTCGGCACTCCGGCCAGCGGCGAACCGCTCGAGTGGAAGGTCGTGATCTGGTTCCCCTGGGATCCGGCGAAGCGCCTCTTCCGCGGCGAGAAGGTCTATGTCTCGGGAATCGACCTCCCGCCCGCGGCTTAGGGCACAACGAGCTTCTCACCGGGAACGATCGTCGCTCCACTGAGATGGTTGCGCTGCTCGATCTCCCAGACCCCCTGGCGTGGATCCCCTGAATACGTCCGCTCGGCAACGCTCCACAGCGTGTCGCCCGGCTGTACGACGTAGATCTGCTTCGGCCCGGCGCCGCTCGAGCTCCGGGCCGCGAGGCCGACGGCGAGAGCCGCAGCGCAGATGAGAATTGCGAGTTTCCCGAACATCTGTTCGCATGATAGAGCGAACGTCTGTTCGTGTCAAGAGAACCGGATCAGTTCGGGCTCGATGCGGCCCGCGTAGACCTGGAGCTCGAGCATCGTGTGCGCCGGCGCCCGGCGCCGCTCGGTCGGCGAGCCGGGATTGAGGATCCAGACCTCGCCCACGCGCGCGACCTGCGGCTCGTGCGTGTGGCCGTACACGACGGCGGCGCAATGCGGAAAGCGCCCCACGAGCCGCTTCTCTCGGCCGCGCGCGGGCCCGCGTCGTGCGTCATGCCGATCCGGACGCCGCCTGCCTCCGCGACGAGCGCGGCCGGCAGCCGAGCTTGCAGTGCCACGTCGTCCATGTTCCCGCGGACGGCCCGAACGGGCGGACCGAACGCCTCGAGCTCGGCGAGGATGTCGGATGCGACGACATCGCCGGCATGAAGGATCAGGTCCGCCGCACGGAGGCGTTCGAGACAGGGGTCCGGCAGGCGCCGCCCGCCGCGCGGCAGGTGTGTGTCCGCGATGACGGCGATGAGCACCGTTACGGCGCGGCGGCGAGGACGGCGTCCACGAGCCGCGCGGCCCCGAACCGTACGGGGTCGTCCGCGAGCAGCCCGGTCTCCGCCTCCGCCGCGGCGATCGCCGCCCGCGCCTCCTCCTCCCCGACCGACCGGGTGTTGAGCGCGACGGCGACGACTCGCGCGGGCCGCGCCGGGAGTGCGACCCGCTCGTGCAACTCGACGAGCTCGCGGAGAGGCGGGATCGGATGCGGCCCCCCGCCGGTGCCCTCGATCTCCGTCCGCCCGACCTCGTGGCAGAGCACCAGCAGGTGCGGCGCACTCCCGTGGTACAGGCCGAGCGTCACGCCCGAGTAGACCGGATTCAGGAGCGATCCCTGGCCCTCCACCCACAGGATCTCGCCGCCGCGCTCACGTCCCTCGACGACGAGCCGCTCGGCTGCGCCGGCGAGGAAGTCGGAGACGACGGCGTCGACCGCGATCCCCCAGCCGGCGATCGCCATGCCTGTCTGTCCGGTCGGGACGAAGACGGAGCGCAGGCCGCGCCGCCGCGCCTCGAGGTCGAGCTCGAGCGAGACGGTCATCTTCCCGATCGCGCAATCGGAGCCGACGGTGAGGACGATCGTCGCGTCGACCCCGAAGTTCGCGCCGGTCGCGGTCGAGAGACCTGCGGGCGGTCTCCGCAGGTCGCGCAGCTCGACGCCGCGCTCCGCAGCGAGGCTGCTGAGCTCCGGATCGTCCGCAAGGAACACGTGGAGCCCGTTCTCGACGTCGAGGCCGTTCTCGACGCAAGCACGCAGGAGCTTCATCCACTCGGGTGGGAAGTGCCCGCCCTGCGTCACGACCCCGACGAGCGCGGTCGTCGGCTCGAGCGGCAGCGCATCCTCGACCGTGCCGATCACCGGAACGCCGTCCTCGGCCTCGCCCGCGCGGGTCGAGTCGAGGATCGCCACGACGTCCTCGCGTCGATAGCGGAGCACGCCGCGCATCGTCTTCCCGTAGAGCGGGTTGTCGGAAAAGCCCTCAGCGAGCAGCAGATACCGCATGCACACCCAGCCCCGGCTCCTCCGGCGGAAGTTGGATTCCGTCGACGAACGGGACGCCGGGCCACGGGTCGTGGCCGAGCAGGAGGTTCCCGTCGAGGTCGACGTGGTCGAAGAGCGACGCGATCTGGGTTCCGGCAGAGATGCCGAGTCCCGACTCGATCATGCAGCCGAGCATGCACCCCAGCCCCAGCGCGCGGGCCGCGTGCACCATGCGCACCGCCTCACGAATGCCGCCCGACTTCGCGAGCTTGACGTTGATCCCATGCGCGCGCGGTGCGCACGCGGCGACGTCGGCCAGCGTGTGGCAGTCCTCGTCGACGTAGATCCGAACGGGCGAGCGTTCCTTCAGCGTGGGGCCGCCCTCGTCACCCGCGGGCACCGGCTGTTCGCAGTACTCGACGCCGAGCTCGGCCAGCGCGGGAAGCGCCTCGAGTGCCTCGTCGAGACTCCAGGCCTCGTTGACGTCCACCTGTAGCGGACGCTCGCCGGCGACGCCGCGAACCGCCCGCACCCGCTCGACGTCGAGCCCATCTCCCCCGCCGAGCTTGAGCTTGAGACGCCGGAAGCGATCGAGAGCCTTCTCGGCCCGGCGCGCCATGTCGTCGGGATCGCCGAGCCAGACCGTCCAGCTCGTCGGCGGACCGGCGCGGCGCAGCCCGAGTAGGCGCCAGACCGGCTGGCCGAGCAGCTTGCCCTGCAGGTCGTGGAGGGCGGCGTCGAGGGCTGCCCGTGCCGCGAACTCGTGCGCGGGTAACCGCTCCATCACGTCCTCGAGCGCGAACGGATCGTCCCCGATGACCCCGGCGTGCTCCTCGACGTACGCCTCGACCGACTCGACCGACTCGCCGTACCGGTCGATCGGCTGCGCCTCGCCGAAGCCGGACACCCCCGAATGGCGGAGCTCGACGACGACCACGTCCTCGGTGTCGCTCGCGCTGCGGGAGATGACGAACGTCTCCGCAAGCTCCAACCTGACGATCCGCGTGGAGACCTCCACGAGGCGCCAGGCTACACTCCCTTTTCTCCCCGGCGCCTGTAGCTCAGGGGATAGAGCGCGCGCCTCCGGAGCGCGAGGTCGCAGGTTCGATTCCTGCCAGGCGCATGGCTCCACAGGGCCGATTGCGAGAAGGAGTGTTCCTCTCACTCAGGACGAGACTCGTGGTCCGGCTGGAATTGGCGCTATCGGGTGCGGGGGAAACGTGTCACCCCCCGCACCCTTGGCGTCGTCGTGACTAGGCGGAGAGGAGTCGGTCGAAGAAGGAGCGGTAGCGTGTGAGGGCGACGCGGAGGTCTTCGGTGGAGACGTCGTCGCCTAGGTCCCACTGGCCCTCTAGCCGCTCGCGTTCCTGGGAGAAGCCGGCTGCCAGCCGTTGCATGAGGTCGGCGACCAAGGTGTCTGCTCTTGCGACTGCATCGCGAGGATGGTCGACGAAGCTGGTCTGGATTTCCTGCCAGCGGCTCGCGAAGAGCTCGCTCTGATCCACGGGGAGGAGGGGCTCATGATCGGGGCCGGCGCCGCGGTCTGCCTCCACGCGTGCGTCGCCGGGGGCCGAGCCGGCTCCGGAGTCGGCCGCTCGAGTATCGGCTTGGTCGCCTGCGACCGGGTCGCGGATCAGCGATGCGTCCGACCCACCGTTCTCGACCCCGGAGACCGGATCACTGGTTGCACCCGGACTGGCGGCGGTGCCGGTCGGTCGTTGGTCCTCGGGCGAGCTCTCGGCTTCGCCTCTCTCGGATGAGGCTGCAAGGTCGCGGGTGCTGAGCTGATGGTCTGTCATCTAACGCACCGTCCTTTCGCTCGGCTGGGGGGCGATGTCGTCTTGTCGGTCGCGCTGTTCCCGTGTCGTCGGTTGCTCGGCGGCGGGTTCGACGAGTTCGTCGAACAGCGCCCGGTAGTGCTGCATGGCCTGTCGGAGGTCCTCGGTCGAGTCGTTGCCGTTTGCGCTTGCCTGCGCGAGCCGGTGTCCGTGCCGGTAGTTCTCGACCACTTGCGGGTGGTCGACGGAGACGTCGGCGGCGCGCTGCTCGAAGTCGTCGACCGGGTAGCCGCGCTCGGCCATCACCGCCTGGATCAGGCTGTCGGCGCTGGCCACCGCGCCGCGGGGATCGTCGACGAACCGGCCCTGCACGCTCTGCCAGCTCTGGAGGTAGCGGTCGCGGGCCACCTGCGGCAGCGGCCGGATCTCGAGCTGCCGGCGGTGTTCTTGGCGCGCTTGCAGCTCTGCCTCAGCCGCTCGCTTCGAGTCGGTCGTGTCGAGCGTGCGGTCGTATTCGGGGCCGAACTGCTGCTGCAGCCTGCTCGTGCGGCGGCGCCCCAGCGCCTGCCAGAGAACGACGGCGAGCAGGGCAACGACAGCGATAGCAATCAAAACCCACACCCACGAGGGCATCGGATACCTCCTTGAAGGTCAGGCGCGGCGGCGCTGATGCTGCTGCGCACCTAGCCCAAACGAGCCGGCGCCGCTGCCGGATACGCGGGGGACGGCAGCGAGAGTCGTGGCCGCGCTCGCCCCTGCGTACCCCGACTCGACGAGCGAGCGTTGTTGCCCCGACCTTCCAGAGGAGAGGAGACGACGTTGAGCGCACAGGCACAGACCAAACCGCGACCAGTTCAGGGTGGACACTCGAGTGGTGAAAGGATCGAGCACAGCCGCGGCTTCGAGTGGCTTGCGCGCGGCGGCTTCGTGGCGCGCGGTCTGATCTACGGGATCATCGGCATCCTCGCGATCAAGCTCGCCGTTGGCGCCGGCGGCAGGACCACGAACCAGCAAGGAGCAATGAAGACGATCGCCCACCAGCCGTTCGGGAAAGTACTCCTGATCCTGGTCGCGATCGGCCTGGGCGGCTACGCGCTCTGGCGGCTCGTGCACGCGCTGCTCGGACACGGACCCGAGGACTCCGACAGCGGCTTCGAGCGGCTGGCCGCGCTCGGCAGCGGAATCGTCTACGCAGGCTTGTGCGCGATCGCAGTCGAGATCCTGGTCGCCTCCGCCTCCAGCGGCGGCTCCGGCAACACGCCGAAGACGACCTCGGGCGTACTCGACTGGCCGGCCGGCGCCTGGCTGGTCGGGATCGCCGGCACCGTCCTGATCGGGATCGGCCTCTACCAGGGCTACCGCGGCCTGAGCAAGGATTTCCTCAAAGAGTCGAAGACCGAGCAGATGAGCCCTCGGGTCCGGAACTGGATTGAGTGGATCGGCAGCTTCGGCCATCTGGCGCGGATGGTCGTCTTCGGCCTGGTCGGCGCCTTCCTGATCAAAGCGGCAGTCGACTACAACCCGAACCAGGCGGTCGGCCTCGACGGAGCGCTGGCGAAGATCGCCCACGCCTCCTACGGTCCCTTCATGCTCGCGATCGTCGCCGCCGGGCTGATCGCATTCGGCGTCTACTCGATCAG
The DNA here is from genome assembly GCA_025929425.1 of Thermoleophilia bacterium. Taxonomy (GTDB): domain Bacteria; phylum Actinomycetota; class Thermoleophilia; order Gaiellales; family Gaiellaceae; genus Palsa-739. The sequence goes on along the minus strand of JAICME010000045.1, from coordinate 1,768 downwards.
CGACAGCCGCTACCGCCGCCTCTGACCCGGTGCGCACTCGCAGAGAAACGGGCACTGGCCAAGAGCGGCACGTCCCGCCCAAAGGAAGCGGCCGCCCTGCGGCGGCCGCTTCTTGCCTGGAGGCGATCGTCGAATCGCCATGCTGGCGTTCCTCGTAACGCTGCTGGGCTAGCTCGAGCTGGGAGCTCCCCAGTCGACGACCATCTTCGCCGGCGGGTTCGCGAGCGCGCTCGTCAGCAGGGCTGTGGTGGCACCCTTGAAGGCCATCCGCGGGGCACGAATCTTGATCATGCCCTGGTCCCCAGGCTGGGTGGCGGCGACCGAGGTCACGCCGTTCTCCATCAGCACCCGCGAGTTCGCGTCGAGTGTGACCATCACCGTCTGCCCGACCAGAAGCCTGCCGTGCCGGTTCGAATGACTCACCTCGATCATGATCGAGCCGGGCTTAGCCGTAGTCGAGTCGTACGCGACGTAGTCGTAGATCATGCCCTTGAGCACGTACATGACCTTCGCCTTGCCCTGGTTCGTGTGTGTCCCGGCCTTCGGGCTGGGCCCCTTGGCGAGCGCGACGCTTGGAATCATCAGGGCGGCGATCACGAACGGAATTGCCTTCTTCATGCCAAAGACTCCTTCTGTGATTTGCGTAGCCTCCCCTATGGAGATCGTTGGTCGGCGTTGTCACGCCGTCAATGGGGTTTCTGTAAGTCCCTGGTAAAACGGCCGCCGCTCTAGCGGTGCGCCCAGACGTCGGCGATGGTACGGGCGTCGATGCGGTCGAGGCCGTCGAAATGCAGCCGCACGTCGTCGTCTGCGAGCGCACGCTGTTCGCGCACCAGTCCCCAGGCGTCGACGAGCTCGACGATGTGGCGAGCGTTGCGCTCGTGGATCGCAAGCTCTACCTCGTCGTCCAGCCGCCGGGCTCGCGGTGAGAGTGTCGCCATCGGGTGCTCCCTCCGACTCGAGAAGGAAGCAAGCATCTCATCTCCCGCCAGGAGTGTCATCGGGGAAACCCGCAAGCTCCGCACCGAGGCCGAGCAGAAGGCCGCCGTCCGAGACTGACGCGCTCGTCGTGAGGAACAGGACGACTCCCTCCTGCGACGCGCGGATCTCTTCCTGGACGACACCGTGGAGCGTCGTCACACGCCCGAGCAGTTGTCCGTCTCTCACCGCGTCGCCGACACCGACCGCAGCCTCCCAGAAGCCGGCGCGACGGCAGTGCAGCCAGTCGAACGCACCGACGAGCTGCATGTCCGCGCGCGGAGGAGTGACCGGCCCCGGGAGCATCTCGAGCGCGCGAAGCGCATTTCGGGTCCCCTCCACGAGCAGCTCGACCGCGGCCTGTTCGAGCAGGCCGCACCCGCCGGCCTCTGCGATGATCGCCGGGATACCGGCCTGGGCGGCGGCGCTGCTGGTCAGGCCCGCCAGCCCGCCGTGCGATTCCTCACGGACGACGTAGCGCAGCCCGAACGCCACGGCCATTGCGCGCGCACGGTCCTCGACCGGCGAGGCTTCGTAGATCGTGAACGGCTCGAGCGCCTCGACGAGGTCGCCGCCGTGAAGGTCGATCAAGGCGTCGGCCGGTGCGATGAGCTCGTCGAAGATCGAGCGTGCGAGCGCGTCTGTGTACGTCCCGTCGTACGTTCCGGGGAAGCAGCGGTTGAGGTTCTTCCCGTCCTCGGGGACGACGAACGGCGAACGCTGCCGGAAGGACTGCATGCTCACCACGGGGACGGCCGTGATCGAGCCTGCGAGCTCCTTGGCATCGAGC
>JAICME010000081.1 GCA_025929425.1 Thermoleophilia bacterium | reverse complement strand
GCCTGGACGCAGGTCGGGCTCCGCCAGCTTCTCGCCGGCCGCTTCTTGCTGGTCGGCGTCCCTCGGCACGAGGCGGCCGCAGGCCCGAAAAGCCATGTGCACGAGGCCGGAGCAGTCGATGCCCGTCGCGGTCGTTCCGCCCCACTCGTACGGCGTGCCCAGCAACGTCCGCGCATGCTCGACCGGATCCTCGGCCACGGGGAAAAGCCAGTCCGGATCGCGCTCTCCGCCAAGCGAGGTGCGCCGCGCCCATCCCGAATACGCATAACCGGTTTCGACGAGAACCCACTCCCCGCGCTCCTCGAGCACGCGCAGCGGTTCGCCCGCCAGGGCCTGTGTGACCTGCTCGGCGTCGTCCGCAGGGTCGGCCCGCAGCGGCGCGAGCTGGCGCGCGAACGTATGTTCGCCTAGGCTCTCAGGCATGCAGCTCAGGCTAGACGCGGCCGATCGGCTCGTGGAGCTCGTGGAAGAGCAGCGCGGCCCCGTGTTGGCGGAGGAAGCAGCGAGGCGTCTCTTCGCCCTTCGACAGGCACCGGTCGCCCTCGCCCGCTCGCTGCTGGCAGACGTTGTCGAGACCGACGCGCGGCTCACGTGGAACGGGGACGCGGTCGCACTCACGGAACCGCCGGGCGCGACGCTCCTGCTCGAGGAGGCGACATACGTCGTCGTCGACCTCGAGACGACGGGATTGCGGCCGGGGCAGTCCGGAATCTGCGAGATCGGCGCCGTGCGCCTCCGTGGGTTCGATGTGGACGCGGAGTTCCAGACGCTCGTCGATCCCGGGCTTCCGATCGCAGCGGGAGTGAGCGCCTTGACCGGGCTCCGGAGCGAGCAGCTGCGAGGTGCGCCGAGACCGGCGGATGCGGTGCGGAGCTTCCTCACCTTCGCGGATGACGCAGTCCTCGTCGCGCACAACGCACGCTTCGATCTCGCCTTCCTCGACCGCGAGACGGAGCGCCTGACCGGCTCCCGCATCGGCTCGGCCGTCATCGACACCGTGCGGCTTGCGCGCACGCTTCTCGCCGGGCGCGTCGCCGGCTTCGGCCTCGCGCAGCTCGCGTGGTTTCTCGACACCGCCGAGCGGCCCTGCCACCGCGCGTTGCCGGATGCGCGGGCCACCTCCGAGCTGCTGCTCACGCTGATCGGCCTGGCGCAGGAGAGGGGCGCCCGCACTGTCGCGGATCTCGCAGCGCTCTCGGCGACGAGGACGCGGCGGCTGCTCGACAAGCGCCATCTCGCCTACGGCGCGCCGACACGTCCGGGCGTCTACCTCTTCCTCGGTCGCAACGGCCAGATCCTCTACGTGGGACGTGCGCGAGATCTGCGGTCGCGCTTGCGCTCCTACTTCCGGAGCGACCGCCAGCGGCCGGCGGTCGAGGCGGCGCTGGCCGCGACGGAGCGAATCGAGTGGCGGGTGATGGGCTCCGAGCTCGAGGCAGCGCTGGACGAGTTGCGCCTGATCCGAGAGCTTCGGCCGCCCGGCAACGCCCGCGTCTCCCGGCCCGAGCGGCACGTGTGGCTGCGTCAGCGCGGCGACTCGGTGGTCGCATCGACGCGGCCGTCGCCGATCGGTCCCCTGCGGTCGCGCCGCACCGCTCAGCTTGCCGCACGGGTGCTGCTGACGGACGAGCTCGCGCAACCGGCGGCGGCGCTGCCGCGGCTACGCAGACGCCTGCAAGAGCTGGCGGAGGCGCGACGATTCGAGGACGCCGGGAGGCTCCGCGATCGCGTCGCCGCGCTCGAGCGGGTCTGCCGCGAGCTGAAGCGACTCGAGCGGGTGCGCGAACTGAAGCGGTGCGTGCTCGTCCCGGCAGGCGACCCCGGCTACGTGCGTGCGTTCTTCGTCGCCGGTGGACGCGTGGCGGCGGAACGAACGCTGCCTCCCGGCGGTGGCGCTGCACTCGAGATCGAGGCCGGCCTCGCGGCGGCACGCCGGCCCGCGGAGCTCGACCTGGACGAGCTCATGCTCGTCGATTCGTTCTTGCGCCGACCGCCCCCGGAGTTGCGCAGCGCGCCTCTTCAGCGGGAGGCGATCCTGGGCGCGGCCGCGCTGCTCTACCCGCTCGCGGCGGAGTCGTAGAGATGGCAGGAGACACTGACGTCCCCGACGGGCTCGAGCCGCGGCTCCTGTGGCAGATGGAAGTCCAGTGCCACGTGCGACCCGCTCGCCTCGAGCCGCGCGACGCCCTTCCAGAACGGCTCCTGCGGATCCTCGGCGCGGATGCGCTCGAGCAGAGCGACGACCTCCTCCGGCTTGCGTCCACGCGCCGCAGGAAGCCGAACCTCCGGGGCCGGCTTGTCGAGCACGTCGAGATCGCCGACGACGGCCTGCTCCTCCTCCACGCGCGGCTCGCCCGCGAGACGCGCCCAGCGAAACTCGAGGAGGTCGCGAAGGTCGCGCGATTCCCAACCGCAGGGCTCGAAGGCGCGAGGACAGCGCGGGTGGAATGGGCAGCCGAGCGGCGGCGACGCCGCGTCGGGGACCTCGCCCCGCGGTAGATCCCGCGGCACCGCCCGCGTCGGATCCGGCTCCGGAATCGCGCGCAGCAATGCCTGCGTATATGGATGCTTGGGATCGGCGTAGATCGCCTCCGCCGGACCGATCTCCACGATCCGGCCCAGATACATGATCGCGATCCGGTCGCAGAAGAAGCGCGCCGTCGCGAGGTCGTGAGTGATGTAGAGGTACGTCAACTCGAAGTCCTGCTTGAGCGCGACCATCAGCTCGAGGATCTTCGCGCGGACACTCATGTCGAGCATCGACACAGGCTCATCCGCGACGAGCAGTACCGGGTTGAGGATCAGGGCACGCGCGATGACGGCGCGCTGCTTCTGGCCCCCGGAGAGATCGCTCGGGTACTTGTCGAGGTACGCCTCTGCAGGCGCGAGCCCGACCCGCTCGAGCACGTCTGCCACTCTCGCCCGGAGCTGGGTCCGATCGTGTTCGACCCCGTGGATCTGTAACGGATGGCCGACCGCCTGAGCGATCGTCATCGCCGGGTTGAGCGAAGCGTGGGGATCCTGGAAGACGACTTGTATCCGTCGCCGCAACTCGCGGAATTTCCGCTCCGGCAGACCCGTGATCTCGCGCCCCTCGAACTCGACGCTGCCTCCGGTGGCTTGAACGAGCCCGAGCAGCGTTCGGCCGAGCGTCGTCTTGCCGCTGCCCGACTCGCCCACGAGTCCGAGCACTTCGCCCCGCCGGATGTCGAGTGACACGCCGTCGACCGCTCGTACGACACCCGCTTCGCGGCCGACCAGGCGATCGGCGAAGTTGCCGCGGATCGAGTAGTACGTCTCGAGGTTGCGGATCGAGACGAGCGGCTCTTCGTCCGCGTGCTGCTCAGGCTGCGGCGCGACGGCCTCAGGCCTCATCCGCGACTCCGATCGCCTCGCGCTCGAGCGGCTGCTCTCCGTCCGCCGGAATCAACCGCTCCGGCCCGTGCAGCCAGCACTGCACCCGCCGCCCACCGTCGAGCCGCTGCTCGATCGGCACGAGCTGCGCACACACGCGCATGGCGTCGGGGCACCTCGGATGGAAACGACAGCCCGGCGGCGGATCGATCAGGTTCGGCGGCGCACCCGGGATCGAGTGGAGCTCCGTGGTCTCCAACGAGATCGTGGAACGAAGCAGTTCGCGCGTGTAGGGGTGCGCCGGGTCGGCGAAGACCTCGCGCACGGGCCCCTCCTCGACGATCTTGCCCGCGTACATGACGGCCATTCGGTCGCACGCCTCGGCGACGATGCCGAGGTTGTGCGTGATGAGGAGAAGCGCCGTTCCGAAGTTCCGCTTGAGGTCGGCGAGAAGCGCGAGGATCTGCCCCTCGACGATCACGTCGAGCGACGTCGTCGGCTCGTCGGCTACGAGGAGCTTCGGCCTCAGCACGAGCGCGAGCGCGATCATGATCCGCTGTCTCATCCCCCCGGAGAACTCGTGCGGATACTGATTGAACCGCGTCGGCGGGATTCCCATCCGGCCGAGCGTCTCGAGCGAGCGACGGCGGATCTCGTCATCCGACAGGTTCGCCTCGTGCTGCTTCAACGTCTCGTGAAAGTGATCCGAGATCCGCAGCAGCGGGTTGAGCCGCGTCATCGGCTCCTGGAACACGAGCCCCAGATCCGGGCCGCGCAGCCTCCGCAGCTCCCTCGGCGAGAGCGTGACGAGGTTCCGACCGCCGTAGATCACCTCACCGTCGGCGCGCGCGCCCTCGGGTAGGAGCCCGAGGATGCCCCGTCCGAGGGTCGACTTCCCGCAGCCCGACTCGCCGACGAGCCCGACGACCTCGCTCTCCCCGATGTCCAGCGTGACGCCGTCGACGGCGCGCACGGGCTTGCCCGGCGTTCCGTAATAGACGCGAAGGTCGCGCGCCTGGAGGACCGGCTCGCCGCTCACTGGTCGAGCAGAGCCTCCTCCCTCGGCTCGCGCTCGTCGAACTCGAAGCGGCCGAAGCGACGCTGCCTCAGCACGGGATTGAGCGTCTCGTTCAGCCCCTCGCCGAGCAGCGTGAGGCCGGTCACGAGCAGGACGATCGCGAGCCCCGGGAAGAGGCCCGTCCACCAGATGCCGGAGGCGGCGTCGGAGACCGCGCGCGAGACGTCGTAGCCCCACTCCGCCCCCTGCGACGGCTGGATCCCGTAGCCGAGGAAGCCGAGCGAGGCGAGCAGGAGGATCGCGTCGGCGGCGTTGAGCGTTGCGATCGGCGGCACGTTCTGGACGACGTTGAAGAAGACGTACTTGCGGATCACGGTGCGGGGTCTCGCGCCGAGCGCGCGCGCCGCGTCCACGTACGGCTCCTCCCGGACGCTGATCACGTGATTGCGGACGACGCGGAAGTACAAAGGGACGTAGGCAGCGGTGATGGCGATCGCCGCCGTGAGGATTCCCCCACCGATACTGGAGGTGGCGAGTACGAACGCGATCACGATCGCGATCAGCAGGTAGGGGAAGGCGAAGAGCGCGTCCATGAGCAAGACCAGGGCGCGGTCGAGAATCCCGCCGAAGTAGCCGGAGATGAGACCGAGCGGCACCCCGACGCTGAGCGACATCGCGAGCGCGATCGCGACGACCTCGAGCTCCGTCTGGGCGCCGTACACCACCCGCGACATGACGTCGCTCGACTGCACCGTCGTCCCCATCCAGTGCGCCGACGAGGGGTGACCGAGCTGTGGGAAGCGGTGGCCTCCCGACGCGTACTGCGTGAAGTTGTAGCGGGAGAGGAGCGGCGCGAAGATCGCCAGTGCGACGAAGAAGAGCGTGATCCCGACTCCCGTCCAGAACATGAAGCGAGCCATGCCGCTCGCCTCGCGAATCGGCTTCGTCGCGCGCCCGAGCGCGATCAGCTTCGCGCGGCCGTGCGGCGTGATGGGAGCCGGCGCAGACGTCGAGGCCACGGCTAGTACCGGATCCTCGGGTCGACGTAAGCATTGATGAAGTCGACGATCACGCTCACCGCGACGACGACGAGCGCAAAGACGACGATGATCCCCTGCACGCCCGCGTAATCGCGGTTCTCGAGGTAGAGGACGAGCTCGTGGCCGATACCCGGCCAGTTGAACGTCGTCTCGGTCAGGACGGCGCCGCCGAGCAGCAGAGCGAGGTTGAGGCCGACGACCGTGATCACCGGCACGAGCGCGTTCTTGAACGCGTGGCTGAAGACGACGCGCCGCTCCGCGATGCCGCGGGCGCGGGCCGCCTCGATGTAGTCGTCACGCATCGTCCGGATCACGTTGACACGGACAAGGCGGACGAATACCCCTGCCGTGATGAGGCCGAGCGTCGTCGCAGGGAGGATCAGGTGCTGGGTCACGTCCCAGAGCGCTCCCCAGTTCCCGTCCCAGATCGCGTCGACGAAAAGGATGTTCGTATGGGTCTTGAGAAGCGCCTGGGTCAGCGGACTCGCCTGATCCGAGGTCGGAAGCCAGCCGAGCCAGACCCCGAAGACGAGCTGCGCGAGCAGGCCGAGGAAGAAGGGCGGCGTCGCGTACACGACGATTCCGAACATCCGCCCGCCGACGTCCAGCCACGTGTCGCGATAGCGCCCGGCGACGAGACCGATCGCGACGCCGACGACGATCGCGATGAGCATCGCGAAGAACGTCAACTCCAGAGTGGCGGCGCCGTTCTGCTGGATGATCTGCGACAGCGGCCGATTGTCGGTGATCGTCGTCCCGAAGTTGCCGCGCAGGATGTCCCAGAGGTAGTCGCCGTACTGGGTGAGGAGCGGCTTGTCGAAGCCGAGCCGATGCTCGATCGGCTTGACGACGCTCTCGGGTACGTGTCCGCCGAGCGCGGCCTGGATCGGGTTCCCCGGCGCGACGCGCATCAGCAGGAAGACGAGCGTCAGGAGGATGAGCACCATCGGCACGACGAGCGCGAGGCGCGTGATGAGGTACGTCCTGAGCGAGGTGCCGGTCACGGGGTGCTTCGGATTGAAGAGGGAGGGGCGCCCCAGATGGAGCGCCCCTCCCGTTCGTTCGGTTCTGTTACTTCGAGACGAGCCAGAAGCGCATGTAGTACGTCGCGTCCAGCGTCGAGTCGATTCCCTTCACGTTGCTGCGCCCCACGGCGATCATGTTCCCCTGCCAGTACGGGATCGTCGGCAGGGTCTTCGCGGCGAGCGTCTGCATCGAGCCGAGGTACTTGTACCGCGCCTTATCGGTGCGCGCAGCACGCTCCTGGGCGATGAGCTTGTTCATCGTCTTGTTGGCGTAGCCGTTGTTGTAGAAGGACTTCGGCTGGTAGAACGAGACGGTGTAGTCGTCGGCGTCCGGATAGTCCGGGAACCAGCCGAGCTGGAACGCTCCGTAGGTCTTCCCGAGCGCGCCCGAGTACTGCGTCCACTCGCTCGACTTCAGGGTCACCTTGAACAGCTTCGACGCGTTGAGCGCCCGCTGGATCTCGGTGTACTCGTCGGCCGAGGCGTCACCGTAGTGCGACGGCGTCCACCAGATCTGGACCTTGAGCGGCAGCTTGACGTGCGCCTTCTTCATCTCCGCCCTGGCCTTCGCGACGTTCGGCTTCCCGCCGTACATCTTCTTGTAGGCCTGGTTCGCCCCCGGCAGCCCCTTCGGCACCATCGAGTAGAGCGGGGTCACGGTGCCGTGGTAGACGCGGCTCGCGATCGTCTGGCGCGGGAAGAGGTACGCGATCGCCTTCCGCACGTGGATGTTGTTGTACGGCGGGCGCTTGACGTTGAAGACGAGATAGCGGATGACCACGCCCGGCGCGGAGTGCACCGTGAGCGCGCTCTCCTTCTTCATCGCCGCGATCTCGGTCGGCGTGAACGTCTGGAACGCCATGTCGAGCGTCTTCTGCTCGAGCGCGAGCTTCATCGTCGACGACTTGGTGTAGTAGTTGATGATGAGGCCGCCGTTCTTCGGCTTCGCGCCCCAGTAGTACTTGTTCGGCGTGAACACGGCCTGCTGTCCCGGTGTGAACTTCGTCAGCGAATACGGGCCGGTCCCGACGAGGTTCTTGACGTCGGTGTTCGCGAGGATCTTGTCGGCGGGGTACTTCGCCTTCTCGACGACGTAGCCCGCGTTGGTCGACAGGATGTACGGCCAGACCGAGAACGGTGACTTCAGATGGAAGCTCACGGTGTACGGGCCGCTCGTGGTCGTGCTCTTGAGGTCGCTCAGCAACGTCCAGATCCCCTGGTCGCCCTTGATCGCCTGCACACGGTCGAACGACCACTTCACGTCGGCGGACGTCATCGGCGTGCCGTCCGAGAACTTCACGTTGTGCCGAAGCTGACACGTCCACGTCTTGAGGTTCGGCGAGTGGGTGCAGCCGGTTGCGAGCACCGGCTGGAGCGTCGCGCCGTTCGGGAAGCCGTACAGCCCCTGGTACATGTTCAGGTCGACCGTGAACGAGTCGTAGTCGTATTCGTTCGCCGGGTCGATGTTGACGACGGTGCCCGTCGTCCCGTCGACGATGACCGGCAGGGCCTTACTTGCCTTGCCGCCGCCGTAGGCGGTCCCGGCGGCCGCGGCAACGGCCGCAACTGCCACCGCAAGTAGCAACCACTTGCGTCTCTTGCCCATGCGTTGTCCCTCCTTGAAGCCAATGGTCGCGGCGAGGCGGGACGATTCGCTCCGCTCCGCGCCCCTAGAGCCAATCGCAAACGGTCCGCGGGGTCAAGCGGAATGCAACGCCGGGATGACGTCCAGGCTGCGTGTTTGTTAGGCGGCTGCGACTGAGATGAGGTCGCGAAGCGCCCCGAGCCGCGAGAGTGCCTGGCCCTCGAGCTGCCGAACCCGCTCGCGTGTCAGGTCGAGCTCGTTGCCGATCGCCTCGAGCGTCCACGGCTCGCCCTCGAAGCCGAAGCGCAGCTCGAGGATCCTCCGCTCGCGTTCCGGCAGTGCCTCGAGCGCCCGTCGTACACCCTGGCGGCGTAGCGACTCCTCGGCCTCGTCGAAGGGATCGGCCGCCTCGCGGTCGGCGAAGAGGTCGCCGAGCTCGCCTTCGTCGTCGGCTCCGACGGTCTGGTTGAGCGAGACCGACGCGTTCGCGGCGCCGAGCGCCTCGTCGACGTGCTGCATCGGCAGGCCCGTCGCCTCGGCGAGCTCCTCCTTCGTCGCCTCGCGGCCGAGCTCGACCTCGAGCCGCCGCGCCGCGCGCGACAGCTTCTGCTGGCGCTCGACGACGTGAACGGGGACGCGGATCGTGCGCGCGTGGTTCGCAACCGCGCGCTGCACCGACTGGCGAATCCACCAGGTCGCGTAGGTGGAGAACTTGTAGCCGCGGCGCCAGTCGAACTTCTCGACGGCGCGATTCAGGCCGAGCGTCCCCTCCTGAATCAGGTCGAGGAACGGGACGCCGAGCCCGCGATAGCCCTTGGCGATCGAGACGACGAGACGAAGGTTCGACTCGATCATGTGGCGCTTCGCGGTGGGATCGCCGCGCTCGATCCGTTTCGCGAGCATGACCTCTTCCGCCGCGGTCAGGAGCTTGTGGCGGCCGACGTCGGCGAGGAAGAGCTGCAGGCTGTCGGCCGAGCCCGAGATCGCGACGGTCGGCGCCGCCTCAACCTCGGGAGCGGGCTCGACGGTCTTCTCTTGCTCGTCCTTCGGCGCCTCGACGGCCGGTGCGGGCGACGCAGCGGCAGGCGCACCGATCTCGAGCCCCGTGCGCTCGAGCTCCCGCGTGAGCTCCTCGACTTCCTCGTCGTTGAGCTCCACCTCGGCCGCGAAGGCCTCGATCTGAGCGGGGTCGATGAACCCGCGCTCCTCCGCACTCTCGACGATCGCGCGGATCTGATCCGACTCGAGCAACTCGTTCAGCTGGTTCTGCGTCAGGGTTCCCTCAGTCCTTTCGTCCTGCGTCGTCGCTGGCGAAGCAAGCCCTCGTACCTTAGGAGGGAAGCCCTCCGGTTACCACCCTCGCGCCGTCCGTCGGTCGAACGAGCTGCGGCGCAAGTGTATTCCGCGCATCGTTCGGGTCCGTGAGCATAGGACGGCTACCGGCTGGCGAAGTTTGCAGACGCCTCCTCACGAAGCTTTGCGGCGCCGCGGGCTCTTCTTGGCCGGACCCTTCGCACGGCGCTCCGCGAGCAGTTCCACCGCCCGGTCGAGGGTGACGGTCTCCGGGTCGTCGCCCTTGCGGAGGCTCGCGTTCGCCTCGCCGTCGGTGACGTACGGACCGAAGCGGCCCTCCTTGAGCACGATCTCCTTGCCGCCGACGGGATCCGTGCCGAGCTCGCGGAGCGGGGCTGCTGCGGCTCGCCGGCCACGGCGCTGCCGAGGCTGGGCGAGCAGAGAAAGCGCCGCGGGGAGGTCGATGGTGAAGAGCTGTTCCTCCGTCTCGAGCGAGCGCGACTCCTTGCCCTGCTGGATGTACGGCCCGTAGCGGCCGTTGCGGGCGACGATCTCCTCACCGTCCGGGGCGACGCCGACCACCCGCGGGATCTCGAGCAGGCGAAGCGCGTCCTCCAGGGTGATCGTGTCCAGTGACATCGTCTTGAAGAGTGACGCGGTGTGCGGCTTCTCCTTCGAGTCCTCGGGGAGGACCTCCGTGACGTAGGGCCCGTACCGGCCGGTGCGCGCCACGATCGTGCGCCCGGTCTCGGGATGGACGCCGAGCTCACGGTCGCCGCTCGGCTGCGCGAGGAGCTCCTCGGCGCGCTCCAGGGTCAGCTCGTCCGGGGGGAGCTCGTCGGGGACGCTCGCCCGCTGGCCGTCGCGCTCGAGGTAGGGCCCGTAGCGCCCCACCCGCAGCGCGATCCCGTTTCCGATCTCGAGCGTGTTGATCTCGCGTGCATCGATGGCGCCGAGGTCCGAGACGAGCTCGTGCAGCCCCCCGTCGCCCTCTCCGCCGCCGAAGTAGAAGCGCCCCAGCCACTGCACGCGATGCTCGTCGCCGGCCGCGATGCGGTCGAGGTCGTCCTCCATCCGCGCGGTGAAGTCGTAGTCGACGAGCCGGCCGAAGTGCTGCTCGAGCAGGCCGACGACGGAGAACGCGAGGAAGGCCGGCACGAGCGCCGTGCCGCGTTTGAAGACATAGCCGCGGTCGAGGATCGTGCCGAGGATCGAGGCATACGTCGACGGGCGGCCGATGCCGAGCTCCTCCAGCGTCCGCACGAGCGTCGCCTCGGTAAAGCGGGCAGGCGGGCTCGTCTCGTGACCTTGCGGCTCGAGCGCCCGCAGCTCCACGGCGTCGCCCTCGGCGAGGTTCGGCAGGCGCCGCTCCTCGTCGTCGCCGGCAGCGCGGTCGTCGTCGCGGCCCTCCTCGTAGGCGGCGAGAAAGCCGCGGAACGTGATCACCGTTCCCGAGGCGCCGAACTCGACGCTCTCGCTGTGGCTGGAAGCGTCGGCGGCAGAGCCGCCGACGCCCGCGATGCGGAGCGTGACGGTCTGACCCTGCGCGTCCTTCATCTGCGACGCGATCGTTCGCATCCAGATGAGCTCGTAGAGCGCGTGCTCGTCGGGCGAGACCTCGGAGCGGACGTCCTGCGGCGTGCGGAAGTGGTCGCCTGAAGGCCGGATGGCCTCGTGCGCCTCCTGCGCGTTCTTCACCTTCCGCTCGTAGCGGCGCGGCTCGGGCGGGACGTAGTCGGCGCCGAAGAGAGACGTCGCCTGCGCGCGGGCGGCCGTGAGCGCCGACTCCGACAGCGTTGTCGAGTCGGTGCGCATGTACGTGATGTAGCCGTTCTCGTAGAGGCGCTGGGCGAGCCGCATCGTCGTCTGCGCGGAATAGCGGAGTTTGCGGCTCGCCTCCTGCTGCAGCGTCGAGGTCATGAACGGGGGGCTCGGGCGGCGGACGTACGGCTTCCGTTCGACACGTGCGACCTCGAAGGACGAGCCCTCGAGCCGCTCGGCCAGACCGCGCGCCGCGCCCTCGTCGAGGTGGTGCGCCTCGGCGCGCAACTTCCCGTCGGGGCCGAAGTCGCGACCGGTCG
>JAICME010000001.1 GCA_025929425.1 Thermoleophilia bacterium | reverse complement strand
GTCGCGTCGGTCGACGGCAAGGCATTCGGGCTCGGGCCTGCTGCGCACGAGCTGCAGCGGCAGCTACGCCTGCGGGCCGCGGCGTGAGGATCCGTGACCTGAACTGGATGCAGCTCGAGGAGCACCTCGAACAGGACGACCGGATCGTGCTTCCCGTCGGCTCCACCGAGCAGCACGCCTACCTCTCGCTCGAGACGGACAACATCCTCGCCGAGCGCGCCTCGGTCGAGGCCGCCGAGCCGCTCGGCGTGCCGGTTCTGCCGGCCCTCGCGTACGGCGTGACGGGATTCACGGCGTATCCGGGTAGCCCCACCCTGCGGGAAAGCACCCTGCTCGCGGCGCTTGCAGACATTGCCGACTCGCTGCTCGGCCAGGGCTTCGCGCGGATCCTCTGCGTGAACGGTCACAGCGGGAACACCGGGGCCGGCCGGGAGATGGCTCGGTCTCGGGCACCGGCGGTCGCGTGGCACGAGCTCTGGGACGGGCGGCCCGACGCGATCGCCGCCGAGATCGATCCCGACTACGACCACGCCTCGTGGTCGGAGAGCATCCCCTGGACGCGATTGCCCGGGGTCGAGATGCCCACGGGGCGGAAGCCGCCGGTCGTCTGGCCGGAGGAGGGCAATCCGGAGACGTGGCGGGCGGCTCTCGGCGACGGCTCGTTCGGCGGCCTCTACCAGCGTTCCGGAGAGGACGAGAACCGCGTCTGGCAGGCCGCCGTCGAAGGGATCCGCCGGCGCCTCGAGCGCTCGGCCCCGGCCGCCGAAAGTACGCACTGAGAAATCAGCGGCGCTACTGATGCGATAGCGCCCGGTTGGACGGGCAGTCGTGGTGCCGCTGTCCGCGGCTACTGGCAGCGGCCACGAAAGAAGGTGAGTCAAATGGTGTTGGCCTCATTGCTTACGCGTGGGGGCCGGCGTCGTGCGCTGTCGGTGTTCCTACTCGCGGTCGCAGCGGCGCTCATTTCTCTGTCGGGTGCCCAATCGAGCGTGAAGGCGCCCGGCTCGGGCTGGTTCTCGGGTAACCCGCCGCTCGGTCCGCCGAACCTGACGAGCCTCGTCAGCGTCGGCGGCGCGACCTATGCCGGCGGCGGATCCGGGACTCTGCTGAAGAGCCTCGACGGCGGCTCGACCTGGTCGGGCATCGCGACCGGGATTCGCGATCCGATCACGATCCTGCAGGTCGTGGGTAACGATCCGGCCTCGGTCGTCGTCGGCACGGGCTCGCTGCTCGAGCGCTCCGACAACCTCGGCGCGACGTTCGTCCGCCTGCCGTTCGCACACGGCGGAGCCGGCCTCATCTCCGCCGCGTTCCCGTCCGCGCAGGTGGGGTACCTCGTCCTCTCGAACGGCTCGGTCCTGACGACCGCGGACGGCGGGAAGACTTTCACGCGCAAGACCGCGATTCCCGGTGACACGCCGGATCACCTGATCGCCGTCTCGAACACGACGGCGTTCGCGGTCACCGCCGGCGGCACGATCCAGCGGACGACCGATGGGGCTGTGTCCTGGACGCAGGTTGCAGCGGTGTCGGTCCCCCTGAACGGGATCGCGACGGCGGACGCGACGACGATGTACGCCGTCGGCAACGCATTGACGGTGCTGAAGAGCACCGACAGCGGAGCGACCTGGGCCGCGGTGCCGGTGACCGGTGTCCCGGCCGCTGACCTGACGTCGATCACCACGGCAGGGCCGAAGGTCGCTCTGATCGCAACGGCGACCGGAAATCAGGTGCTGCGCACGATCGACGGGGGTTCGACCTTCACGTCCGTCGTTCCGTCGAGCGACGTGACCCATGCGGTCTTCTTCGCCACGGCGGTGCGCGCAATCACCGTCGGCGCCTACGGGAGCGCTCAGGTCTCGAACGACGCCGGAGCGAGCTGGAAGGCGGTCGGATCCCGCATCCAGGGCCGGTTCCGTGTTCTGCACGGAGCGTCGAGCCTGGTGGCGTACGCCGGCGGTGACCAGGGCGTGCTCGCCCGCACGGTGGACGGCGGCCAGCGCTGGGCCAACGTCAGCCCGCCGACGTCCGCGAGAATCGTCGGCCTTGCCGCGCCCGCGGCGGACACGGTGTTCGTGCTCGCCTCTGACGGATCGCTGCAACGGTCCGACAACGGGGGCGCCAGCTACCGGATCCTCGACACCGGCAGAGCCGTGGTACCTCGCGCGGTTGTGGCGCTCGACCCCGACCACGTCGTCCTCGTAGGTCCGATCGGTGTCCGGCGCTCGGTGGACGGCGGGGAGACGTTCCGGGCCGTCGCCGCCCAGATCCTGCAGAAGCCTCTTCTCACCGGTGCGGAGCGTGTCGGTGGCGCGGTCCTGGCGTACGGGCCGAAGAGCCTGTTCGTCTCGAAGGACGGCGGTGCGACGTGGAAGGCGGTCAAGGCCCCGAACAAGCACGGAATCCGGGATGCCTCGTTCGGCACGGTGCGTGCGGGTTATGTCCTCGACGGACGCGGCGGGCTCTGGCAGACGGCGAACGCCGGGAAGACGTGGAGCGAGATCGAATGCCTCGGCTCCTGGCGCGTCAACGGCATCGAGTTCGGCGATGCGAAGCACGGGTTCGCCCTGGTCACTCCGATGGGCCCGAGTCAGGCCGGCGCGTACTTGCTGCGCACCAACGACGGGGGCAGGGACTGGCACCCGCAGTACCTGAGCGGCGGACCGGCGACGGCACTCGACTCCGCCGGTGTGACGAGCTACGTGCTCGTCGGTGACAGCGTCCTCTACGCGACGAAGAGCGGCGGGGACGCCGGAGCCTCGGCGAAGCTGGCAATCGCGGCCAAGCCACGGTCGGTGGCGAAGCCCACGACGGTCACCATCCACGGCACGCTCAAGCCGTCGCACGGGGGCGACGACGTGATGATCTCCCGCTACATGGGGGACCGGTGGCAGCTTCGGCACGTGACCGTCGCATCGAACGGCACGTTCAGCACGCGCTGGACGGTGACGAAGACGGCTGTCTTCGTCGCGCAGGCCTACGGCAACGCCGACCGGGCCTCAGCGGGCACGGCGGCGCTGACGGTCAAGCGCGTTCCGGCGCAGCGCTGACACCGATCGCAACTACGGCACCCGGCACTGCGCCGGGTGCCGCTCTACGCTCTCGCCGCGGCGCGCTCGAAAGCGGCGCGCTCGAGATCGGAGATGACACGCGAGCCTGTCTGCTCGTCACGCGCGACGAGCACCGCCAGCGCCTCGGCCGAGATCGCACCGTCGCGGGTCAGGATCGCCTCCCGGGTCGTCACGCTCTTCGTCCCGAGCCGTTCGAGCGAGCAGCGCGCGACGATCGCGTCGTCGGAGAGGGTCAGCTCTCGGCGGTAGTCGATCTCGACGCGCGCGATCACGTAGCCCCAGACGAGCGCCGCGTCCTCGAGCACGCGCCCGAGCCACTCGTCGCGCACCTCCTCGAGGTAGGTGAGAAAGACGACGTGGTTGACGTGGTTGAAGGCGTCGAGGTCGCGCCAGCGAATCTCGATCTCCTTCTCGTGAATCACGGCTAGCTCCCGAAGCCGGCGGCCGCGTCCTGTGCCGCCTGCGTCTGTGCGAGTGCGGCGTATGCGAGACGCTCGATCAGGAGTGCGGCCTCGCGCGGCGAGGCGCTCGTCGCGTCGATTGCCTGCTTCGTCACCGCAACCGCGTCGCGCGGCAGCGCGGCGAGGCGAGCCGCGATCTCGAGCGCCCGGTCGAGCGCCTTGCCCTCCTCGACCACCTCCGTGACGACCCCCGCGCGCCGCGCGTCGTCGGCGCCGAACCGCTCGGACAGCAGGAACAGCTCCTTGGCGCGCGCCGGTCCCAGCAGCCGCGTGACGCGGTGCAGCCCGCCGGAGCTCGCGAGGATCCCGAGCGAGACCTCCGGGAAGCCGAACACGGCGGAGTCGTCGGCGATGCGGAAGTCGAGCGCGAGTGCGAGCTCGAGCGCGCCGCCGAGGCAGTAGCCGTGGATCGCCGCGATCGTGGGCTGCGGCAGCGCCGCGATCTCCTCGTACACGCCGCCGGTGTCGTTGTAGTAGCGAAGCACGTCCTCGGGCGAGCGGCCTTCGAACTCCGAGATGTCGGCGCCGGCCGAGAAGGCCCGACCCTCGCCGGCGAGGATCACGGCGCCGCTCGAGCGGACGTCTCCGGAGGCGAGCGCCTTGTGCAGCGCGCGTTCTACCTCGGTCGAGATCGCGTTCAGCTTCTCCGGCCGGTTGAGCCGGATCACGGCGACCTCGCCGTCGCGTGCGACCTCGACAACGCTCACGTTTTCCGCTCCCGGCGCCGGCAAAGCCGGCACCTTCGCTCTCTGGTGAGCTCCGTCGAGCCTACGCTCATCTGAGCAACTCTTTCAGCTCCTCGGCCGCCTCGACGGCGCGGCGGCCCACCTCCGGAAGGCGTTCGCGCGGCAGGCGGTGCTCGGTGCCCCACACGCTGACGATCGCCACCGGGCGGCCTTGCTCGGAGAGCACCGGCGCAGAGGCGCCGAAGAGCGACTCCTCGAGCTCGCCGACGCAGATCGCGTAGCCGTCGCGCCGCACCGCGCGGAGCTCGTCGGCCAGGCTCCGCCGGTCGGTCACGGTCGTGTCCGTGTAGCGCTCGAGGCGGCGCGGCAGGACGGCCTCCTGCTCCTCCTCGGGCAGATACGCGAGGTAGGCCTTGCCGGTGGAGGTGGCGTGTAGCGGCACCGTTCGCCCGAACCAGTTCGGCGCCATCACGTGCGGCGGGTCGACCTGATCGACGTAGACGAGGCTGAAACGCCGCGCGACCGCGAGGTTCGTCGCCTCGCCCGTGTCCTGTGCGAGCAGCTCGAGAACGGGGCGGCCGCGGCGCACGAGCGGATCGACGTCTGCACCGGCCGCGATGCGGAGGAAGGCGTAGCCGAGGCTGTAGCGCTGGCTAATCGGGTCGCGTTCGATCAGGCCGTGGCTGTCGAGCGTCGCGAGGAGCCGCCAGGTCGTGCTCCGGTTGAGGTCGCACGCCGTGGCGAGCTCGTTGACCGTCGGCGGGTGCGGGCTGTCCGCGATCGCTTTGATCAGCGCCGCGGCGCGATCGACCGACTGGATCGTCTTCGCGCGAGGCTCGGTCGTGCTCATGTGATCGAGACCTGTTCCCCGAGCGGCGCGAGCTCCACCACCTCGCGGCGGAACGGGACGGCGTCTCCGTGCGGCTCTCCGTCGAGCTCCTCGGCATAGCGGCGCCCCTCCCACACTGCGCTCGCGATCGTGCCGGGCGCGTATGCGTCGCCGATCGGGGTCGCGCCGAGATCCAGTGCGAGCGCGTCGTTCGGCAGCCGGGCCGTTACGAGGACGAGACCGTCGAGCGGGACCTCTCGTTCGCGGCCGGTGTAGACCTCGGCGAGCCGTGCCGCTCCACCCTCGACCGTGACGAGCGCCTGCGTGGTCGCGAGCTCGACGCCTGCCTCGACGAGCCGCCGGTGGATCCGCTCGTGCTCCATCGTGTTCACGCTCCACTCCGAGACGCGCGGTGCGGAGGTCACGAGCGTTACGTGTTTTCCGTCGGCCGCGAGCAGCTCCGCGAGCACGCCGCCGAGGTAGTAGTGGTCGTCGTCGAAGAGGAGGATCCGGTCACCGGCCGGACGGCGGCCGGCCATGAGGTCGTCGGGCGTCAACGTCTCGACGTCGGAGTCGAGTGCCGGGGGACGCGTGTGCCACCGCCCGACGCCGTCGGCGCGCCAGCGTGCGCCGGTCGCGACGGCGACATGGTCGAAGCCGTAGCTCCGCACTTCGTCGGCCGTGACCTCGCTCTCGAGCGCGAGCTCGACGTTGGGGAGCTTCGCGAGCTGTCCGCGGCGATAGTCGGCCACGCGGATCCACGCTGCGAGCCCTGGGAGGCGCGCCTCGCGCAGAACGCGACCACCGAGCTCGCGACCGGCCTCGGCGAGAACGACTTCGTAACCGCGCTTGCCGAGCGCCATCGCGGCTTCGAGCCCGGCCGGCCCGCCGCCGACGACCAGTACCTTCGAGTCCGAACCGGCCGGCCGGAAGCGCTCCGGGTGCCAGCCTCGTCGCCATTCCTCGCCCATCGACGGGTTCTGGGTGCACATGATCGGTGTCGCAGTCCAGTCGCCGGTCACGCAGACGTTGCAGGCGATGCACTCGCGGATGTCCTCGAGTCGTCCCTCCTCGACCTTGACGGGGAGGAACGGGTCGGCGATCGAGGGGCGCGCAGCGCCGACGAAGTCGATCACGCCGTCACGGATCAGTCGCACCATCGTGTCTGGTGACGTGAGCCAGCCGATGCCGACGAGCGGCTTCGAGGTGAGTTGCTTGATCCCGCGGAAGTGCTCTTCGGTCCACGCTTCGTGCGCGAACCGCGACGTGCGCGAGTCGTCAGGCCAGAAGCCCACCATGACGTCCCACACGTCGGGTAGCTCGCCGACCAGTGCAAACAGCTCCTCGATCTCCGGGCGCTCGATCCCTTCCTCGCCGATCAACTCGTCGACGACGAGTCGGCAGGCGACGGCGGCGCGGCCGTCGCACTCCTCGAGCGTGTCCTCCAGCACCTCCCGCAGTAGGCGCGCGCGATTCTCGAGCGTGCCGCCGTACTCGTCCTCTCGCAGGTTGTAGCGGCGGGAGAGGAAGTGCTGGAGCGTGGTCAAGCCGTGCGCCGCGTAGACGTAGACGAGGTCGTAGCCGGCGCGGAGCGACCGCTGCACCGCCTGCCGGTGGCGGCGCCGCAGGTCGGCGATGTCCTCGCGGCTCATCGCGCGTGCCTGTGCCGGTTCATAGCCCGTGATGGGCAGGTTCGACGGGCCGTGCGAAGGCATCCGGCCGTAGAGGTTCGCGCTGATCATTCCGCTGTGGACGAGCTCGATCCCGGCGAGTGAGTCGTGGGCGTGCACCTGCTCGACGAGCCGCTCGTGCGCGGGAATGTCGGCGTCGTCCCAGATGCGCCCCTCGATGAAGCCGTTGACGTCGGAGCTCGGGTGATACTCGACCTCCTCGGTGCAGACGACGGCCCAGCCGCCCTCGGCCTTGACGCCGCGCATGACCGCGTGGGCGGTCGGGTCGCGGTGGCCCATGCCGTTGCAGTGCGGCACCTGGAAGAAGCGGTTGCGTGCGGTCACCGGCCCGAGCTGCACGGGCTCGAAGAGGACGTCGTAGCGCGGGTCGCGGGCCATCAGGCGAAGAGGCTACGTGCGATCAGGAGACGCATGATGTCGCTCGTCCCGTCCCAGATCTCGTCGAGTTTGGCGTCGCGGTACCACTTCTGCGCGAGCGAGTCGCGGATGTAGCCGGCGCCGCCGAGCGTCATCACCGCGGCGGAGGCGGCGAAGACGGACGCCTCGGATGCCGCGAGCTTCGCCATCGCGGCCTCGGTCGAGAAGGGGTGTCCCGTGTCGGCGAGCTCCGCGGCGCGGTGCGTCATCAGCCGCGCCTGGTCGAGCTTCAGCTTTACCTCGGCGAGCCGGAACGAGACGGCCTGGAACTCGTGGATCGGCCGGCCGAAGGCCTCGCGCTCCTTCGCGTAGTCGACCGCGAGCTCGAGCGCGGCGCGTCCGAGCCCGACCGAGGCTGCGGCGAGCTGGATGCGTGCCACGTCGAACACCCACATCAGTCCGCGGAACGCCGCTCCCTCCGCGCCGAGCCGCCGATCCTCGGGAACGAAGCAGTCGTCGAACGAGACCTCGGCAGCCGGGAAGCAGCGGCTGCCCATCTTCGGCAGGCGCGGCCCGCGCACGAAGCCCTCGTCGCCCGCCTCGACGAGAAACGCGGTCACACCGCGCGAGCGGCTGCCCGGTTCGACGGTGGCGAAGACGATGCAGAGATCGGCGATGTGGCCGTTGCCGATGAACTTCTTGCGGCCGTTGAGGACGTAGCCGCCGTCGCGCCGCGTCGCCGTCGTCTCGATGGCGGCCGCGTCGGAGCCGTGCTCGGGCTCGGTGATCGCGACCGAGCACGCGGGCGGTTCGGCGCTGCAGAGCGCAGGCAGCCAGCGCTGCTTCTGCTCCTCCGAGCCGAGGGCGAGCAACGGCCCTGCGAAGAACCCGCCCTGCGCGATCACCCAGAAGATGGGGGAGTCGCCCCAGGCCAGCTCCTCGATCACCGCGCAGCGGTCGCTCAGGCTCTCGACGCCGCTCCCGCCGTACTCGGTCGGGAGGTCGTAGTGCGTGAGCCCGGCCGCGGCGGCGCGCCGCAGCACGTCGAGCGGGTACTCCTCGGACTCGTCGTAGGAGAGGGCGACCGGGCGCATCTCGTCACGGGCGAACGCGTGCGCGGCGGCGCGGAGCGAGTCGAGGTCGAGCGGGCGCGTGGGGGCGCTTTGCACCATCGGATTGCGGTCGATTATGGTACGTCCGTCGCAGGATGTGCAACGGCAGTTCGCATTTCGAACGGAGGACGCCGTGAACTGGGAAGTTTTCGTCACCTGTGCGGTCACCGGAGCGGGGGACACTGCGGGCCGCAGCGAGCACGTCCCGGTCACGCCGGAGCAGATAGCCGACGCCGCGATCGAGGCGGCGCGCGCAGGGGCCGCGATCGCGCACATTCACGTGCGCGACCCCGACAGCGGGCGTGGCGCCCGCGATCCGGCCCTCTACCGCGCGGTGGTCGAGCAGATCCGCGCCTCGGGCGTCGACGTCGTCCTCAACCTCACCGCGGGGATGGGCGGCGACCTCGTTCTCGGCGGGGAGGACGCGCCGCTGCCGCCGGATCCCGCCGGAACGGACATGGCCGGCGCGGCCGAGCGCCTCGCCCACGTCGAGGAGTTGCGCCCCGAGATCTGCACGCTCGACTGCGGGACGATGAACTTCGTCGCCGGCGGCGACTACGTGATGGTCAACACGCCGGGGATGCTCCGCGCGATGGCCGCACGGATCCGCGAGCTCGGCGTGCGGCCCGAGCTCGAGGTCTTCGACACCGGCCATCTCGTGTTCGTCCACGAACTGATCCGCGACGGCCTGATCGAGGATCCGCCGCTGATCCAGCTCTGTACCGGCATTCCGTACGGCGCGCCCGATGACCTCGGCACCGTGCTCGCGCTGGTCAACCAGCTGCCCGAGAACGCCGTCTACTCCGCGTTCTCGATCGGGCGGATGGAGCTGCCGTTCGTGGCGCTCGCGCCGCTCGTCGGCGCGAATGTTCGGGTCGGGCTCGAGGACAACCTCTATCTCTCGCGCGGCCGGCTCGCGACCAACGGTGAGCTCGTGGCGCGGGCGGTCGAGATCCTCGAGCGGATGAACGTGCGCGTGCTCGGGCCGGAGGAGGTGCGGGAGAAGCTCGCGCTGCGGGTCGGTGTCGTCTAACCCCACGCGGGTGGGCCTGCTCGGCGGCGGCGTGATCGGCGCCGGCTGGGCCGCCCGGTTCGTGCTCAACGGCTCCGACGTCCGGCTCTTCGACCCGTCCGCGGAGGCCTCGGCGCGCGCCGCTCGAGTGCTCGACGACGCGCGCACGGCGTTCCAGCAGCTCACGCTCGCCCCGCTACCGGAGGAGGGCGAGCTCCGCATCGTCGACTCCCTCGAGGAGGCGGTCGCCGGAGTCGAGCTCGTCCAGGAGTCCGCGCCGGAGCGGATCGAGCTGAAGCGCGGGTTGCTGGCGGAGGGAGATCGTGCGGCTCCGCCGGACGCGCTCATCTGCTCCTCGACCTCGGGCCTGCGGCCGAGCGAGCTGCAAGCCGAGATGGAGCGGCCCGAGCGATTCTGCGTCGCGCATCCCTTCAACCCGGTCTACCTCCTGCCGCTCGTCGAGCTCTGCGCCGGCGTCCGGACCGCGCCGGAGACGGTCGAGCGTGCGGGCGCCGTCTTTCGCTCGGTCGGGATGCAGCCGCTCGTCGTCCGCAGCGAGATCGACGGCTTCGTTGCCGACCGGCTGCTCGAGGCCCTCTGGCGCGAGGCGCTCTGGCTCGTCTCGGACGGCGCCGCGACGGTCGAGGAGGTCGACGACGCGATCCGCTACGGAGCGGGCCTGCGCTGGGCCTTCATGGGAACCTTTCTCACCTATCGCATCGCGGGCGGGGAGGAGGGAATGCGCCACTTCATCCGCCAGTTCGGGCCCGCGCTCGAGTGGCCGTGGACGCACCTGACCGACGTCCCCGAGCTCACCGACGAGCTCGTGGAGAGGATCGCCGAGCAATCCGACGCGCAGGCCGACGGACGGTCCCCGCGCGAGCTCGAGCAGCTTCGTGACCGGGTGCTCGTGCGCCTGCTTCAGGCCTTGCGAGCCGAGGAGACCGCCGCCGGCGCGACGCTCGCGGCCTGGGAGCGCGAGCTGCTCGGCGCGGCAGCGCCGACGTCCGTTCGGCACATTCCACCGGAGTGGGTCGACTACAACGGGCACGTCCACGAGAGCCGTTACCTCGAGCTCTTCGCCGACGCGACAGATGCGCTTCTCGGGGGCCTCGGCGTCGACGCGGGCTACCTCGAGGACGGCGGCAGCTTCTTCACCGTCGAGACCCACCTCTCGCACCTGCGCCAACTCGAGGCCGGCGATCGCGTTCGTGTGACGACGCAGGTGCTCGACTCCGACGAGAAGCGGCTCCACCTCTTTCATGTCCTGCTCCGGGACGGCGAGGCGGACCCGCTGGCGACCGCGGAGCAGATGCTGCTCCACGTCGATACCACGAGCGGACGCGCGGCGCCGGTGCGAGAACCGGTTCGGGAGAAGGTCGCCGAGCTGACGCAGCAGCATGGATCGCTCCCACGGCCCGAACGCGCAGGCCGTTCGGTCGGCGTCTCGTGACGCGCGACCTGACGCCGCTGTTCGAGCCCCAGACGGTCGCGATCGTGGGCGTTTCGTCCGATCCGGCGAAGTGGGGCTACTGGTTCGCGCGCGACGCGGCTCTCGGAGCGCACCGGCGGCGCGTCTATCTCGTCGGCCGGAACGGCGGCGAGGTGCACGGGCTGACCGTCCATCGCTCGCTCGCCGACCTGCCGGAGGCGCCGGAGCTCGTCGTCCTCAGCGTCCCGGCGGACGGGCTCGAGGCGGCGGTCGACGACTCGCTCGCCGCGGGCGCCCGGGCGCTCGTGGCGATCGCGGCCGGCTTCGCCGAGCTGGGGGAGGAAGGCGCGGCGCGCGAGCGCGCGCTGGTCGAGCGAGTGCGTGCCGCCGGCGCGGCGCTCGTCGGCCCGAACTGCCTCGGCATCTTCGACGGGGCATCCGAGCTCCAACTCGCCTCGACTCCGCTGTCCGCCGGCCCGGTCGGCTTCGTCTCGCAGAGCGGCAACGTCCTGCTCGAGGTCGGCCTGCTGCTCGAGGACTTCGGGCTGGGGTTCTCGCGCGCGGTCTCGATCGGGAACCAGGCCGACGTGGGCGTCACCGAGCTCGTCGCTGCGCTCGGTGAGCACGAGGGCACGCGCGTGATCGGTGTCTACTGCGAGGACTTTCGCGACGGTCGCGCGTTCGTCGAGGCGGCGCGGACGGCCGGGAAGCCGGTCGTCCTGCTCACGGCCGGTCGCAGCGCTGCGGGTGCCCGCGCAGCCCGCTCCCACACCGGCGCGCTGACGAGCGGCCGCGACGCGGTCGAGGCGGCGTGTCGGGCCGGCGGGATTCACCTCGTGGACACACCGCGGGCGCTCGTCGACGCGGTACACGCACTCCTCGCGCCGTACCGGCCGCGCGGCCGCCGGCTCGCGGTGATCGGCGACGGCGGTGGCTACGGAGCCATCGCCGGCGACCTGCTGGAGGGACGTGGGATGGAGTTGCCGCTGCTCTCGGAGCAGACGCAGGCGAGCTTGCGCGAGCTCCTGCCGCCGCATGCCCCGACCGCGAACCCCGTCGATCTCGCCGGCGCGGGCGAGCAGGACGTCTTCAGCTTCGCGCGCACGACGCGTGCCCTGCTCGCGGCGGAGGACACCGACGCGGTCCTCTTCACGGCGTACTACGGCGGGTACAGCACGCTCTCGGACGAGATGAGCGATCGCGAGGTCGCCGTCGCAGAGCTGCTCGCGCAGGCGGTGACCGAAAGCGGGAAGCCGCTCGTCGTCCACACCATGTACGCGAGCTCGCCGGCGGCTCGGGCGCTGCGTGCAGCCGGGGTTCCCGTGTATCGGGTGATCGAGTCGGCTGTCGACGCGGTCGCGGCGCTTGCCGCGGACGGCGCGCCCACGTCGCCGCTACCTGCCCTCCCTGCCGTGGCGCCGCCGCTGACGGACGCGACCTATCCGGCGGCACGGGCCGCGCTCGCGGAAGCCGGCATCGCGTTCGGGGAAGCGCGAACCGTCGCCGGCCGGGAGGAGGCGCTTACGGCGGCCGCCGAGCTCGGCTACCCGGTCGTGCTCAAGGCGCTCGGTCCGCTCCACAAGTCCGATGCGGGCGGCGTCGTCGTCGGCCTGCGCGACGAGCGAGACTTCGCCGCGGCATTCGACGATCTTGCGGCGCGGCTCGCGTCCGAAGCCTTCTCCGTCGAGACCGCGGAGGACGTGGCGGCAGGCTTCGAGCTTCTCGTCGGTGCTCGTCGCGACCCGCGCTTCGGGCCGCTCGTGGTGGTTGCCGCGGGTGGGCTCCACACGGAGACGGTGCGCGATGTCGCCGCAGCGCTCGCTCCGGTCGACGAGGTGACGGCGGAGGAGCTCGTGCGCTCTCTCGGCTCGGCGCCGCTGCTCACCGGAGTGCGCGGGCGTCCGCCGCTCGACGTCACCGCGGCCGCACGTGCGGTCGCTGCGCTGTCGTACTTCGCCGCCGCCCACCCGGAGATCGCGGAGGTCGAGGTCAACCCGCTCCTCGTTCGTCGCGAGGGCGCCGTCGGCCTCGACGCGCGCTTCGTCCTCGCATGACCCACGACGCGATCGTCGTCGGGGGCGGTTTCGCCGGCGTCACCGCGGCTCGCGAGATCGCGCTGCGCGGCCGCTCCGTCCTCCTGCTCGAGGCGCGGGACCGGCTCGGCGGGCGCACGTGGAGCGCCGTCTGGCACGGGATCCCGATCGAGTACGGCGGCGGGTGGGTGCACTGGCATCAGCCGCATACGTGGTCCGAGATCACGCGCGCCGGTCTGAAGGTGGAGCTGAGCGAGGACGCGCAGCGGGCGCACTGGTGGGTGGGAGACGAGCGGCGCGAGGGCTCGATCGCCGAGCGCGATGCGATCGCCGAGCGAGGCTGGAACCGCTTCGTCGAGGGTGTCCACGAGGCGCTCCCGAATCCGTACGACCCGCTGCTCGCACAGGAGGAGCTCGCCCGCTTCGACCGGCTGACCATCGCCGAGCGCGTCGCCGAGCTCGAGCTGGACGAGGAGGAGCGCGCCGTGCTCGAGGCCGAGCTCGAGTCGGTGGCGAGCGCACCTCTCGAGGACGCGGGCGCAGTCTCGGTGCTGCGCTGGCACGCCCTCTCGGGCTACAGCCTCGCGCTCACCCAGTACACGGGCGGCCGGGTCATGCTCGCCGCGGGGACGGGTGCGTTGCTGCAGGCGATCGCCTCGGCCGCGCCGGTCGAGGCGCGGCTCGACACGCCGGTGGCCGCAGTGCGCGTGCGCGGAGACCGCGTCGAGGTGGAGACGCGAGCCGGCGAGCTGCACGATGCGGCCGTCGCCGTGGTCGCCGTGCCGCTGAACGTGCTCGGCACGATCGAGTTCGAGCCCGCGCTGTCGGAGGGGAAGCAGGAGGCGATCGCGGCGGGGCAGGCGTCGCGCGGGCTCAAGATCTTCCTCCGCACCCGGGGCAGCGACGTGTTCGACAACGCGATCAGGCCGCGGCACCCGTTCGGCTACCTCGACACCGAGGTGCTGCTCGGCGCCGGGGAACAGCTCCAGATCGGCTTCGGGATCGACGCAGAGCGCTGCGATCCGAACGGGCTGCAGCGCGACCTCGACGAGATCCTCCCCGGCTACGAGCTCATCGATGCCACGTGGCACGACTGGCTCGCCGACGAGTACGCGCGCGGGACCTGGGCGATCCATCCGCCCGGGTGGTACACGCGTCACCACGCGGAGATGCGCCGTCCCGAGGGCCGCGTGCTCCTCGCCGGCTCGGACCTCGCGAACGGCTGGTCGGGCTTCATCGACGGAGCGATCGAGTCGGGGCTGGAAGCAGGAGCCTGTGCTGTGTTGAATCTGCGGGGTGCCTAGGTCGATGTGGGAACGCTTCGAGGCTGCGCTCTGGAGCACCACCTCGTTGCTCGTCGTCGCAGAGGGCGAGTCCCTCGTGGTCGATCCGGCGATCTCGTCGGAGGAAGTGGCCCGGATCGGCCGGCGGGCGCTCGAGCTCGACGCTCCGATCCGGCACGTCCTGATCACGCACGGCGACTGGGATCATGTCTGCGGCATCGGCGCGTTTCCGGACGCCGCAGCCGTCATGGGGGAGGAGACGGCCGAACGAGTGCGGAGCCGAGGCGTCGACTCCGTCGAGCGCGCCGCCGAGACGTATGAGCTCGAGGTCTCGGGCCCGCCCCGAGTCGACCAGACCTTCACGCGAGGAGCGGCGGTCGCCCTCGGCCCGTTCGTCGTCGAGACCTTCCCGCTCACGGGACACACCGAAGACGGCACCGGCTACCGGATCCGCGACCTCGGCCTGCTCATCGTCGGCGACCACCTGTCGCCGGTGGAGTTTCCGTTCGCCAAGTCTCCGGCCGCCTACCGGTTCACGCTGGCCGGACTGGTCGAGACGCTTCGCGCAGACCCGCCGGAGATGGTGATTCCCGGCCACGGTTCCCCGCTCGAGCCCGACGAAGCGCTGCGCATCGCCGAGACCGATCTCGCGTACCTGCGCTCCCTGCACGCGGCCGTCGCCGGGGCAGCGACGCGCGAGGAAGCGCACGGCGCCGGCTCGGCCGTGGAGCTCCCGCGCGACTGCGCGCCGGATCTGGCCGAGATGCGCGGCTTCAACGTCGAGCGTCAGATCGACGAGATCCTCGGCCCCGTCTAGGCGAGATACGGCTCCGCGCCGCGCTTGAACAGGCCGCGGGCGATGATCACGCGCTGGATCTCGCTCGTGCCCTCCCAGATGCGGTCGACGCGCAGTTCGCGGAAGTGCCGCTCGACCGGATGCTCGGTCATGTAGCCGCGGCCGCCGAAGATCTGGAGCGCGCGGTCGGCGATCCGGTTCGCCGTTTCCGAGGCGTAGAGCTTCGCCATCGCGACCTTGCCGTGAGCGACGCCCGGTGAGGGGTTCGCGTCCAGCTCGTGCGCCGCGTGGTAGGTGAGGAGGCGCGCGGCGAGGAGCTCCGTCAGCGAGTCGGCGAGCGGGAAGGAGACTCCCTGGTAGTCGGCGATCGCCTGCCCGAACGCCTCGCGCCCGGCGGCCCACTCTGTCGCCAGCTCGAGGAGCCGTGCGGCCGCGCCGCAACAGCGCGCGGCGATCATCAGCCGCTCGATCGTGAACCAGCGGCGCGCTCCGTCGTCGCCGCTCGGGAGCCGGTCGCGATCGGGGACGCGGCAAGCGGTGAGTCGCAGCTCGATGTGGCCGTCGATGTACGGGTCGTGCATGAAGTGCGGCCGGCGGACGATCTCGAGCCCGGGGGCGTCGCGCGAGACGAGGAAGAGCGCTTGCTCTCCGTCCGCCTGAGCCAGAACGACGAACAGCCCCGCATGGTCGCCGCCGGTGACGAACCACTTCTCGCCGTCCAGCACCCAGTCGGCGCCGTCGCGGGTCGCCGTCGCGGCGATTCCTCCCACATCAGACCCTGCCCCGGGCTCCGTCACCGCCCAGGCCTCGACGATCTCCCGCCGCAGCACCGGCCGCAGCCGGCGCTCGAGCTGATCCTCCGTCGCCAGCTCGACGAGCTCGCGCGGCCCGCGGTCGGCGACGACGAAGCCGAGCCCGTTCGTCGCGCGTCCGGCCTGCTCCTCGATCGCAACCTGCGCGATGAGCGGCAGGTCTGCGCAGCCCAGGTCTTGCGGCAGGTTGTAGTGCGAGAAACCCTCCGCCCGCGCCCGCACGCGCAGCTCTCGCACCTCGTCCGCGTCGATCGAGCCCCGCTCGGCGATCCGCTCTTCGGCGGGATAGAGCTCCTCCTCGACGAAGCGCCGCGCCCGTTCCTGCCACTCGGCGGCCTCGGCATCGAGCCGCAGGGCGTCCATCAGACGTTCACGTTGGGTGTGGACGCCTCTTCGGCGATCGGCTCGACCGGACGCACGGCCGGGCGTGCCCGCGGGTCGTCCTCGAGCGGCGCCGTGCCGGTATCGGTGAGCACGCGTAGCGCTTCCGCCGGCATGTACGCCTGGACCGGGTCGCCCTGGCGGTACGCGAGCTCGTCGCCGGTGTTCTGGACGAGCGCCTGGATCCTCTCGCCGTGGGCGAGGCCGACGATGATCTGGTTCCCGTTGCCGAGGTAGACGACGCGCTCGACCATGCCGGGGATCCGGTTCTCGCCGCTCGTCCCGTGCGCCTCCAGGCGCACGCGCTCGGGTCGGATCACGATGCGGGTTTCGCCGGTGGTCGACACGTCTCCATTCGCGGCGTACAGCGCGAACTCGCCGAGGGAGACCTTGCACCGGCCGTTCGACTCGCCCCGCGCAGTGGCGGTCATCAGGTTCGACACCCCGAGGAAGTCGGCGACGAAGGTCGTCGTCGGTTCCTCGTACAGGTGCTGTGGCGGACCGACTTGTTCGACCCTTCCGGCGCTCATCACGGCGATGCGATCGCTCATCGTGAGCGCCTCCTCCTGGTCGTGCGTCACGTAGATGAACGTGATGCCGACCTGCTGCTGTAGCTCCTTCAGTTCGATCTGGAGCGTCTTTCGGAGCTTCGCGTCGAGGGCACCGAGCGGCTCGTCGAGCAGCAGCACCGCGGGCTGCAGCACGAGCGCACGCGCCAGCGCCACGCGCTGCTGCTGACCGCCCGACATCTGCCCCGGCTTGCGCTTCTCCATTCCCGTCAGCTGCACGAGTTCGAGGGCTTCGCCCACGCGCCGGCGGATCTCTGCCTTGGGCCGCTTGTCGCGGCGCAGGCCGAAGGCGATGTTGTCGAACACGTTGAGGTGGGGGAACAGCGCGTAGTTCTGGAACACCATGTTCACGTTGCGCTTGTGCGGCGGTGTGAAGGCCATGTTCCGGCCGTCGAGCAGGATCTGGCCGCTGGTGGGTTGCTCGAATCCGGCGATCATCCGCAGCGTCGTCGTCTTGCCGCAACCGGACGGGCCCAGCATCGAGAAGAACTCCCCGGCCGGCATCTGCAGGTTGATGCCGTCGACCGCGGTCACCTCGTTGAACATCTTGACGAGGTCGACGACCTCTACCTCACCACCGGCCACGCGTCACGTCCTCTGCGGTTGAAGTTGCACCGGCAGCCTCAGATCCCGAATCCGGCGACGTCGTCGATGGCCGATCCACGGCCGGACTCGCCCCGAGTGAAGAAGCGGTAGACGAGGACGCCCGCGACCACCGAGAGCAGCGTGATCACCATGATCACCGTCGCGATGCCGTCCGTCGACGGCTGGGGTGTGGCGCGCGTCGCGTCGTAGATCTCCATCGGGACGGTCGTCGAGTTGGCGCCGTTCGAGAGCCACTGGCTGATCACGAAGTCGTCGATCGAGATCGCGAACACGATTGCGGCGCTGGCAACGATCGCCGGCAACAGGAGCGGCAGGAGCACCCGAGTGAGCCTCGTGGCGGGCGCGGCGCCCAGGTCGGCTGCGGCTTCCTCGTACGACGGGCCGATCGAGAACAGCCGGCCGCGCACGATCACGACGACGTAGCTGATCGAGAATGTGACGTGGCCGAGCAACTGCGCGACGGTCCCGAAGGGCACGAACGTGAGCAGCTGGCTGAAGAGGAGGAGCAGCGACACCCCGGCCACGATCTCGGGTGTGACGAGCGGAAACAGCATCAGGAAGTTAGAGGCGCCCGAGCCGCGACCGCGCCAACGGGCCAGGCCGAGCGCCAGCAAGACGCCGATCGGTGTGGCGATCAGCACGTCCAGCCCTGCGAGTTTCATGCTCTGCTCCAGAGCACCTCGCAATTCCGCGCTGTGGAAGACCGAGTCGATGTTCGGGTTCGTGCTCGTGTACCACTTCAACGTGAAGCCGTGCCAGCTGCTCAACGAGCGGCTGTCGTTGAACGAGAACTGGATGGCGACCAGCACCGGGACGATCGACCAGACGATGTAGCTCCAGGTGACGAGCACGAGGAAGCGCGGCTTGCCCCAGTGGTTGCCGAGCCAGCCGCGTAGCCGCTGGGTGTACCCGAACTCGGACTCGCGCCGAGGGGCGAGGGCCTGGCTCACGCCGGGATCTCCCTCGACGCGCGGTGAATCGTCCGCATGTAATAGAGCATCAGGATCATGAGGAAAGCCGAGAGCAGGATCGTGATCGCGGCCCCGATCGTGGGCTGGGGGCCGCCGTGGAAGTACAGATCGATCTGGTTGCCGATCATCGACGTGGTCGGCGCACCCGACACGATGTTCGGCGTGTAGTAGTCGCCGAACATCGGCAGCGTGATCAGCACGGCACCGCCGAGCAGGCCCGTCTTCGACAGTGGCACCGTGACGTGCCAGAAGGCCCGGAACGGACTCGCACCGAGGTCACGGGCCGCTTCCAGGTGCGAGCGGTCGATGCGGTCGAGCGAGGCGTAGAGCGGGAGGATGAAGTAGGGGATGTAGCCGTAGATCAGCCCCAGGATCACGGTGAAGCTCTGCCCGCCGAGGTAGTTCGATGGGTCGGAGATCACGCCGAGATGGAACAGCACGCTGCTGATGCCGGTCGCCGACAGGAACCGCAGCCCGTAGCCGCCCGGTGAGAGCAGGTTGATCCACGCCAGCATCCGCATCAAGTAGCTGATCCAGAACGGCAGCACGAGCAGGATCAGCAGCAGGCTCTTCGTGCGGGACGCGTGCCGGGCGACGAAGTACGCGACGGGGTAGCCGATCAGGATGCAGCCGGCGAGCGAAAGGCCGACGTACTCGCACGTCCGCACGAAGACGTCCCAGAAGGCGTTGCCCGGGACGAGCTGGCCCAGCACGTGGGTGAACCAGCTGGTGTTCCAGTCGGCGGGGTTCCAGGCCGGGATGGGCTGGAGCAGGACAGGGTCGACGTTGCCGAAGGCGACGCCGAGGACGGCGTAGAGCGGCAGCAGGAACAGCAGCAGGAGCCAGACGACACCGGGAAGCGCCGTGAGAGGCCAGAGCCAGCGGGGGTACATCTACGCCTCGTACGGTCGGTCCACCTACGCCCCGGAGGTGAAGGTCGCGTACCCGTTCTGCCAGAGCGACTCGCCGGTGTTGGTCAGGCCCGCCTCGACGAGCGCCTTGGGCCCGAAGTCGCGTTCGGTCAGCACGGAGCTCGCGAGGGTCTCCGGGATCACGCCCTTCTTGATCAGGCTCTCCGACTGGATCTCGTTGAACGGCGGTTGATAGCCGTTGAAGTCGACGAAGTTCTTGTAGCCGACGCCGTTGTCGAGCATGTAGTTCAGGAACAGATGGGCGAGCACCGGCTTCTTGGTGGTCGAGCAGACGCACCACAGGTCGTTGCCGATCGGGCCGTTGCCGTACCCCGGGTTCCAGAAGCGCAGCAGCTTCCCCGTCTGCTTGTTGGGCAGGTAGTACAGGTAGCCGGCCAACATGTCGCCCGACCAGGCCTGGTTCAGCCAGGCCTTGTCTTCGGGCACGTTCTCGTACTGCAGGTCGCCGACCTTGATGCTGCAGATCTTGTAGAGCTCCTGCAGGTCCTTCACGGCCCGGTTGACGAGCGTTGGGTCCTCGGTGTTGATGTCCTTGATTCCGCGGTGCAGAAGCGCCATCGCGATCGTCTCGCGCTCCTCCGAG
Source organism: Thermoleophilia bacterium (assembly GCA_025929425.1). Taxonomy (GTDB): domain Bacteria; phylum Actinomycetota; class Thermoleophilia; order Gaiellales; family Gaiellaceae; genus Palsa-739. The sequence continues at coordinate 43,519 of JAICME010000001.1, read as the reverse complement.
AGCAGCGCGACCTTGCCGGTGTACTTCTGGGAATGCCAGAAGATGTCCCAGGGGTTGGGCTTGAGGTTGGGAATGTCCTCCTTGACGCGGTCCGTGCGGTAGGCGATGCCGGTGGAGTAGACGGTGTACGGCACTCCGTAGCGGGATCCGACGTCGTAGTACGGGCTCTGGAAACCCGGCCAGACGTTCTTCAGGTTCGGGATGTAGTCGAGATTGAGCGGCTTCACCAGCTTGCCCGCGACGACGCGGGGGAGTTGGTCGGGCGTCATCTCGGTGACGTCGGGCGAGACCGTCCCCGATGCCAGCTTCGTGACGCCGGTGGCGATGTTGTCGAAGGGCGTGACCTTCACCGTGACGCCGTACTTCTTGCCGAAGGCCTTGAGCACGGCGGGGTCGATGTAGGCGGGGTAGTTGAAGATGGTGAACGTGCCGCCCGTCTCGGGCTTCATCCCGGACGCGATCGGGTCCTCCCAGCGCTTCAGCGTGACGGGGTGTGACGCACGGGCGAGCGGAATGCCGCCTGGGCCGACCGGCCAGCCACCGGCGGCGCCGGTGCTGGTGGTGCCGGGTGTGCTGCCGCCGCAGGCGGCGAGAAAACCGGGAATGCTCGAGAGTGAGATCGCGGCCCCACCGGCCCGCAGCAGCGCCTCGCGCCGGGTGTATCCGCGTGACTCTCTCGGATGGAATGTCATCGTTCCCCTCCTGGTTGCGACCGGGGCATTCCCCCGCACACGCTTCGCAGCCCGTCGGCGTCTGAGAGCGTCCCCTCGGCTCCTCCCGCCCGGATTAGGAACTGACGCCTGTTCGTCGGCCGTTCACGCGGATGCATGGGTCCCTCCTGGGGTCGGGATGTTCGCACAATGCAAACCGACAGCGCACGATGTGTCAAGCTTCGGACGCCGATATAAGGGTGGCTGTGGTTACATACTGGCATGTCGAGCGCGGGTCGGCCGACTCTTCCGGGGCGCGATTACCACGCACCCGAGATCTTCGAGCTGGAGCGGGAGAAGATCTTCTTCGGCGAGTGGTTCTATGCCGGACGCGCCGATCGCGCGCCTGAGCCGGGCGACTTCCTCACCGTGGACGTGGTGGGGGAGAGCATCCTCGTCGTCCGCGGCAAGGACGGCGAGCTGCGCGGCTTCTACAACGTCTGCCGGCATCGCGGAAGCCGCATCTGCGACCCCGAGACACGAGGCCACGCGAAGGGTGCGATCAAGTGCCCGTACCACGCCTGGACGTACTCGTACGAAGGCGACCTGATCGGGACGCCCCTCGTCGATCCCGACGAGGTCGACCGTTCAGCGCTTTCGCTCTGGCCGGTTCACGTGGACGTCTGGCAGGGGTTCGTCTTCGTTCACCTCGGCGAGCCGAAAGCGGACGTGCGTACGTCGTTCGAGCGGCAGAACGACAGGCCGCTCCAGTACGAGCCATGGCGGATGGACGAGCTGCGCACGGTGGAGCAGACCGTGACCGAGCTCGCGGCGAACTGGAAGATCCTGATCGAGAACTACAACGAGTGCCTGCACTGCCCGACCGTCCATCCGGAGCTCGTTGCAGTCGCGCCGACCTTCCGCAAGGGGCTCGTGTTCGAGGAGGGCCGCGACGACTGGGGCGTGTCGATGGAAGGCGCCGGCTACACGGCCACCGGCACGACGACGATCCCGGTCATGCCGGGCCTGACCGAGCAGCAGGCGAACGCGATGCACGGCGCGAGCATCTTCCCGAACATGTTCATCGACCTGACCGGAACCGTCGTGATCGCGACGCGGATGCAGCCGCGGGGGCCCGAGCGGACGACGATCATCACCGACTACCTGTTCCGGCCCGAGGCGATCGCCGACCCGGGCTTCGACCCGCGCGAGACGATCGAGTTCTCCGAGCTCGTCGCGCACCAGGACTACGTCGTCTGCGAGCGCGTGCAGCAGGGCGTCCGCTCGCGCGCGTTCACCCACGGGGTCTACGCGGAGAAGGACGAGCTGCCGTACGCCTTCAACCAGACGTACCTCGCAGCGCGTGACCGGCCCTGAGTAGGGTCGTCGTCGTCGGAGCCGGCTTCGCCGGGCTCGCGGCGGCGGAGGCGCTGGCGAGGGGCGGCGTCGACGTGACGGTGTTCGAGGCGCGGGACCGCGTCGGTGGGCGTGTCCACTCGCGACGACTCGACAACGGCGCCGTCGTCGAGCTCGGCGCCGAGTTCGTGCTTCCCGGCTACGACGCGCTGAGGGAGACCGTCGCGCGGCTCCGTCTCCAGCTCTTCGAGAAGGGCACGCTCTACGGCGACCGTAAGCCACGCGACGGGCCGCCGGTGACGCGCGACGAGCTGGTGGCCGCAGCGTCCGGGCTCCGGGAGCCGGGCAGCGGCTCGATCGCGGAAGCGCTCGAGAGGCTCGTGCCCTCGGCCGGTGCCCGCGAGGCGGTTGCCGCCCGCCTCGCCGTCTCGTCCGGGTACGAGCTCGAGGATCAGGACGCTTCTGCGCTCGCGGAGGGCGCAGCCGGGTTCGGCGACTTCCCCAGCCACGGAGTCGTCGGCGGCAACGACCGGATCGCGCTCTCGCTTGCGGACCGTCTCGGCGGCTCGCTTCGCACTTCCACGGCGGTCACGCGCGTCGTCTGGTCGGCTGACGGCGTCACCGTCCGGGCCGGCGGCGAAGAGGTCGTCGCCGCTGCGTGCATCGTCGCGACACCCGCACCGCACGCGCTCGAGCTCGAGTGGGATCCGCCGCTGCCGCAGTGGAAGCACGAGGCGCTGGCCGCTGTCCGCTACGGGCAGGCGGCGAAGCTCTTCCTGCCGCTCGCGGCCTCCGCTCCGCCGAGCCAGACGCTCTCGGTGCCCCTCCGCTTCTGGACCTGGACGCAGCATGGGGTCGAGGCTGCGTCCTCCTTCGCCGGCTCGCCCTCGGCGCTCGAGCTGCTCGAGGTCGACCACGGACCGGAGAGGTGGGCGGACGCCGTGCGGCGCCTTCGTCCCGACCTCGACTACGCGGACGGGCCGCCGCTCCTGCAGACGTGGCACGACGACCCGTGGGCGCGCGGTGCCTACTCGGCCCGCACGCTGTCCTCGCCGCTCGACGACGAGGCGCTCGCCCGCCCGGTCGGCGCGGTCTCCTTCGCGGGTGAGCACACGGCGGGAGAGTGGCACGCGCTGATGGAAGGAGCCCTCCGCAGCGGCCTGCGCGCCGCCGGAGAGGTCACACGCTGATAGCGGTCACAGGCCGGTGGCAGCCACTGCAACGCCTGCGTCACGTCTTCGTAACGCCTCCACCGTACGTGAACGCCTGCTTCAGCTTGGTCGAGCGACGGTTGCTCGGAACGCGCGTCACGGTGTCTTGACGCTTTTGTGATGGTGGCTGCCACCGGTCGTCCGGCGTGATCAGCCTTGCATCGCGATCTTCTGCAGCACGGCGTCGACCCGGGCGAAGCCGCTCTTCGAGCCTTCCTCGACCCCGTACTGCATCGTCGTGTGGCGTTCCTCGGCCGAGGCGAACCGCATCGTCTGCGTCAGCTTCGTACGGTCGCCGAGATCCTCGAATTCCAGCGTCTGCAGGTGGTTCTGGAAGGTCTGCACGAGCCGCTCGGGCGGATCGACCTCGCGAAACTCGCCTGCGACGATCCCGTACGCCGTGCGAAATCGCCAGCTGCCGCCGGGGCGGACGTCCATCTCCTCGACGACCGTGCCGTCGCCCCACCATTCGGGGATCAGCTGCGGATCGGTCCAGACGGAGAAGACGTGCTCGCGCGGCGCGTCGAAGACCCGCTCGACGCGGATCTCGAGCTCGCTCGGCGTCGTGACCGTGGTCTCGTTCACGCACCCACCGCCTGCTTGACGAGCTGCACGATCCGGGCCTCGTCGGACTTCGTCAGCTTCGTGAGGGCGTAGACGATCGGCCACATGGAGCCCTCGTCGAGGCTCGCGGCGTCGTTGAAGCCGAGCTCCGAATACCGCATCTTGAACTTGCCGGCGTTCTTGAAGTAGCAGATGACCTTGCCGTCCTTGTTCGCGTACGCCGGCATGCCGTACCACGTCTTCGGGATGAGCTCGGGCGCGGTCTCTCTCACCAGGGTGTTGATCCGCTCGCCGATCGCGCGGTCGTCCGGCGACATCTTCGTGAGCGCCTGGGCGATGGCGGTCTCGCCGTCCTCGGTCGCCTTCAGCTCCTTCGCGCGGGCCTTCATGGCGGCCTTCTCCTCGGCCGTGAATCCCTGCTCCTGCTTGGTCGGGCTCATCCTGCTCCTTTCGTGCGTTCGACTACCTGGGCGAAACGGTCGAGACGTTGCAGCCACGTGCTGATGCCCTCGAAGGCGTACGGGGCGAGCATGCATCTGCGAACACGGCCGACCTTCTCCGTCGTGACGAGCTCCGCCTCCTCCAGCAGCCGGATGTGCTTCTTCATCCCGGTCAGCGACATGCCGAAGGGCTCGGCGAGCTCGCTGACGGTCGCGCTCCCCGAGCCGAGCCGTTCGAGAACGGCACGGCGCGTCGGGTCCGCGAGGGCTGCAAAGGCGCGGTCGGTCGTCGTGTGATACTGAACCATTTAGTTCACCATAGCAGCTCGCTCGCTCGCGGCACGGAGAGGCCGCAGTCGCGCGTGGCCCGCCGGGCCGATGACCCGCGTAATCTCGGCGCATGAGCCTACGAAAGAACGTCTTCGCCGCCCTGTACGACCCGATGTCCCGCAAGAGCGAGGACGCGGGATTGCGAGCCCTGCGCCGGGGGCTGCTCACCGAGGCCGGCGGATCCGTCCTCGAGATCGGCGCCGGCACCGGTGCGAACCTCGCCCACTACAACGAGGTCGAGTCGCTCGTCTTCACCGAGCCCGAGCCGGCGATGCTTCGCCGCCTCCAGAAGAAGGCGCGCGACGAAGCCCCGCTCGCCAAGATTCTGCGGGCTCCGGCGGAGGATCTGCCCTTCGAGGACGACAGCTTCGACACCGTCGTCTCGACGCTCGTGCTCTGCGGCGTCGATGACCAGGCCCGGTCGCTCCGTGAGATCAAGCGCGTCCTCCGGCCCGGCGGTCGCCTCCTGTTTCTCGAACACGTGCGCTCCGACGAGGCCGCGCTCGCGCGTTTCCAGGACCGGATGAACTGGCTGAACCGGATCGTCGTCGACTGCGACTGCAACCGGCCGACACTCACGACGATCGAGGCAACGGGCTTCAGCGTCTCCCAGCTCGAGCGGACGGAGATGCCGAAGGCGCCGAAGTTCGTCCGGCCCTTGATCGTCGGCTCGGCGGTCGCCGGCTAGGTCGAGGCGCTGCCCGAGACGAGCGTGTAGAGGCCCCAGATCGCGAGACCGGACGCGACCGCGACGAGGGGCAACCAGCGAACGCCCCGCCGGAAGAGTGGGAAAACGGCGAAGACGATGAGCTGGGAGACGAAGAGCGCTCCGAGCGAGGGCTTGAGCAGCTTGTCGTAGAACGCTTCGGGATCGATCAGCGAGATCGCGTCGGCGACGACGAAGGGGCCGGCGATCCAGATGAGGACACGCCGCAACGGCACGCCGTGAAGCCAGTGCAGCAGACGGCCGAGCGCGAGGTACTCGGCCACGATGAGCCCAAGCGTGCCGAGCGCGATGCCGAGAGCCACCGCGACCTCCAGGGGACGGCCGCTGTAGTACTTCGCGATCGTGGCCGCCGGGACCGGGAAATCCCTGAGCGCCCCCGGGACGGTGGCGAGCGGCAGCGCGGCGACGAAGAAGCAGATCCCGACGACGGCCACCGCGGCGGTCAGCCCGCGCCGCACCGCGCGGCCGGCGCCGCGAACCTCGGCGCCGAGATAGAGCGGCAGGCTCGCGCAGACAAAGAGGAGCGCGGTTCCGCCGACGCCGCGCCCGATCGGGTCGAGGCTCGGATCCGCGGCGAAGTGAACCGGCACGTGTCCGAGCGTCACGCCGCCCAGCACGAGCATGAACACGACCTGCGCGAGCCCGACCAGCGCGAGCGCGGCAAGGGCCAGACGCACGGGCGCCAGCACGAGCAGGACGATCACGATAGGCAGGACGAGCTCGAGCACCCAGCGATAGGAGTGGAGGCCGGGAAAGATGGGAGTCAGGACGTCATAGACGACGAACGTGATCGTGTAGGGCAGGTAGAGGAAGTACGCGAACGCCCAGATCCAGCCGTGGACGAGCGCCGCCTGCCGTCCGGCCGCCGCCTCGACGAACGCGCTCAATCCTCCGGGCGAGACGACCCGCCTCGAGTACACGAGCCAGAGCACGAGTGGCGCCGCGAAGACCGCGAGCGCGAGCAGGACGACGAGGCCGGCCGACGCGATGCCTTCGTCACCCGCCGTCCCCGGCAAGAAGTTGGGGAGGGCGAGAGGCCCGCCGATCGATGCGATCGCGAAACCGACGAAGTAGAGCGGGGAGAATCCCTCGGGCGAACTCTGGCTCGCGGGATCAGTGGCTTCCACGTCTACCTCTACCCGCGCAACCCGATGGACGGATTCGCAATCCATCTGCCGAAACTCTGCGATGTGTACTGGGTACGGCCACGTGAAGGAGGAGATGAAGTGAGAAACCGATACCAGCTTCGACTGCTCGGGGCCGCTTCGGTCGCGGTGCTCGGGCTCGTCGTGGCCGGCTGCGGTGGCGGCTCGTCCGCCTCCCCGGCCCCCACGGGCGGCGTCGCCGGGGCGGAGCACACGCTCAGCACGGCTGCCGTGACGACCCGCAAGGTCAGCGGCCTCGGGGTGGTGCTGGTGAACGCGAAGGGCCGCACGCTCTATGTGTTCATGAAGGATCAGCGCAGTCGTGTCACGTGCACCGGTCAGTGCGCGAGCTTCTGGCCGCCGCTGAAGTGGAAGTCGAAGAGCAAGCCGAAGGCCGGCGGAGCGGCGAAGACTTCGCTGCTGAGCTCCGTCAAGAACCCGTCCGGCGGTCGCGTCGTCACCTACAACAAGTGGCCGCTCTACACGTTCGTGAATGACACGGCGGCGGGACAGGCGAAGGGCGAAGGACAGAACCTGAACGGCGGCAAGTGGTACGTGCTCTCGCCGAAGGGCGTCCTGATCAAGCACAAGTCCGCGTCCGGAGGTGGCACGACCACCAGCGGCGGCGGAGGCTGGGGCTAGGACTAGCCCCACCCGCACGGAGCGGGGCGTACCGGCGCATCCCCTGGCGACGGCCCGCCCCCTCCGAGCCGGACGGCTAGCGGACGCGGAAGTCCGCGAGGAGGAGTGCGGCGAGCACCGTCGCGGCAAGCTCGACGCCCCCCGCAGCCTCCTGCCAGCTGCCCCAGAACGTCTCCCGGTAGCCGAACAACCCCCAGCGGGTGCTCACCACGAATGCGACCAGCGTCCCGGCGGCATACCCGCCGGCGGCGAGCAGCACGCGGACGTCTCGCCTCGCGAGCAGAGCCGTCCCGAGCGTGAGCCCAACGGCGGCGTTGGCGAGGAAGAGGGCACCGACCACATGCACGCGGTGGAAGTAGTCGAACCACAGGTAGAGATGGATCGCGCCTGCGGCAGCGACGAGAAGAGCAGCGGCCCCCCGTGCGGCGACCACACCGCCCGCCCTCCGGCCGGCCGAGAGGTCGATGTACTGGGCCATCACGAGCGGATACGCACCGCTGCGCCTGCCGGTTTGCCCTAGTGTCCACGCCCGATGGCGCGCTACATCCCGGACGAGGTCGAGGCGTACGCCGAGCGCTACACGAGCGCACGCGCCGACGTCTTCGAACGCCTCGCCGCCGAGACGAACGAGACGCAGGACGCACCGCAGATGATGGTCGGCGTGATCGAGGGAGCGTTCCTTTCCTTCCTCGTCGGGATGATCCAGGCGAGGCGGGTGCTCGAGGTCGGGACATTCACGGGCTGGTCGGCGATCGCGATGGCCCGTGCGCTCCCCCCGGGCGGGCGTCTCGTCAGCTGCGACGTGCACGAGGAGACCACCGCGGTCGCGCGCCGCTACGCAGCGGAGGCCGGCGTCGCCGACCGGATCGACTTCCGGCTCGGGCCAGGGGTGGAGTCGCTCGCATCGCTCGAGGGCCCGTTCGACCTCGTCTTCATCGACGCAGACAAGGGGGGTTACATCGACTACTACGAGACGGTCCTTCCGAAGCTCGCGCCGAACGGCGTCATCCTCGCCGACAACACGCTCTTCGGCCTCGACTCCGAGGGCGAGACTGCGCAGGCGATCGCCCGCTTCAACGAGCACGTCCTGCGCGACGATCGCGTCGAGGCGGTCCTTCTCCCGTTTCGCGAGGGCGTGACGTTGATCCGGCGCCGCTGATGAAGGTGCTCGTGGTCGGATCGGGCGCGGTTGGGGCTGCGACTGCGGCTGTTGCGCGACAGCGGGACTTCTTCGAGCACGTCACGTTCGCCGACCTCGATCCGGCGCGTCCGACTGCCGTCGTGCAGCGCGAGGGAGACGACCGCTTCTCTGCGGCCCAGGTGGACGCGGGCGATCGCGAGGCGCTCGTCGCTCTCCTTCGCGAGACCGAGGCGGATGCCGTCCTCAACGCCGCCGACCCGCGCTTCAACCCGCCGATCCTCGACGCCGCCTTCGACTACGGGTGCACCTATCTCGACATGGCGATGACGCTGTCGGGCCCGAACGTCCTGCTGGGCGAGGAGGAGTTCGACCGGCACGAGCGCTGGCGTGAACGTGGGCTGCTGGCTCTGGCCGGCATCGGCGTCGAGCCAGGGCTCGCCGACGTCTTCGCCCGCTACGCCGCCGACCACCTCTTCGACGAGATCGACGAGGTCGCCGTTCGCGACGGCGCGGACCTCGTCGTCGAGGGCTACGACTTCGCACCGACCTTCTCGATCTGGACGACGATCGAGGAGTGCCTGAACCCGCCGCTGATCTGGGAGAAGGAGCGCGGCTTCTACACCACCGAGCCGTTCTCCGAGCCGGAGCTGTTCGAGTTCCCCGACGGGATCGGCGAGATCGAGTGCGTAAACGTCGAGCACGAGGAAGTGGTGCTCGTGCCGCGCGAGATCGACTGCAGGCGCGTCACCTTCAAGTACGGCCTCGGCGCCGAGTTTATCGACGTGCTCCGCACGCTGCACAAGCTCGGGCTCGACTCGACCCAGCCGGTGAAGGTGCGCGACGTGGAGGTCGCGCCGCGCGACATGGTCGCGGCCGCACTGCCCGATCCCGCCACGCTGGGTGACCGGATGAGCGGCAAGACCTGCGCCGGCACGCTCGTGACCGGGAAGCGCAAGGACGGCGGCGACGGAGCCGTCTATCTCTACCACGTCGCCGACAACGAGCAGACGATGCGGGAGTACGGGCACCAGGCGGTCGTTCTCCAGACGGCCATCAACCCGGTCATCGCCATCGAGCTGCTCGCCTCCGGCGCGTGGCAGGGGACGGGCGTCCTCGGCCCGGAGTCATTCGATGCCGTGCCGTTCCTCGAACTGCTCGCCGACTACGGCGAGCCGCACGGCGTCGTCGAGGGCGACCCGCGCCGAAGCTAGACCGCTTCGAGGAACGCCAGCACCCGCTCTGTGAGCAGCCTTGCAGCGTCGGGGTCGTAGGCGGGGAGCGACGAGTCGGCGAAGAGATGCTCCTCTCCCGGATAGAGGAAGAGCTCGGCCCTATCGGTCGAGCCGACGAGCGCCTGGGCGGCCTCGAGGTCTTCGGCGAAGAACTCGTCGCCCTCCTTTCCGTGCACCTGCACCGGGACGTCGTCAGGCCAGTCGCCGCCGAACTCGGAGGTGGGCAAGCACGAGCACATGAGCAGCGCTCCCCGGGCGCCGGGCCGCGTCTGTGCGAGCTGCTGGGCAGGCATGACGCCGAAGGAAAAGCCCGCGTAAACCGCCTCGGAACCGATCTCCTCGCCGGCGGCCACGCCGCGCTCGGCCAGAGCACCGAATCCCTCCGCCCGCGCGAACGCCATGCCGTCCTCGAGCGTCGCGAATGTGCGTCCGTCGAACATGTCGGGCGTGTGCACGGTGTGCCCGGCCTCCCGCAGCCGGTCGGCGAACAAACGCACGCCGTCGGTCAGACCCTGGACGTGGTGATAGACGACTACCTCGGGCATTGCGACTCTCCTGTGTTTGATCCGTAAAGTTGGAACATACTACAGTGTTAGTCTGTTCACGAAATGACCGAGCTGAACACGACTCCTCCGGGCTACGACCTCGCCGACCGGATCGCGCTCACGACGCCGTCCCAGGTCAAGGCGCTCAGCCACGTCGTTCGCACAACGATTCTCGGCCTCCTCCACGAGCGGGCGGCGACGGTGACCGAGCTCGCGGTCGCGCTTGAGCGGCCCAAGAGCACCATCGCCCACCACGTCAAGGTGCTCGCCGACGCCGGGCTGGTACAGGTGGTGAGGACCCGGCGGGTGCGGGCAATCGAGGAGCGATTCTACGGGCGCACGGCGCGCATCTTCTACGTCGGGGTAGAGCGTGGCCCGGAAGGTGACGAGATGCCCCGGGACTTCAACGACTTCGAGGTCGCGGCCGGAGAGTCGGCCGCAGCGTTCAGAGACGGAAAGCTCTGGGGCTTCCTCCGGCACGCCCGGATCTCGGAGGCGCAGGCGTCGGAGTTCTGGCAGCGAATGGCGGAGCTGGTGACAGAGTTCGACCAGCTTCCGCGGTTCGGCGAGACGATCTACGGCTTCGCCGTCGGCGTCTATCCCACGGACCAGCCGACTCTGCCCGACAGGGCCGACTAGTGTCGGCCCACGTGATTCCGGGAAGCGGCTTGCCGTGGCCAGGCTGATCTACAAACCCTTCGGGCTGATCGTCAGCGTGCTCGGCGGCCTGCTCGCGCGCAGGATCTTCAAGCGCGTATGGAGCGTTGTCAGGCACCAGGAAGAGGCGCCGAAGGCAACGGACGAAAGCACGGGCTGGCACGAGGTCGTGCTTGCGGCCGCGGCCGAAGGCGCGGTCTTCGGAGGCGTCAAGGCGCTCATCGACCGCGCAGGCGCGACCGGCTTCGCCTGGCTCACCGGCGCGTGGCCGGGCCGGCGTCGCGAGCCCTAGTTACGGGCCGGGCTGCTATCGCCATCAGCCCTGGTCTCGGAGCCAGCGGGATCGGCGGTGCCATCGACCCCGGCTCGAAGCGTGGATTTGCGATTGTGAGAGCGCCCCAACCGCCACGACCAGTTCGTGCGGCTCGGAACGGCGAGTCCGACCCCGCCGCACCGAACGGACAATGATGGCGCTCATGCAGGTTCGCGTCGCGCGTCCGACCCGCGATCTCGACCGCGCGTGCGCCTTCTATCGCGACGCCGTCGGTCTGCCGATCCTCTCGTCGTTTGCAGACCACGAGGGCTTCAGCGGTGTCATCCTCGGCCTACCGGACGCGGCGCACCAGCTCGAGTTCGTACACCACGATGACGTCCAGCCGTCGCCGACGGCGGAGGATCAGCTCGTCCTCTATCTCGGGTCGGCGACCGCCGTCGCCGACCGAGCAGTTTCGATCAGGGCGGCCGGCCACGAGCCGCAGTCGCCGTCGAACCCGTACTGGACCCCTGAAGGCGCGGTCGCGTTCGTCGATCCCGACGGCTACTGGCTCATCCTCTCGCCGGACAGGTGGGGGTAGCCGCGGCCCGTACGATTCGACCATGGTCGAACGCAAGGTAGCCACCGTCCTCTTCGCCGATCTCGTCGACTCGACGGGCCTGGTCGCGAGCGCAGATCCCGAAGTGGTCCGCCGGCGCGTCGAGCGGTACTTCGACGTCGTCGCGAGTCGCATCGAGGCTCACGGAGGAACCGTCGAGAAGTTCGCGGGCGACGCGGTGATGGCGGCCTTCGGCGTTCCGATCGCCCACGAGGACGACGCCGAGCGCGCCGTCCGGGCCGCACTCGAGATCGTGCCGAAGGTCGAGGAGCTTCAGCTCTCCGTTCGCATCGGCGTCGAGTCGGGCGAGATCGTGATCGGGGACAGCGACTCGACCTTCGCGACGGGGGAGGCGGTCAATCTCGCCGCTCGCCTGCAGCAGGCGGCGCAGCCGGGCGAGATCCTGCTCGGCTCAGCGGCCCGCCGTCTCGCGGCAAGCGCGGTCGAGGTCGACGATGCGGGGCCGCTCGAGGTCAAGGGGCGCACGGAGCCGCTGTGGACCTGGCGGGCGATCCGGGCGCATGACTCGAGCCGGCTCGACGCGGCGCCGTTCATCGGCCGGGAGCCTGAGCTCGAGCTGCTCGAGAACTCGTTCTCGCGCGCCGTCAAGGATCGGCGCGCGCAGCTCCTGACCGTTTTCGGCGAGCCGGGGCTCGGCAAGACGCGCCTGATCAACGAGTTCACCGCGGGCCTGGAGCGCGCGACGACGCTCTATGGGCGGACGCTCCCCTATGGCGAGGGCGTGACCTACTGGCCGCTCGCCTCGATGATCAAGGCGAGCGCCGGGATCCGCGACGACGACCCCGCGAACGAGGCATTCGAGAAGCTGCGTGCCTGCTGCGAGAGCGAGGCGGTTGCCGACCTGCTCGGCGCGGCGCTGGGTGTGCTCGGCGCCGCGGAGGGAGGAGAGCATCAGCCTGGGCAGCTGAGCTGGGCGGCGCTGCGCTGGGCCGAGCAGCTCGCCGACGCGCAGCCGCTCGTCCTCGTGTTCGAGGACGTCCATTGGGCCGAGGAGCCGTTGCTCGACGTGATCGAGCACCTCGCCCGTTCCCTGCGCGAAGTTCCCGTGCTGATCATCGCCCTCGCGCGCCCCGAGCTGCTCGACGCGCGCCCCGCGTGGGGCGGCGGCATCCGTACCGCGACGGCGATCGATCTCGCCCCGCTCGACGGAACCGAGAGCGGAGAACTCGCGGATGCTCTCCTGAGCCGGGGCAACGTGCCGGCGGGGGAGCGCGGGCCGCTGCTCGAGCGGGCCGAGGGAAATCCGCTCTTCCTCGAGGAGATCGTGCAGGCGCTCCGCGAGGGTTGTGGCCTCGACGGCATCCCCGAGACATTGCAGGCGCTGATCGCGGCCCGGATCGACGGTCTCGCGGCCGGAGAGAAGCATGTCTTGCAGAGCGCGGCGCTCGTCGGTCGCGTCTTCTGGCAGGGCGCTCTCGAGTCGCTCGCCCCGGACCTCGAGGTCGCCGAGCTGCTCGAGGCGCTCTGCAGCCGCGAGTTCCTCGTCTGCGAGGAGCACTCGACGATCGCGGGCGAGGTCGCCTTCCGCTTCAAGCACGGTCTGATCCGTGACGTCGCCTACAGCGGCATGAGCAAGGTCCGCCGCGCGCAGGAGCACCAGGCTTTCGCCGCCTGGGTCGAGGAGCGCGCCCGCGACGAGCTGGCCGAGATCAGGGCCCACCACCTCGAGCAGGCGACCGATCTGCTCACCGAGCTCGACGGCGCCGTTCCGGCGGATCTCGCACTGTCGACGGCTACGGCGCTGGAGGAAGCAGGCCGGCGCGCCCTGCGGCGCGGGGCTCTGGGTGTCGCGCGCCGGACGTTGCTGCGAGCGGTCGAGCTCGACCCGAGTCCGGAACGGCGCTACCTCGCCGCCCACGCGGCGTGGCGCCTCGCCGACGTTCCGACGGTCGGCGACGAGGCGGAGGAGGCGCTCGCCGAAGCACGTGCGGTGGGCAGGCATGACGTCGAGGGTCGCGCACTCGTCCTCCTCGCAGACCTGGCGCTCCACTCGGAGGGAGACGTCGAGCGGGCGCACGACCTCGCCGACGAGGCACTCGCGATCCTCCCCGAGGACGAGCCTGCGGGGCTCTACGACGCGCACGCGTTGATCACGATGATCTTCTGGTGGCTCGGCGACGGGGAAGGCGCCACGCGTCATGGCGAGGCGATGCTCGATCTGGCCCACAGGGCCGGGCGGCCCGAGCTCGAGAGTCTCGCGCGCACCCAGCTGTCCGCGATCGCGGGCGTGCGGGGCGACACCGCCGGCGCTGTCGCGCTGCTGGAGGAGGCGGAGTCGCTCGCGGAATCGAGTGGCAGCCGCGAGGCGATGGGCTACGCACTCGCCGTCCACGGGCGGCGCTTCGGCGAGAACGAGTCCGACGAGGCCGAGCGCTATCTGCGTGAGGCGCTGGAGATCTTCGAGGAGATCGGAGCCGCCGGCCGCTACGGCTGGACGCTGTCCAACCTCGCGTCGGTCTACTGCCAGCGGGGCGAGCTTCCTCTCGCGGAGAAGACGTTCCGCGAAGCCGTGCGGCGGCTGCGGAAGACGCATGAGCAGGGTTTCCTCGTCGAGGCGGAGCGCGGACTCGCCGAGGTGCTCGTCGAGCAGGGCAAGGTCGACGAGGCCGACCGGCTGGTCGCCGACGCCGAGCGGCGTGTAGGCCGTGACGACGTCTGGACGCGCGCCTCGTTGCTGCACGCGCGCGGGCTCGTCCTGGCGGCGCAGGGTCGCACCGAGAGCGCGGAGTCCGCGTTCCGTCAGGCGCTCGAGATCATCGAGCCCACGATGTACGCGATCCTCACGCACGAGATTCGCCGGTCGCTCGACTCGCTCCGCGCGGCCGACGACGTCGCGTCACGCTGAGTCGGCGAAGCCGGCGATCAGCGCAGCCGCGTCACGGGCGTGGCTCGCCGACCCGCACGTGCGTCACCTGCTCGAGCGTCTCGAGGCGGAGCGTCTGGCGGCCTCGCCGAACTGCGCCACGCCCTCCTTTCGTCGCGCGGCGTCTGAGGGTCCGAGCGCGAGCGGATCGAGGCCCGACCAGACCGCAGCTGCATGGGGATCGCTGCAGAATTGGGAGTCGTGGACCATGAGTTCGTTATCGACACGGCGACCGTGCGAGCGTTCGTCTCGGACGTCAAGACGACGATCTCGGCAGCCTCCTCGCCGGAGCACGCATGCGACATGCTCAGGCCGCGGTTCGCGGAGCTGCTGGCCGACCCCGACTGGCTCCCCGCCGAGTACCAGGCCGCCGCGCCGGAGAGCGGGATGGGAGGGGGCATCGGCCAGTGGCTCCTCTACCGCGCCGCGGACCAGTCGTTGTCGCTCTTCTCCCTCGTCGTCCCGTCGGGCTCCGCGACACCGATCCACGACCACCTCGCCTGGGGGCTGGTCGGCCTCTACCGCGGTGAGCAGGACGAGGAGATCTACGCGCAGCGAGACGGGACGCTCGAGCTCGTCGAGCGGCGCGGTCTCCTCCCGGGCGATTTCTATGCCCTGATCCCGCCGCGCGACGACATCCACCGGGTGCGCACGACGTCTACCGAGACCTCCGTCTCGATCCACCTCCTGACGAACGACACGGGCTGCGTGTGGCGTCACGCGTTCGACCCCGCTTCCGGCGAGGCGACCCCGTTCCGCTCCGGTTACGTCAACGTGCCGTGCGAGGACGGCGAGTGAGGGGCGCGGCTGCAGGGGCGGCCGCTGCTGTGGCGTGGTCGGCGAGCGAGCCGGTCCTGCGGAGGCTGACCGGCACGACGTACTCGAATGCCCGGCTGCTCGGCAGATTCGCCACCCGAGGCCGGGCCTGGCCCGTAGCGGGCCTCGCTCTCCATGTGGCGAACGGTGCGGCCTTCGGGGTGGCATTCGAGCGGCTCGGGTTGCAGGGCGTGAAGGCCGGAATCGTCGCGGCAGAGGTCGAGAACACGCTTGCGTGGCCTGCGATGGCGATCGTCGACAGGATCCATCCCGACCGCCGCGACGGTGCGTGGCCGCCGCTCGTTCGCAGCCCGCGGGTCGCCGCCCAGGAGGTCGTCGGCCATGCGATCTTCGGCGCCGTGCTCGGCGCGCTCGTCGGCCGGTCGACGCGTTCCTAGGCTGCCGGCGAGACTTCCGCGCGTCGGCGTCCGAGAATCGTGCGCGCAACGCGCATGCCGTGCCAGCTGCGGCTGATGAAGTTCGCCAGAAGAACGATGTTCAAGGCGCCCCAGTAGACGCTGCCCACGAGCAGGGTGACGTTGGGGTAGGTATGGAAGCGGATCGCGGTGATCGCGACGACGGCGAGGGTCATCACGACGACCGTCTGCGGAAGGGTGTGACGCCAGTGCCAGCGGGTGTCGTCGCTCTTGAGCGTCACGCGGTACACCGGCTTTCGGTTCGGACCGCCGATCAGGCCCTGCGCCACCGCCTTCATGAAGACGGGCGCCAGACCTGCCCACATCGTGCGGACTTTCCAGAGCTCGCGATAGGGACGCCTCTGTCGCGTCCGGCGGTCGTTGAAAGGCGTGTTGAGGACGAACAGCCAGAGTTCCGTCGCGACGACGAGCGGAACCATGTGGACGGCGAAGTCCAGACCGCCGGCGGCGAGCGGGGGGAAGCCCAGCAGGGCGCCGAGAAGCGCGATCAGATAGATGGGGACCGTGAAGCTGGCCAGATAGAAGAAGAGAAGCTCGAGGAACTGGAGCTTCTGCCGGATGTTCAAACCGTCGAGGTTGCCCCAGACGACGAGACGGGTGGTGTCGAGCGCCCAGGTGCCACGCTGCTTGTAGAAGTTGGGGACGTCGTGAGGGGAGTGCTGTGGCACCGCTCCCACGATCGGCAGGTAGAGGCCGCGCCAGCCACGCCGCAGCGCCTCGACCCCCGATTGCAGATCCTCGACGAGGTTCCAGGTCGGGAAGTCGCCGATCTCCGCCAGCGCCGTCTCCCGCCAGACCACACCGGAGCCGCATGGGAAGACGGCGTTGGCCGCGTTCCGGGCGAGCATCTGACTTCGGTAGAAGACTGCTTCGCGATTGTTGAACGGATCACCGGCAGCGACCTGCGCCTCCTTGATCGTCTGCACGAATGCGAGGTGCGGGTCGTGCTCGAGTTGACCCGTGCACTGGCGCAGGAACGACGTCGAACCGAGCTCATCGTCGGCATCTCTGGTTTCGACGTACGCAACCTCCGGATGCTGCTCGCGCAGGAACTGAAGGGCGGAGTTGAGATTGCCGGCTTTCGCGGCGCCGTCGCGCCCCGGAGCCCAGCGCGGCGGCGGCAAGTGGTAGAGAACAGGCCAGTCCTCGAGCGCATCTCGCAGCACGGGATCCGCGGCGTCGTCGCTGACGACGACGACCATCCGCTCGTGCGGCCAGTCCTGCTCGAGCACCGACTGGATCGTGCGCAGGATCATCGGGACGGGCTCGCCACAGGTCGGAATGAGGACGCCGATGAGGGGCGCTTCCGCGGCTGCGGCCAGCGGTCTCGGCTTCGGTGCCTCGCGGCGCCACGAGTTCGCCACGCTCAGCAGCCCGGTTGCGATGGTGAAGAGGTTCGCCACGGCGAACGGCCAGGCGATCCAGAGGGCCCCTGAGTTCAGCGAGCTCAGCAGCCATGGCACGTACCAGACGCTCGCGGCGGCGAGCACGATCGCCGCAGCGCGGAGTGGCCGCTGGGGCACCAACACCGGATAGCTATCTCCGAATGCTCGTGCCGCAACGGCGATCGGCGCTGACGGAGCAGGCCGCACGCGCTCCGAAACGGAACCCATTGGCCCCACATCGGCCGGCGTGGCCATTTCCTTGAAGGCCTGCTTCAGCGGCTGCAGTCCGGCTGGACTGCATCGAGGTCGGGTGTACTTAGGAGAGAGGTGGAGTTCTGATGACGAGTCGTGAGCCCGAGGATCCGTACGTCGTCCTCGGTGTGTCCCGGCGGGCGTCGGCCGCGGAGATCGCCCGTGCGTACAGGCGCGCCGCGCGCGCCAGCCATCCCGACAGCGGCGGCGTGGGATCGGCCGAGCGGTTCCAAGCCGTCACCGATGCCTATGACGAGCTGCGCGACCCGGGTCGTCGCGCGCTGTACGACCGGTCGCGGCCTCCCGATCCGCCGGGAGGATCGGTTCGCTACGCGGCTCCAGGCTCACGGCACGTGGTCCTGGGTGGGCGTGTGCCTGCAGTGACCGACCAAGCCCCACGGGGAGATCTCGAGGAGATGCTTCTCATCGCCCTTTCGTGGCTGCGCTCCGGCTGGTGATCTCGCCGAGCAGGGCTTGAATGCCGCCCACCGGGGCCTACTGAATCTCACGAAAACCGAATCTTCGGACTGGAGGTGTGGAATGACGAACCTGTTGATCCGCGATCCGTTCCTCGCCGCGCCGTTCCGGCTGATGGACGAGTTGATGCGAAGCACGGGGAACGGCAACCGGGTGACCGGCTTCACTCCGCTCGTCGACGTGCACGAAACCGTCGACGAGTACCTGGTCAAGGTCGACTTGCCGGGAGTGAAGGCCGACGATGTGAACGTGGAGGTCAACGACAGCGTGCTCTCGATTTCGGGCTCGCGTGTTGCGGACGAGACAGGGCAGGCCCAGCTCGTGGAGCGGCCGTACGGCTCGTTCGTGCGCACGCTCACCCTTCCGCAGGGCGTCGACAGCGACTCGATCGAGGCCGGCTACCAGGACGGCGTTCTCGAGCTGCGAATCCCGAAGCCGGCCGAGCGGAAGCCGAAGAAGATCACGATCGGAGGAGACGGGAAGAAGGCGATCGAGAAGTAGATCGCAGGCCACACCGGGGACGGGTCGCGGCAAGCCGGGCTCCGCCGCGACCCGATCTCTCTTTGGCACGATCGCGGTGTGGCCGTGAAAGGGGAACTGGCAGGGCGGGTCGACCAGCGTGACGGCGAGGCCGCTGCCCAGAAGCTGTGGACGGAAGCCGAGTCGTCGCAGGCGGTTTCGGGTGACGAGGCCGACGCGCTCGCACGTCGCGCCCAGGCCGGCGACGCGGCGGCGCGGGAGGAGCTGATCCGGCGGCTGCTTCCGCTTGTCCACTCGACGGCGCGCCGCTACCGCACAGAGGGTCTGGAGCAGGCCGACCTGCTCCAGGAGGGGATCGTCGGCCTGTTACGCGCGCTGCAGCGGTTCGATCCCGACCGGGGAGTTCCGTTCGCCCCGTTCGCCACCTGGTGGATCAGGCAGTCCCTCCAGGAGGCGCGCAGCGACTTCATGCGACCGATGCGGCTACCGCCGAAGGCCCTCCGCCAACTCTCACAGCTCAAATCGGAGCATCAGCGGATCTACCAGGGCGAGCGCCGCTCGGCCAGGATCGGCGAGCTGGCCGACCGGACGAACATCGAGCTCCACCAGGCGGAGTCGCTCCTGAGCGTCGACGCGCGCTCCCGCAGTCTGGACGAGCCGATCGACAACGCGGAAGGGGAGCTCGGAACGCTCGGAGACCTGCTCGAAGACCCCCTCTCGGCAGACGCCTATGAAGACGTTGTCGACGCGGTCGCCGGTGAGCAACTCCGCGCGCTGCTGGCACGGCTAACAGAGCGGGAGCGGGAGGTCGTGCAGGCGCGATTCGGCTTCGACGTCGCGGCTGAGAAGCTCTCGGAGGTCGGCGAGCGGCTCGGAGTCAGCGCCGAGCGCGTCCGTCAGATCGAGGAGCGCGCCCTCGCGAAGCTCCGGCACGCAACCTAGGGTTGTCCGCCGCCCGCGCGCGCCTATTTACATCCTGGGAAGACGTACAGTCCGAGCCGCAGAGCGCGGAAGCAATGCCGGGCGCGGCACGTAGCGCACTGTCTCGACGCTCGTCGCTCGCGGAACTCGGCGCAAACCGGAGGCGCGCGGAGGGAGGCCGTTCTCCCTCCGCGTCCAGGTACGGCTCGTCAGCGGGTCGCCAGGGTCGGGGGTGTCGCCGGGGGGCCCTCGTGCGACTTCGCTGCAGGCAGCTCTGCGAGCTCGAGGAAGAACGTGGATCCGGCCCCGGCGCTGGACTCGAACCAGAGGTGGCCGTCGAGCAGCGAGGCGAGTCGGTGGCAGATGTAGAGGCCGAGCCCGAGTCCGGCGGCGCCGGTCTGCTGTTCGGGGTCGGCCCGGTAGAACTTCTCCCCGATGTGGGGGTGGTGGCGTGTGTCGATGCCGATGCCGGTGTCGCGGACGCTGAAGCGGATGACGTTGTCGGAGCGCTCGACCGAGAGCTCGATCTCGCCGCCGGCCGGGCTGTAGCGGATGGCGTTGTCGAGAAGGGCGTCGAGGATCTGCTCGAGGCGCTCCTCGTCGACGCCGGCCGGATCGGTCCGCTCCGGTAGCTGCTTGCGCAGTTGCAGGTTGTCGGGGCAGCGCTCCCGTGCGCGTCCGAGTACGCGCTCCACGAGCGCCGTGAGGTCGCAGTCGCCGGCCGGTTGACGTGAATCGTCGTCGGCGAGCGAGTTGGCGGTGAGCAGGTCGTTGACGATGCGGGAGAGTCGCTCGGTCTCGGCGTGGAGCATCTCGATCAGTTCCCCGCGAGTGCTCTCGGTGAGGGGGGTGTCGTCGCGGGCGAGCGTCGCGACGGCGCCGTAGATCGAGGTGACCGGCGTTCGCAACTCGTGCGAGACGGTCGTGATCACGTCTCGGCGCATCTGCTCGAGTCGAGCGGCCTCGGTCGCGTCGCGGAACGCGTACAGCGTTCCGTCGGCGTAGGGGCTCGCGACCAGCGACAGCCAGACCTCGCCGGCGGCAAGCTCGAACGGGTAGGTCGTCGGTTTTCCGCGGCGCAGAGCGAGACGCGGTGCGAGCCCGTGCCACCCCGGCAGGGCTTGCTCGACCGGACTGCCGACGACGGTCTCTCCGGCGAGGCCGGTGATCCGCGCGGCGGCCGGGTTCCAGAGGTCGATGGTGCCTGCGGAGTCGACGGTGAAGACGCCTTCCGGAAGCGTCAGCAGCACGCGCTCGGCGCGAGCGCGCTCGGCGGCGGTCGCCTCGAGCTGAGCGGCTTCGACGCGCAGCCGTGCGAGCTCGAGGTTCGCACGTACTCGCGCGACCAGTTCGCGTGCGGAGAAGGGTTTGACCAGGTAGTCGTCGGCGCCTGCTTCGAGTCCCTCGATCGCGCTTTCGGTCCCAGCGCGTGCCGAGACGAGCACAACCGGGACGTTGCTCGTGCGCGCGTCGGCGCGGAGCTCGCGGAGCAACCCGAAGCCGTCGAGCCGCGGCATCATCACGTCGCTGAGCACGAGGTCGGGAGGCGACTGTCGTGCGCGCGCGAGCGCAGCCTCGCCGTCGGCAACGGTTTCGACCTGCCAGTAGCGGCGCAGGAGCCGAGCAAGGTAGGCGCGCATATCGGCGTTGTCGTCGGCGATCAGGACGCGAGCGTTCGCGGTTCGCGGCGTACTGGACTCGCGTACGAGGTCGTCCCGAAGGAGCTCGGCGGCGCCTGCTTGCTCCGGTCGCGTCTCGCCCGGCAGCCAGCGCAACGCCTCCTCGACGTAGGGGGCGGCTCCGAGGCTGCGTGCGGCCGTGCCCTCGGGTCCGCCGAGTTTGTCGGCCGGGAGGTGTGCGCTCCCGCGCGGGAGCCGCACCGTGAAGGTTGAGCCGGTCCCGACCTCGCTCTCCACGACTGCGTTGCCGCCGTGCAGCCGCGTGAGCTCGTCGACGAGCGCAAGCCCGATGCCGCTCCCTTCGTGGCTTCGTGCCGCTGCGTCCTTGATCCGATGGAAACGCTCGAACAGACGCGGCAACTCCTCCGCCGGCACTCCGACGCCGGTGTCGCGCACGCGCAACACGACGTCGTCCTTCTCGAGGTGCAGCGAGACGGCGATCTCGCCTGCGAAGGTGAACTTGAGCGCGTTCGAGAGGAGGTTGAGCACGATCTTCTCCCATGCCTCGCGGTCGACCCAGATCGGCTCGTCGAGCGGCGCGCAATCGACGACGAGACCTAACCGAGCCGCCTCGACCGCCGAGCGGAAGGCGCTCGCGAGGTCGGCCGTGACCGCCGCGAGGTCGGTCGGCTGGAAGAGCGCGTCGATCCGACCGGACTCTGCACGCGAGAAGTCCAGCAGTGTGTTCACGAGCCGCAGCAACCGCAGGGCGTTCCTGCGGATGAGCTCGAGCTCGACCCGCGGCTCGACCGGTTGCTCCGCCGTGGCGAGCAGTTCTTCCAGCGGTGAGAGGATCAGCGTCAGCGGCGTCCGCAGCTCATGGCTGACGTTGGTGAAGAAGAGCGTCTTCGCCCGGTCGAGCTCTGCGAGTGCTTCGCTGCGCTTCCGCTCGGCCTCTGCTCGCTCGGCGTCTGCGATGGCCGTGCCCACCTGCCGTGCCACCAGATTGAGGAAGGAGAGGTACTCGTCGTCGACCGGCCGGCGCTCGTTCAGACCGAGGACGAGTGCACCGACGGGAGCGGTCGAGCCTCGTTGGAGCGGCAGCACCATCGCGCGGCGGGCGAGCTCGTCAGCGGCCGCACCGCCGCCGACGCGTTCGGCGACGTCGTCGAGCAACAGGGACGGGCCCCCCGAGGCCACAGAAGCGAGCGGCCAGGGCTGCGAGCCATCGTCTGTCACCGGAACGAGCCGCGGCGCGACGCTCGCCCGCTTCTTCACGTCAGACGTCGCGGCGAGCCGGGCGACCGAGCCGTCCGGATCGAACAGGTACGCGAGGGAGAATGCGACGGACTCGCTGCCGCGCAGCACGTCTGCCGCGCGCGTGCAGACGTCGAGTGGCGTCCGCGCCTCTCCCGTTGCCGCCGTCAGCTCGCGCAGGATCCGCAGCCGCCTCGCGCCGATCACGTGGCTCGTCGTCTCCGCAACCGCCGTGAACACGCCTGCGATCGCGCCCGACTCGTCCCTGATCGGGCTGTAGGAGAACGTGAAATAGCACTCCTCGGGGAAGCCGCGCCGCTCGAGGAGAAGCAGCCGGTCGGCCGACCAGGTCGACTCGCCCCGCTCGCGGACGCCCGCGAGCATCGGGCCGATGATGTCCCAGATCTCCGGGAAGCAGTCCGCTCCGCGCTGACCCAGCGCGTTCGGATGCTTGCTGCCGATCAGCGGCGCGTACGCGTCGTTGTAGAGCATCACGAACTCGGCCCCCCACCAGATCAGGATCGGGAAGCGCGACTCGAGGCAGATGCTCAGCGCGGTTCGCAGGCTCGGCGGCCAGCCCTCCATCGGTCCGACCGGTGTCTCCGACCAATCGCGCGCCTCGATCAGGTCGGCCAGCGAACCTCCACGCTCGACAGGCTCGCCGGCGGTCACCGCGCACCTCCGGTGCGTGCCTGCCCGCGCGGGCGGCGATGATCGCGGCTGACGGCCGGCGCCGCCAGCTTCACCGGGCCGAATTGCCTGCTCTTCCCGGGATTGCTCGAGAGTTCCATGGGGTCTCGGTGATCATGCACCACTGCGTAGGGCCAGGAAAGGCGCGCGAGGCTCGCGCCGTGCCGGTTGTCGCGTGCGCGACGTAGCGGGCGGCGCGTCATCACGACTCTGCTCGAGCGGGACGGGTGCAATCCGGCTGCGTGCGATTTGCGAAGAACGACCTAACGAAAGCAACCGGAGGCAGAAACGCGCCATGCCGACGAAGCGCCCAGATCTGCAAGCAGTGGTTCAGTGGCGCCGAGCGCAACTCCTGCGGGCCGGCATCCCGCGTTCACTCGCCGCTCGAGTGGCACAAGACGAGCGGTACGACCTTCACGAACTGATCCAGCTGATCGAGGCCGGCTGCGCACCGGCTCTGGCAGCCCGAATCCTGAAGCCGATCGAGCCAGACAAAGCGGCATGACGCGTGTTCCTTTCCCCGTGACCGTGGCGGTGGGCATCAGCCGCCTCTGACACCCGGCGCCGGCTCCCTCGGCGTCTAGACGACTCCGTTTCCGGGGCGCCGAGTCTTGCTCGGCTCGGGACGAGTGGCCTGAGGTCTAACTTGCAAGCGCTCGCATGCCGCCGCGCACGCTGCGCCGTGTCCGTTCTCTCGCCACGGCGGCGCTTGTCGTACTCGCCGTCGCGGCACGATTCGGCTGGTCGTCGGCTGGAGAGGCGTTGGCGTGACGCATGGGAACGTGACCCCGACAACGTCTTCTGCCACAACGCGAACATCCGGCCCGCAATCGGTTGAGCAGCACTGATCTCAGGAGCCTCCGCTCGACGCGGTGCGCCGCTCAGGCGAGTGCCCGCCGCGCCGCCTCGTCGAACGGCGTGAGCTCGAAGGGCAACAGTTTCCGGATCCGTTCCTCGCGTGCGACAGTCGGATTGCGCAGTCCTTCGACAAGCGGCCGCGCGACCGACGCGCTCACCGGCGTGACCAGGTTGAGCCAGAGCGAGGAGAGGTACGGCGTCAGCACCGGGACTTCGACGATCGTCGGTTTCCGGCCGAGCAGGGCAGCGATCCGCTCGATCATCTGCCGGTAGGTCATCACCTCCGGCCCGCCCGTGTCGTAGCCCTGGCCATACGTGGCCTCGTTGCCGCAGACGCCTGCCAGGTAGCGGGCGACATCGTCGAGCGCGATCGGCTGCGTCGGCGTCGAGACCCAGCTCGGCGTCACCATGACGGGCAGCCGCTTGACGAGGCCGAGGATCGTCTCGAAGGCGGCGCTCCCCTTGCCGACGATCATGGCCGCGCGCAGGGTAGTCACCGGGACGCCCGCGGAGGCGAGCCGCTCTCCGGTCTCGCGGCGGCTGCGCAGGTGCGGCGACGCGTCGGGGCCATCGGCGCCGAGCCCTCCGAGGTAGACGATCTGCTTCACGCCTGCGTTCGCGGCCTCGTGCGCGACCGTCTCCGCTGCCGCGCGATCCTGCTCCTCGAAGTCGCGCGCGCCGAGCGAGTGGACGAGGTAGTAGACGACGTCCGCACCGTCCAGGGCCGCGGCGACACCGTCGCCGCTCACTGCGTCGGCCACCATGTAGCGGGTGCCGGGCTCGTCACGCGGGGTGCGCGAGACCGCGGTCAGCTCGTGCTCGGCCAGCAGGGGCACGAGCGCCCGGCCGACGATGCCGGTTGCGCCGAAGACGGTGACGTTCACGAATCACGGTTCCGCAGTAGGAGCTCGAAGTAGCGGCGGCTGACTGCGGCATGGAAGGGGCTCTGCCCTTTCGCGTAGAGCATCCCGGTCCAGGCCGGTGCGCCCGTGCGGGCGGCGAGCCGCGGCAGGTATCCCTCGACCGTGACGCTCAGCTCCTGTTGATGGCCCTCGGGTCGCTGTGCGAGTGTGACGGAGCCGCCGGCTCGGAGCGCGAGCAGTCCACCCCGGATCGTGTGCCGGCAGTTGACCAGCCCGCCGTCGAACGAGAGCTCCGGCGGCCCGAAGGTGAGCAGCGTCGCACCGCCGAGCAGCTTCAGCCTGCCTCCGCCGCCCGTCCAGCTCGCGCGGACGCAACCGCGGGTGAAGCGGTCGACCGCCTGCCAGTAGGTGACGCCGAGCGTGCAGGCGCCGGCCTCGGACGCCTCGACCACGGGCTCCCCCACGAGCACCCGCTGGCGCGACTCGAAACCGCCTGACTCGAGCACGCGCTCCGATGTCTCCCAGCCGGTCACGGCGTCACCGCCATTGGCGAAGGGTAGTCCGGCGTCCCCAGCTCGGGTGTCCCGGCGCACGTACGCGCCGTCCAGGTCGAAGCACTCTGCCTAGCGCCTGAGGCTCAGTCTCGGCCGCAGCGGATTCTGCAGAGCCCTCTGACGGACTCGAACCGTCGACCCCCTCCTTACCATCGAGGTTCCGGGGAGGGAACCGAGGGCAAGGCCGGGAAGTCGCGGGCACGAAAGCCGCGCAAGAAGAAGGAATTGTCCGAAGACGAGTGACCCCGCTTACCCGCGCGTGCCCGCGTTGGTGTTCCCTCAGTGTTCCCTCGGGTCTTAGGCTCCGCGACGCGCAGCAGGTTGAGTGCTGCTCGGTGCCGCCCCGGGTTTCGCAGACGTGCGTCGAGCGCGTTCGGCGGCCCCTGAGTGGCTCGCACCGTCCGAACGACTCGCTTCAATGGAAGAGCTCCGGTTGCTGGAGTGCTAGTCGCGGCTCGATCTCGGGAGCCGTCCGGTGGGCGCCGGACGGCTCCGTCCGCCTCACCTTTTACGATCCATCACAGCGACAAGCACCTCGCCTGTCGGCGCCCACCGGCCGGCGATCACACCGACACCCGAGAGCGGCCTAAAGGCCGTGCGAGATAGAGGTAGGGGTTACTGCTGATGGACGCCAGCGTTCTCCTCACCAAAGAGGTCCCGAAGGTCGACCTCCAGACGAACGAGATCGATATCGGCTGGAAACACGACGGAATCTTCATCGTCGACAGCTACCCCTATTTGATCGAGGCGGGCGGTATCGTCGAGGTGCGCTACGACGACGTCGACTGTGGCGTTCATGAGGTCGAGGTAATTGCGGCTCTCGCCGAGGAAGATCAAGAACACGCGATTGCACTCTTCCCGCACGTCATCCCGGACTACGACGATGACTTCAGTCTCCCGACCCTGCGAGTCGACACGTTTGCGCTCTCGGCACATGTGGCCGGTGACCTCGACATGATGTTGCGCGTCGACATCGATCGCGCTCCGCATGCTTCGACGCGGATTTGCGTGCGCAGCTCGGGCCTCGAAGGCATACCCCTGACGAATCGAAACGACCCGCGCTAGCCGCGGCGACGAGGCGTGCGGCGGTTTGCCGCGTCCTCGGAGTGCGGCGCGGGACCGCTCGGTGGAGTGGGGCGGTAGTTAAAACCGATCTGGCCGTGTTGCACGACGTGCTTGCGTGCGGCCGCCGCCTCCTCCAATGCCTTCCGTCTTGCTGCCCGCTTGTTCACTGTCACTCCGGTTTTCGGCAGGTTCGGGCCAAGCCTAAACCACCGGTTCGGCGCACACGGGTGTTCTCCTGGGACCGGGAAGGGGTGCCGACAGGTCATCGCCTCTACGCGGGGCGCCAGCGTCGGCAGATGCAGTCAGGATCGGGCTCGTCTGCGTAGGCGATCGACTCGACCCTTAGCGACTCGAAGCCTGCCCGAAGCGGGCCCACCTCCAAGCCTCCGCCGAGAAGGCCGAGGAGGGTGGTGGTGGCGAGTCCCGCGGCCGTCACCGTCAAAGGGGCGATGGTTGGCTCGGGCGCCGCGTCGATTCCGGCGACGTAGCCTTCTGCGGCAAGGGCCTCCCGTTCGAACGCTGGCATCAGCTCAAGCCGCACGCGCTCAGCATCGAGGACGCCCCAACACCAAAGGCAGGGTCCATCAGGGATCTGCAGTCGCCGCTCGACATAGAGCGCGTCGAGCTCGCCGGTCTCTCGTACGCCCGCGCGAACACCGACATCGATCAGTGGTAAGTGACCGCGGGCCGATAGCTCGGTCAGCATCGACCGGCTCGCGTGGTTGTCAGTCGCGCCGTAGACGACGTCGCACTCAAGAAGCTGGCCCTGAATCTCGCGTTCGCGGACGTCGGCCTCCACAGCAGTGACTCGCGTACCGAGGTCTAGTCCCTCGAGTCCGCGGGCTACCGCGCCAACCTTCGATTCGCCTCCTTGCCCTTCGGCTCGCCCTACCGAGAAGACCCGACGCACATTGGACGGCTCGAGCTTGTCGGGGTCAATGAGCAGCAATTCGGCTACTCCAATCCGCGCCAGAATTTCCGCGATTGGCGAGCCGGTCCCGCCGACTCCTACCACCCCAACTCGAAGTGAGCGAAGAAGCCGATTTCCATCCTCGCCGAGGAGCCGACGCTGACGACTGTCGGTCTCATCGCCGACTCCTTTAGGCGCCTTCCCCACTCGGAATAGCCGAAGCCGCCGGCCAACCAGCGCTAAGCCGTCGAGTGGGAGAAGGGATCCGTGTTCGTAGAGCGCACCTCCCCAGCCGCCGGGACTAACAACCAGACTTGCAAATGGGCCATCGACAAGTTCATCGAAGGCGGCGCCGAGTCGGATAGTCGTCTCGTGGTCAAGGGAGGACAGATGAGGCGGGCGGCGATCACCCGGGTGTGTGTGAATGAAGGCGAGACCGCAGCCCTCGCGATTGGCCGCAGACACTGCAGCAGAGATCATCCGTCCGCTTGGTTCGACTCGTCCGGCTCTCTGCTGTGCCAACTCGACGTCCCAGATCGGAGATCCGACAGCGAGCCGCGCGCCGCTGCCTCGCTCCACCCGATTGAGGAGAACGAACACACCTGACTCTGCCGGCGCGGCCGCAAGCAGCCTTGAAGAGACCTCCTCAGCCGAACGCTCGCTGACTGCCAGGTAAGTCACCTGCCATCGTTGAGACGAGCCAGGGCGAACTCAAAGTGCGAAAGGAGGTCGTCGCGACCCGGACGCCACTCGGAATTTCGATGCCAGCTGAAGCGGCGCCACGGGCGTTCGAAGTGCACCTCGAGGTTTGAAGCCGTCGGCTCGTCGCCCGAAGCGAGGCGGAGATCAGGCGGCGTCCAAAACATGTCCATCGCCGATTGCGGATAGAGGACGGTGGTCATCAGCATTACATCGGTCGACTCCTGTGACCACCGGCCCTCTGGCAGTGGCACGTCGCGCACGACGACGCCGACCTGGTCGCCGGCAAGGAGCAATTCAGTGTCGTAGCCAGCCTCAGCTACGCGCCCAAGGTCCTCGGCGAGGAGCGGATTATCGCTGACCGCGGTTGCCAAAATTCGCGTTCCCTGGGATTGCTCTGAAATGCATTCCGTTCTTGACCTCGAGGTTCTCCTCACGCCCAACAGGCGTACCGCCGCTTGGGTCACCCTCGCCCTTGAGTAGATAGAGGTTGTAGTCAGGCCCGTACTCGCCGGCGACCAAGATCTGCTCGCCAGTCATGATCCCACCGGCCACATCGATCTTTCGCCTGTTGATGAAGATGTGCACGCTTATTCCTAGCCTTCCCTTTCGCGCCGCCGTGGCGGCGCCACCTGCAAGATCAAAAGCTTGACCCGCTTTGTCAGCTCGTCCATCTGCGCCCGATCAAGCACTCCACGCTTGCGGACGAACCGCTCAGCCGAGACGGAGCGGAGGTGCTCGCACATTGCCTCGCTGTCAACGTCGAGGCCACCGGACGGCGCGTCAATTCGATAGTGCGTGCCGATGTTGCCGCGCAGGGTGCCGCTGATTGGAACGACGATGTGCAACTCCGCCCGTGTGTCGTTGAACCAGTCGGCGCTTACGACGACCGCCGGCCGCTGTCGGCCCTGCTCGTGACCGGCTGGATTGCCGAAGTCAACGTCCCAGACCTCTGCCCAATGCGGTGCGCTCATCAGTCCTCGGAAAGCCCGTCGCCGAGCGACCCTTCGAGCACAGCACGCTCCTCGAGCTCCGAGTCCCACGCCGTGTCGTCAGCGCGCAGGGTCTCGTATCCCTGAGTCGTCGACGAGATCACGGAATGGACGAACTCGTCGTCGAGCTCGAGGGTGTCAAAGGAGATCTTGCGCCGGATCACTACTTCGCCGGGTTCTCGAACCTCGAAATCAACCTCTGCGCCTTCCTCGAGCTGCGCCTCCTCCCGAATCTCCTTGGGGATCGTGATCTGACCGCGATCGCGCAACGTGCCGCTCAACCTCTTCTCAAGACTCTTCTCCAAGCGATCTCACCTCCTGCGGCGTTTCGGATGGTCAGATCGTAGCACAGTGAGACGACGAACTGTAGGTGGATATGATGATCCGAACATGCTACAATCAGAATTCCAACTCTAGGAGGTGGCATGAACAAGCAGAACCAGCGGCATGTCGTGCGGGACGGGAACCAGTGGAAGGTCGTCGCGCCGCACGCGAAGCGGGCGAGTGCGATCCTCCCTACGCAAGAGCGAGCCGTCGATCGCGCGCGCCAAATCCTGCGCGGCGACGGGGGCGGCGAGCTCCTTGTGCACAGTCGCGGTGGCCAGATCCGCAAGCGCGACACCGTGCCTCCCGCCCATGACCCGTTCCCACCGCCGGGCTAGATGACGCGCGCGCTCCTTGCGTCGGCCGGGCTCAACGGTCGAGTCCTCTAAAGCGGTTCAGCGCGAATGGACACCTCGCGGCAACTGATCCGCTGGAGCATCCCGGGCGCTGTGCTGATCATGGTGTTGGTCCTCGACGAGTTCATGCTCGCGCTGATCACGAAGCGTGAGGTGGCGGGCGCCGTTGTCGGTCATCAACTGGATTCGGGGATCGCAGTGCTGCTCATCGCACTCGGCGTACCACTCGGATTCTTGATGAATCAGATCTACTACCTCCTCTGGGACGGAATGGCGACCTGGTCTCCGTGGTTTCCTGTCCCCCTCGATCGAGGGCGAAATGTTTTGACCCGGCTCGATCCCGAGCATCTCGCGGTGGTCGACAAACGAGGTTTGACGGTAGACCTCTCTGAACGCGCGATTTTCAACTCAGATAAACGCATCTGGAAGGTTGGGCCGCGGGGGCGATTCGAACTAGTGGAAAACACCCGAGAAGGTCGTCGCGCATACCGCTTGGCGCGACGGACCAACTGGCGGGCAGTGCGCTGGTTGATGCTCTACGCCGTGGATAAGGACGACAGTGAGATCCTTCGGGGAGAATATGGGGGCCGAGCAGAGACCTATCACGCGCTCGGAGGATCGCGGTACGCAGTCTTAACGGCGACCTTGGTCGCATTCACATATAACGCCGCGGTGCATGCGGATGCCATACCGAGTGGATGGGTAGATGCGCTCGCTGCCGGCCTCGCATGGTCTGTGCTCGGCTTCGGAGCTGCCCTCGTGCTCTGGCGTGCCCGCGCAAACACGCTCCAGGCGATGCAGGACGTCCTGGTTGATGGCCTCCGGTCGACGATTAAGCTCCCGCTCCACCAGCGATGGCTTCCGAGTGAGACCGTGCAGCTATCCGATCTCCGTAGATGGGCAGGATTTGGTGATACCCCATCCACGGGTGCGACGAGCTAACAGCTGCCGGTCGCAGGCTGTCTGGTTACCGGCAGTGCGTAGGAGTGCGCGATCTGCTCGAACTGCCCCTCGACCTCGTCAACCGAGGCGGAGCTGCTCGCTCGCCGTCGTCGGCTGTTGCGCAACGACGACCGTTCCGTCGAAGACTTCAGGCCCCAGGAAAGCCTTCATCAACTTGTCGTGGAACCGGTGGCGGAGCATCTGGGCCTCCATGCGCACGACGGCGGCGAACTCAGCCGGGTCGGCTGGTCGCTCGCCCGGAAGACGCCGCTCCAGGATCCGTTCTGCGGCCCACCAGTAGAGGGCGTTGGCGGCGACCTCGACCTCGAGCATCCGGTATGGGACGTACTCGCGGACGCGCGAGCGTGCTAAGCCGGCCTGCCGTGCAGCGCGCTCGAGGGCTTTGAACTCGCGCCGTCCTTCGTAAACCGTGACGATGCCCGTCTCGGGTTCGAACTCGGCCTCGACGTGCGAATCCTCGTCCTTGCGCGCGATCTCGCGCACCCAGCCGCTCCCGTGGTGACGGACAACAACGACGACGAGCTCGGCGTCATGGCCGCCAGCCTCGGCGAAGGCGCTCAGCTGCGAGCCGGGTTCGGCGGAGACGAGCGCCCGAACCTTGCCGCTGACACGGGACCATCCGCCTGACACCGGTGGCGGTACGGCATTGCGCCAGAGCGAAAGCGAGAGGCCGGGGTCCGTGGCGACGTCGATTGGCGTACCAGCCGGGACGCGCATCGGGTCGAAGAGGAGCGAGACGGTCCGCTGCTCGCCCGGGTGGAGGCGTACTGGCGACTGCTTGAAGCGAATCGCGGCGTCGACGACCGCAGACGAGCGCGGTGCAGAGGGCGGTGGGACGATCTCCCGCTCCTCCCGCTCCTCCCGCTCCTCGAGCGGCGGCTGCTCCGTGGGTCTGCCTCGCCGCGCAAAACCGGCTCGCCCGGGGGCGTCGAAGGCGGTGCGGAGCGCGTCGTTGAGCGCGCGCAGCCCGACCGCGTCCCGGGCGGCGGTCTCTCTGCCGGCGCGAACTAAACGAGCGCCGGCTCGCCGTTCTTCTGCGTCGACGATCGGGCGCAGAATCCGCTCGAGCTGCGCGTACAGCCGGCGCACGAGCGGATGGGCGTCGTTGAGGCCGCTGCGGTCGACGCGGACGACGACCTGCGGTCGTGGGGTCTCGAGCGCCTCGCGCTGCAGCTGCTCGATCGCTTCGCAGCGAACCTCGCCGTACAGGTGTCGAGCGCCGGGACGGGCTTCGAACCCGGCGAGCGTCGTTTCGTGCGCGGCGCGCCCTGATAGCACGACGAGTCCGCCGCGGCGGGCGGCGCGGGCGGGGTTGAGTGGTATTGGCTGTGCGGCGCGGCGAACGAGGATTCGCGCCGTCACGCCACGCTGAAGCTCGACCTCTTCATCTAAGAGGAGCGGCCGCTCCGGGTCCGGCTCCGGCGGCCCGTAGCGGATGAGTTGCAGCGGTTCTTCCGGCAGTTCGAGCAGCAGCTCGCGGGTCTCGTCCTCGAGGATCGGTCGCAGTTGCACGAGGTCGGAGACCAGCCTGCGCAGGCGGGCGTTGGGCGGGAGCCGCCCGTCGGCCAGCGGCACCGTCACTCGTGTCCCCTCGCGTGGGATGCCGAGCTCGTGACGGATCGCGGGTGTGACGGAAGCGTCGAGGACGTGCGTGTAGACGTACGGTTCGTCGCCGGCAGCAGGCAAGAACCATGACTCCACGGCACACTCGCCGCGCACGCCCTGGATGCGCCCGCCGCCTTGGGCGAGCCAGACGTCGCGCAGACCGCGGCCGAAGAGACCGCGTTGACCTTCGCTTTCCGGGACGACTCCGAGTGCGCCGAGACGCTGATCCACAGCGTCGGCGTCGACGCCTTCGCCGTCATCGGAACAGACGAGCTCGTAGCGCCAGCTGCGCAGTGCCGGTAGACGGAGCTTACGGAGGGAAGCCTTCCACGCCTGCTGGAATTCCCGATCCGCAGGTCCGATTCGCAGGTGGATCCGGCCGCGCTCGCGTCCTGCCGCGGCTATTGCAGCGTCAGCGTTGGTCACGAGCTCGGGGATGATCTGCGTGAGATCGATTCCCGCCTGCGCGAAGTTCTCGCGAAAGTAGCGCCCGCGAACGCGGCCGTGTCGCAGCTCCGAGGCGTCGATCGCCACAGAACGAGGATATGCCGACCCGGGCCGTGATTGCCACTCGACGGGGTCGGAAGGCCGGTGCAAGGGAGCCCGACTAGCATTGAGGGGAGGCGGACTAGCTGAAGACTCAGCGGGTTGGCTAAGGATTCCTCAAAGCAGGGCTGCACGAGGCGCGACCCTGGGCCGTACCGCCGGCGTATCCGCAGTAGCACTTGAGCCCTCGCGGCCTTTCAGCTCAACTACTCGCCAGCGCGAAACGCCTGAGCTGGGTTGGCCAGTGTCGGAAGCTGGGGTTCACTGGTTCGAGCCGAGCAACCTCGCGGATGACCTAGGCCCCCGGCGGCCAACCGAAGCGGTCGGTGGCGAGCAGGTGCACCCCGCCGGTCGAAGTCGGCGTGCCCCAGTAAACGACATACTCGCCAGGAGGGAACTCCACCTCGACGTCAGCGCCGGCTTCCATGAAGAAGTCCGGGAAGACGGCCTGATACTCGAGCCATGTCCCTGCTCGAGCGACGGTTGTCGTCCCGAAGAGCCTGGGGGGATCACCCGCCCCAGTAAGGCGGGGCACCCCGACAGCCCAACCGCCGCCGGCCTTGCGCACCGCGCAGGTGACCGGCGTCGGCGAGGAGGCCAAATCCACCCTGCGCTTGAGCCTCAACTGAAGCCATCGCGTCGCCGTTTCGTGTGTGGCGAACGCATCTTGGGTGATCAAGAACCGCGCAAGTCGTTCCGCGGGCGACTCGGCAGGTTCAGCAGGCGGCGCGGGCGCTGGCTCGGGCTGTCCGGCCGCCACCCCGTCTCCATCGCCGCCTTCGTTGGCCACGGCCTCTGCTGGAGCTTCGAGTTCGGGTAGGGCTTCGGCCTGGACGATCTCTTGCTGCAACTCGTGTGGGAGGCTCCGGAGGGCCTCCTGCGCAGCTTCTGCCCGTTCGACCTCGAGCGATCCACCGCCTGGAAGTCCGACTGTCAATTTCCGCCAGTCGGCCGGAACCAGAAAAGCTAGGAGCAAGAGTACCGCCCCAACCCCGAGGACAAGATCTGCCGACGATGCCTTCCATGCAAGAAGGCAGCCGTAGGCGAGGAACGCAAGGCCAAGGGCAGCGACGAGCAAGCGGGGCCACGGGATCGGGGGCCCTACGGCTTCTCCAGGCGCTTGTGATTGTGGGCGGCGGAGAGGCATCAGGGCTGCTGGGACGTTGTTCGAGTATTAGGGAAACTGCCACCTTCGCCGAGGCAAGCGGCTTCGTCAGTGACGGCGATATAGCTACGCGAGTCCATGAAGTTCATCCTCGAGCCGCTTCGACCCAACCACACGCCCAGAACGTCGCGTATCGGGATCGCCGCTTCTCCCGATCACCGATCAGCTCGCCGTTCACGAGGCGATTCTCGCGCAAGTAGGCCTGCGGCGAGTGAGACGGCGGCACCTACGCGGACGAGGGTTTCGTCCACGGGCGCCTAACCCATTTCGGCTGTGCCGCCGATACGGGTGAGCGAGATGGGCGTCTCGCCTCAAGACAAGCGCTATTGGGTCGAGGCAGGACGCGAGAAGGAGTGGACCTTTGTCCAACGTGTCCTCCCGGCGCTCGGATTCCAGGCCGTGCTTAATCCCGCGAAGGCGCAGGATCCCTATGCGCCCGACCTCCTTGTCGAAGGGCATCTCGCCGATCTGAAGTGCCAACGGACGCCGTTTTTCAAAGCACGTGAGCGCTTTGGGATTGATCCCCGGTACGCAGTCACCTTCAACCGGAAGGACTATGAGCGCTACTGCGAGCACTACCCGTCTCTGGACATCTACTTCTGGATCGACTGGCAAGAAACCCGCAGGGACATCGGCGGAGCTAGCTATAAAGTCGACCGGATCCATGGTGTATGGCGCGCGTCATTCCCTGCTCTTCGGCACTCGATCGAGGTCGGGTCTGTCCGCGGTCACGACTACCTCAACCGATTGCTCGATGATCGTGGGAACGCCCGGCACTCTTTCGGCTTCGATCTGCGTCAGTTTGAGCTGGTGGGGTCCTCCGACGCAACGGAAGACGACTCCGCTTGGGGAATCTGACGAGGGCCAGACGGCCCGCCCAACGAGAGGTGTCAGTCCTCAATGCGTTCGACCTCAATGGCGGCGGCTCGGAGGCCCGATGCGCGTCACCGGGCGGTGAGCATCGCGTGTGAATGCGGATAGCTGAAGCAGCTCCTCGTTGAGCGCGAGGCCTGAGCCGACCACGTCATCGCCAGCTAGGCGAAGGTCCTTACCGAGCCCGACCGAGGATGAGTCGTGCCGGTTGGCACCGGAGACGGCGCCTATGAACTCAGTCAGCCGATCGGGGCAAGCTGTCCTCCCTTGGCGATCTAGTGCGTCGAGGAGGTAGCCGTCGAGCAGCTTCGGGTAGAGGCGGGCGAAGGCTGCGGGTCGCGACAAATAGTCGAGGCAGAGCTGGTCGTCCCCCAGTACGAGCACAGCACCGGACTGGCCGGGCACGAGCGGGAATGCTCGCCGCAGGCGCGATAGTTCCTCTGCACGATTCCGATAGATGTCGGCATGCGCCCCAGTTGGCGAGTGGACACCATGGCGGCCAGCCTTCGCGGCGACCTCCTCCCAGACTGCCGATTGGGCGACGCCTGGCGACATCGGCGAGGCGCTCAGGCGCTCTGCCTTGCGGCGGCGAAGATCCGGATATGCGGTGTGTTTGGTCGCACTGAACGTGGCGCTCTGGGCATGCCAGCGGCCCTGCTCGACGCACGAAACTGGGACTCGGGTCTCGCTCTTCGCATCCACGAGCACCGTGACGTTGAGTATTCGGTTTTGCTTCGCCCCAAGCAGCTCTTCGCCGTCGTACAGGAGAACCGGCGAATCAAGTGGATTGGAAGCTATGAGCTCGGGGACGGAGCCCGCTGCGTCGATCTCGGTGATGCGAAAGCCGAGTGGGAGCGCTTCTTCGAGTGTCACGAACTCGGCGATGGAATCCTGCCGGGGAAAGAGGGGCGCGATCACGATGCCGCGGTGCTCGACCGGATCGCCGAGCTGGATGCTGTTCTCGATCATCTGGGCTCCTTTCATTTCCAAGGAGTCCCCGAGTCGAGCGCGTTCTCTTACTTCCAATCGGGTCGTCGTAAGATCGAGCCGTGTCCTCGAGGACTATGTCGTCGATGCACGATGCTCGCGACGCTGAGGATCAGCGGCTACTACATGAGGGGGAGCACAAGCTGCTGCTCGCCGGCTACTTCACGCCGGTGCGCGATCGCTGCTTCTTCCGGCTCGGAACACGCGAGGCCGGCGACGAGGCGGCGCAGCGGGTCTTCTTGCGCCTCCTTGCGGAACTCCAGAAGGGAAAGACGTACTCGGTCCCGGTCCGCGTCGTGGTCTGGATGGTCACAGAGTGGACACTGCGCGGTTTCCATCGAGGACTCCAGGAGGCGGAGCTTCCCGACGAGTGGGATACAACCGGACCCGACGCCTTCAGTGAGTGGGAGAACGTGCTCCTCTGGTTAGTGGGCTCGTGACAACGCAGCTGCATCGGCAAGTGTGCTCCTGAAGGTGCCGGCCGCGACCACCTTCCCGAGGCCGGGACGGGTCTAGTTGGACTCGTGCCGATAGCGACGGCGCCCACGCGTCTATCGCACCGGCTCGGCGAATCTTCGCTGCAGGTTGAGCTAGGCACAGCTGACCTCGAACCCTCCTGCGGCCGGTTCACGTAGGTCAACGCGCCCCTCGGTTCTCTGCCGAATCAGAACGCCGCGAGTTCCCTCAGTGTTCCCTCACATGGGATCTTGGTTCGAGTGCCAGCCGGTTACTAAGCCGAAGTCCCTGCAAATCAGCAAAGCCCTCTGACGGACTCGAACCGTCGACCCCCTCCTTACCATGGAGGTGCTCTACCAACTGAGCTAAGAGGGCTGGAAGGCCGATTGTAGCCCCGTTCGCGGGCGGTTCCCGCCGACGCCCCGCGTAGCCTCACACGGGTGGACGTGCGCCGCGCGCTCGCGCCGAGCGATGAGCTCGGCGAGTCGCCGCTCTGGCCTGCAGCGGCGCTAGTCGCGGCGGCCGGGCTCTACGCCGACCTCCCTTCGCGCTTCATCGTGAGCTCGGGTGGGGGAGCCTTCGGCGTCGTCCGCTGGGTCGTCCCGGCACTCACCGTCCTCGTCCTGGTCGCGCTCGGCATCATCCGCCCGAGCGGGCCGTTCGCGCGAGCTCTCGAGCGGCGTCCGGAGGTCCTGCGCGTGACCCGCCGCCGCCTCGTCCTGGCGTCGATCGCGATCGTCAGCGCCGCGAACTCGGCATCGATCATCCTCCTCATCCACCTACTCGTGAACGGCGCGCAGGCGACCGCTTCGACGCTGCTCAGAGCCGCGGTCCACATGTGGGTCGTGAACGTCCTTCTCTTCGCGCTCTGGTACTGGCAGCTCGATGCCGGCGGGCCGATCACACGCCCGACGCGCACCCACACGGAGCGCGACTTTCTCTTCCCTCAGCAAACGGAGCCGCAGTTCGCGGAAATGGGCTGGCAGCCTCAGTTTCTCGACTACCTCTACGTCTCGTTCACGAATGCGACGGCGTTCAGTCCCACGGATGCGATGCCGCTGAGCCGCTGGGCGAAGATGCTGATGCTCATCGAGTCGGCGATCAGCCTCGCCCTCGCCGTGATGGTTGTGGCGAGGGCGGTGAACATCCTCCAAAGCGCCCCGCTGTGAGTGAGTGAGTGAGTGGGGGCGGGAGGATTCGAACCTCCGTAGGCTGAGCCGACGGGTTTACAGCCCGTTCCCTTTGGCCGCTCGGGCACACCCCCGACGAGGGGCGCCATTGTAGCTTTGGGGGTCGTGACGAGCTACGACGTTGCAATCGTCGGCGGTGGGCCCGCGGGTTCGACGGCCGCGTATCGGCTGGCGACCGCGGGCGCGAGCGTGCTCCTCATAGACAAGGCGAGGTTCCCGCGCGACAAGCCGTGCGGCGGCGGCGTGACCGGTCGCGCTGCGCGGTTGCTGCCGTTCTCGATCGAGCCCGTGGTCGAGGACGTCGCCCACCGGCTCGAGTGTGGGCTTCGCTACCGGCACCGCTTCACCCGCCGGGCGCATGCGCCTCTCGCGTACATGACCCAGCGGAAGCGGCTCGACCATTTCCTCCTCCACAAGGCGGCCGAGGCCGGGGCGGAGGTGCGAGAGGGGGAGACGGCCGACGCACGGGAGCTCGATGCGCGGATCGTGATCGGCGCCGACGGCTGCAACGGCGCGTCCGCGAAACAGCTCGGCCTCGCCGAGCAGGTCGAGCACGGCGTCGCGCTCGAGGCGAACTACCCGTACGAAGCCCGCTACGCGGGAGCGATGGTGCTCGAGATCGCCGTCATCCGTGGTGGCTACGGCTGGATCTTTCCGAAGGGCGACCACATCAACGTCGGCGTCGGCGGGAACGGGGAGGAGGGGCCGAAGCTTCGCGCCGAGCTGCAGCGGATGTGCGAGGCCTACGGCATCGACCCGGCCGCGGCGCAGGACACCCGCGGCTACCGGCTGCCGATGCGGCTGACCGCCACACGGCTCGCGCGTGGGACGACGGCCGTGATCGGAGATGCCGCCGGGCTCGTCGACCCGCTCTCGGGGGACGGGATGTACGAGGCGTTCCTCTCCGCGCAGCTCGTGTCCGAGGCGGCGCTCGACGTGCTCGCCGGCCGCGCCGAGACGCTCGAGCCGTACCAGGCGGCGGTGGAACGGCGGATTACGCCGCTGACCCGGGCCGGCTGGCAGGCGAAGCGCGCGTTCGAGCACTTCCCGGGCACGACCTACGCGCTCGCGCGGCTACCGATCACGTTCCGCGCCCTTGCGAAGATGCTGCAGGGCGACATGCCCGACCCGGCTCGCGCCCGCGGTCTGGAGCGAGCCGCGATACGTGCCGTCTATGCCGTCTCGTGCGCCGGGCTCAGCCGGATCAGCCG
Organism: Thermoleophilia bacterium; assembly: GCA_025929425.1. Taxonomy (GTDB): domain Bacteria; phylum Actinomycetota; class Thermoleophilia; order Gaiellales; family Gaiellaceae; genus Palsa-739. The sequence goes on along the minus strand of JAICME010000001.1, from coordinate 5,172 downwards.
GAGTTACCGATCAGCTGCATCATCTTGAACATCGGCAGGTACATCGCGATGATGATGACGCCGACCATCATCCCGACTCCGATCATCATGATCGGCTCGATGATGGAGGTCAGGGACTGGATCGCGCTGTCGACCTCGTCCTCGTAGAAGTCGGCGATCTTCGAGAGCATCTTCTCGAGCTCACCCGTCTCCTCGCCGATCTTGACCATCTGACTGACCATGGGCGGGAAGAGCGGGTTGTTCGTCAGCGGCTCGGCAATCGGAACGCCCTCCTGCACCTTGATGCGGGCGTCGGTCAGCGCCTTCTCGACGAGCCAGTTGCCGGCCGTCGAGCCTGAGATCTCGAGCGCCTTGATGATGTCGACGCCGGCGGCGACGAGCGTGGCAAGCGTGCGCAGGAGCCGCGCCATCGTGATCTTGAGCACGACCTCGCCGATCTTGAGCGGGATCCGGAGCTTGATCTGATCCCACTTCTGGCGGCCTGACTCGGACTTCTTGTAGCGAAGCGTGCCCCAGACGCCGAACGCGACGAGCGGGAAGATGATGTACCACCGCGCCCGAAGGAGGTCGGAGGCGCTCACGACGACCCGTGTCAGGAACGGCAGCTGGCCGCCCAGCTCGGTGAAGATCCTCGCGAAGATCGGGACGATGAACATCAGCATGGCCACGAGGACGAGCGTGGCGAAGGTGAAGACCACCGTCGGGTAGATCATCGCGCCCTTCACGCGGCGCTTGAGCTTCGTCTCCTTCTCGATCTGGTCCGCGACACGGTCGAGGACGTTGTCGAGCATGCCCGAGGCCTCACCGGCCTGCACCATCGAGACATAGAGCTCGTTGAACACCTTCGGGTGCCGCGCCATCGCCTGAGAGAGGAGAAGGCCTCCCTCGACGTCGGCGCGGAGCTCGGAGATGATCTCGGCCAGATAGACATCGTCGGTCTGCTCCTCGAGGATCACGAGGGACGCGACGATGTTGAGGCCGGCCTCGATCATGGTCGCGAACTGGCGCGAGAAGATCTGCATCGAGCGAGGCTTGATCTTCTTGAACGCCGTCCGCAGGTTGTCCTCGCCGCTGGCGGGAAGTTCGCGAAGCGTGTGCGCGAGCAGACCGCGAATACGAAGCTGCTCGCGGGCTGCCTCGAGGTCGGGCGCGTGGATTTCGCCGACGGTCTCGAGCCCGTCGATGCTGATTGCGCTGTAAGCGAAGCCGGCCATCAGCTCTGACAGGGCGTCTGCCCTGTATCTCCTTGGAGGCCCGACTGCGTACACCGGGAGAAGGTCGTGATGCTGGTCACCTTGGCCCTGGGGTCGGCGTTGCTGGTCACGGTCACTGCGGCCTGCTTGAGGTTCGCGCTGCCGCCGGTGACCTGGACGCCGGCTCCTGAGGTCACCACGACCTGAAAGGTGTAGGACCCGCCGTCGGGCGTCTGCGCGCTTGGCCACGCGGCCGGGCCGACGTTGACGATCTGGCTGTACTTGAGGTTATGCAGCGCCTCGATCTCCTGATCGGCGATAGCCGCGGCTGTGGAGATCCGGCTCGAGCGCTTCAGAGTCGACGCCGCCGAGGTGAACGCGCCGAGCGTGGCGAAGATGCCGACGTTCAGGACGAGGAGCGCGATCAGGAGCTCGATGAGCCCGATCCCGTCTTCGTCGCGCATTCTCGCGAAGAGCCCGCTCAGGCGGCCCCTCCGCAGATCGATGACTACAGCCGCGGTCACGACGCCGAGAGCAACCTGATCCGGTAGCGAACGCCATCCGCCGTGTCGACGAGGGTCAGCGTGCGGCCAGAGACGAGCGAGACCGTCTGCGCCCCGCTCTGGTACGAGCCGCTTGCGATGCCGATCCTCACGAGTCCACGCGAGACCGAGACGAGCTTGAAGAGCGGGTTCGAGCTCGGGAAGCTTCCGCCGACCCGGACCGACTGAGTCTTGCCGTTGACCTGGAGCGTCACCACACCAGTCCGGGCGAGCATGCGCGCGGCCGTCGTCCGCGCCGAGGGCGGGGGGCCGGCGGTGATGACACCGCTGCTACCACCGCTCGCGCCGGAGGTCCCAGACGGCGAGCTCGTGATGTCGGAGGCCGAAACCTGCTGGACGAACGGGTCCTTGCCGGCGAAATGACTGAACGAGTAGAGCTCCGACTTCGATCGCCGCGGTGCGAGGTCCGAACTCGTCAGCTTCGCGCTCGGTGCAGGCAAGACAGCCGCGGACGCGACAGGCGTGCCCGTGGGCGTCGTCGAAGCCCCGTAGCTCGTAGTGGTCGTCGTTGCAGCCGGAGGCGCAGAGCTGTTGCTGCCGCCGTGGCTCTTGAGGACCTTGGGCATCTCGAAGGCGAGGACTGCGACGAGCAGGACTGCGCCACCGATGGCCATCCGCTTCGCGCGCCGATCCTTCGCTTCCCGGACACCCTTCATTCTGCTCTTACGGCTCATGAGGTCCCTCCGCTCGTGCTCGGCGCCGCCGACGTGGGGTTCGAGGTCGTGGTCGTGGTCGTGGCGGTCGTGGTCGTCGACGTCGTGTCGGTCGAGCCCGGAACCACCGCGGTCGAGGCCGGCGCCTGGGGCACGAAGGCATTGATGGTCAATGTCGCCTGGATCTGCGGGAATCCCTTCGATCCGGCAGCGAACGCGACGTCACTGACGTCGAACAGGCGGCCGGCGGTGAAGAGGTTTCCGTTCTCCACGCGAACGAGGTTGCGCAGCCGCTGGAGGAATGCGAGGAGGTTGTAGAAGTTTCCCGTGAACTGAACCTGGATCGGCTCGGCCGCGAACGGGTCCGTTGTGAGCGTGCTGCCGAGGCTCGAGGCCCCAGCGCCCGGCTGGACCTGGTCGAACGACAGGCCCGAGTCCTCGGCGAGCTGGTTCAGCTGCAGGATCACGTCGGGCGTGTCGAGCTGACTCGGCATCGCCTGCGTCAACTTGAAGATGCTGGCCGCGCGCACCGCCGGCAGGGCCTTCGTGAACGCGCTCGAGCTGTTCTGGTCGATCTGCTGCTGCACCGCCGCCGTCTGCTTCTTCAGGTCTGCGGCGGTCGAGCGCTTCGGCGAGATCAGAACGAGGTAGCCGAGCAGGAGGACGACGAGGAGCACACCGGCGACGACCGCGCCCTGCGCCCTCGGCGAAAGGCTTGCAAGACGGGCGGTCACGAGGCTCCCCTTCCCTTGCGGATGTCCGAGACGATGGTGAAGTTGATGATCCGCTGATTGCCAATCATGGTTGCGGTGCTGGTCTGGAGCTGGACGTTCTTGAGGTCGGGGACGACCTGGAGGCGCGCGAGAAGCCGCGCGACACCGGCCTGGCTGTAGGTGCTCCCCTGAAGCGTGAGCGCGGTCGGGGCAGTCGGCAAGGCACTCGGGGTCGTCGGCACCGTGGCGGTCGTAGGCTCGAGCGGCATCGTGCCGGTGACGTTCGTCAGCCAGACGTCGTCGGGTAGGACGAGCGCCATCCGGCGCAGGATGCGATCCCAGGCGACCCGCCTGCCGATCGCCGCTGCGAGGGCGAGCGACCGCTGCTCCCGCTGATTGAGGATCGAGGAGCGGAAGGCATTCGTCTCTGCCGAGACGTGATGCGCCGGCGTGGCGGCTAGCACAGCCCGAGCGGTGGAGAGGGCGTCACGTTGCCTGTTGACGCTCCGGTTCGCGAGCAGGAAGCCTGCGACGAGCACGAGCACGACCACGGCTCCGCCGATTCCGGCTCCGAGCGCGACCGTGTTCGTCCGTTCCCGGGTCCGCTGGACCTGCTGGCGGGGGAGTAGGTTGACGGCGCGCATCAGTCCTCGATTCCCAGTCCGATTGCGACGGCGAGCGAGCCGTCCTGGCCACCGGAGCTGATGCCGTGTCCCGAGCCGACGCGCGCGAATGGGTCGGCGACACGGACGCTGATGCCGACCAGCTCCTCGAGCTGCTCGGCCAGTCCCTGTAGGTGGGCGCCGCCGCCGGTGATGATGATCTCGGCGAAGCCCAGGGAGTCGGGCTGATCCTGGTAGAAGTGGAGAGAGGAGGCCAGCTCGCGGGCCAGGCCGTGCACCTCGCGGCGAGCGGCCTCGACCGCCTTGCCGGTGCGCTCGTCGGCCGGATCCGCAGGAGCCTGGCTCGAGATGTCGATCGACCGCTTGATCCGGTCGGCCTCGGTGGCGTCCACCTCGAGGGCCCGCTCGATCGCCGAGGTGACGCGGACGCCGCCCCAGTCGAGCACTCTCGTGAACTCGCAGAGTCGTCCGTCGGAGACGGCGACCGTCGTGCGGTCGTGTCCGATCGAGACGGCCACGCGGGCGGCCTCGGCGCGCTGGTCGGCAGCAAGCGGCTCGCCGCCGACTGCACGCAGGAGGGCAAACGCCTCGATGTCGATTCCCGCGAGCTCGATCTTCGCCGCGGTGCACGTCGCCGCGAAGCGGTCGACGAGGTCGCGATAGGCGACCGCGAGCAGCACCCGGTCGGGTGCCGTCGCGCTCTCGACGACGTGGTAGTCGAGCATCGCTTCCTCGATCGGGATCGGAAGGGTCTCGTACGCGCGGAAACGGATCGCGTTGGCGAGCTGCCGCGGGTCGTCGACCTCCGGCCGCTCGAAGACACGAACACCGGTCCGGCTGCTGCCGATGCCGAGCCGCACGTTCTTGCGCGGAAGGTCGGCCTCCTGGAAGAAGGCCGAGATCTCGTTGGCGAGGACTTCGGGATCGCGCACCTCGCCGCTCGCGACGACGTCGGCAGGAAGGGTGTGCCGCGCGGCCTTGACGAGCTTCGGCCGGCCGTTGTTCACGACGACGGCGGCAGCGAGCTCGGATGCACCGATGCTCAGCCCGACGAGCTGCTTGTGCCGGCCGCTCGCAATCGGCGCGGCGCTCTTCCGTTGCTTCGGCGCTCGCTTGGGAAGCGACACGCTCCGCTTCGGCGCCTCGGTCTTCGGCTCCTCCGTCGTGGTGGTTGCGGCCTCGGCACTTGCCGAAGGCTTGCGCTTCAAGGAGAGGTCCTTTTTCAGGAAGTCGCTGATCCCGCTCACTGTGTGGCTCCTGCGATTCGGAGGCCACGGAGGGCCTCGGGGAGGTGTTCGTCTGTGCGTGGTGCGACGCCGCTGCGGGCAAGGAGGGCTTCGAACTCCTCACGCCGGCTCGTCACGCCAAGCGCCGTGTTACGGCTGATCACGCGGCGGAGGACGAGGTCGGCGAGGGACTGCTCCATC